>JBARAD010000171.1:0-46180 GCA_049791675.1 Chryseosolibacter sp.
CAAAGTTTCCTTTTCCTCCACTTTATGGATAACAAAGGTCTTTCCGTTAATGGTTTCGATGCCCAGTGAGTCCGTTTGCATTTCGGCATTCCAGGAAAAAGCAATGAGGAACAATAGTTTGATCATAGTATCTTACAGCTTACCAGCTCTTTTTTATTTTTTACAAAAATGAGGTGATCTGAATAGATAAAAAAGGTATCCAATCCGACTCCCTTGAGGTTTTCTCCCAATGTTTCTTTAAAAATCAGCGCTCCACTGGAATTGAATCCATACAAAAAATTGGCCAAATCGTTTTCTTTTACAAAAACAGACATCATTATCAGCCTTCCCCATTCCAGATAATCGATCGTCGCAACGGGTCCGATACCCAGCCTGGATACTAAAAAGTCCCTCACGGTGTTAAAATGTGCGGTACCCTCCTCATATTGAAACGGTCGAATTACTGGAAAATTTTGCGAATCCTCCAAATGAAAATCGACGTTCTGAACCGGGGTGCCGGTAAATAAGTCCAAAATGATCTCCTTTGCGGGAAACCGGGCATCTATTCCTTTCACATACAGGGTATTTGCAGCAGAAACTGAAAACCCGTTATACCACCAGGAAATTTCTTTTTTCAGGACATCGTACGCAAGAAGGCTTTTTTTATCCGGATTATTGGTGTCCGTATATATGGTTAACAACAACTTGTCACCGGCGATGGCGGTCATGCTGACCCACCAGCGCTCTTCAAGAACAACATCCTTCCATAACCACTCATAATTTTGTAAATTCAATGCTGAAAAAGAGACTTTTTTCTGATCAACATCTCTGACTTCCAGGAACAGCCTGGGACTATTTCCGTCAGCCAGGATATTCCATATGATGCCGGGACAGGAATAAGAAAATTTAGATTCTTTTGTATGGGCCAATGTTGACAAGGTGAGCGGGAGAAAACGAGACTGATTTTATAGTTTTAGCAATATTCGAAAGGTATGAAAAAATCAATGCTGTTGTTTGCTGCATTTCTTTCCGTGGCCTCGTTAATGGCCCAGGATAAGAAAGTACTGGTCATGGAGATCAAGGACGTAATCGATCCGCGCATGCACCGGTATGTGGACCTGGCGCTTATCGAAGCGGAGAACACAAAGGCAGACTTCGTCATCATTGAAATGGACACCTACGGTGGCGTGTTGACGGATGCAAAGGAGATTGTCGACAAGATCATGCACTTTAAAAAGCCGATATGGGTGTACATCAACAGCGATGCTGCTTCTGCGGGCGCCCTCATCTCGATTGCATGCGACAGCATTTACATGTCGCCGGGCGCGAGCATCGGCGCGGCCACCGTGGTTGACGGTCAGGGGCAAAAAGCGCCGGACAAATATCAATCGTATATGCGATCGATCATGCGCTCCACCGCAGAAGAAAATGGCCGCGACCCAAAGATTGCAGAAGGCATGGTGGATGAGACCATCGTCATTGAGGGGGTAAAAGAGGAGGGAAAGATCATTACTTTCTCGACATCAGAAGCGCTTGAGCACGGTTTCTGTGAAGCAAAAGTGGAGTCTGTCGAAGAAATACTGGAGCGAAACCAGGTGAAAAATTATACCCTTCACAAGTTTGAACTCGGAGCCACCGAGAAGATCATCAGCATTGTGCTGAATCCTTTTATCAGCAGTATATTGATCCTGATCATTATTGCCGGGATCTATTTTGAAATGCAGACGCCCGGCCTTGGATTCGCGGGCCTGGCAGCACTGGTGGCGCTCATCCTGTACCTCGTACCCTATTATCTCAATGGCCTTGCCGCAAACTGGGAGATCATTGCATTTTTCATAGGGATCGGACTCATCGGCGTGGAGATCTTTGTCCTGCCCGGCTTCGGTGTTGCCGGTATCTCCGGCATTGTACTCACCATCGGATCATTGTTTCTGATCATGATCAATAACGACGCCTTTGATTTTGAATTCGTACCCATGAACGACCTGCTTTACGCGCTCGCAGCCGCCATGGGGGGAACCCTCGGAGGAATGATATTGTTGCTGGTCGGCGGATCAAAGCTTCCGGAAACACGCTTTTTTAAACATATTGCCCTGACGGATACACAGAACAGAAGCTCAGGATATGTTTCTTTCCAGTATACCGAATCCCTCCTTGGCAAGAGAGGTACAGCAGTGACAGTCCTGCGGCCAAGCGGCAAGGTGATGATCGATGACAAATTATACGATGCTTATACCCGCGGCGACTTTATTGAAAAGGGCCAGATTGTCGAGATTATCAGTGAGGAAGGCACCTCGCTAAAAGTGAAAATTGTCTCGTAAATTAAATCGGGGTTCGTACCTTTGCGATATTCAAAACCCCGCTTCTGACCGATTTACAGGAAGATTCATTGACCGGCAAGCGCCGGTCATTGCTTTTCCTTTATTTTAAACTTAACTATTAACGCTTTATGGAAATTTCGAAAAACAAAGTGGCCTCCATCCATTATACACTACGCGATGATGAAGGAACTGTCATTGACTCAAGTGAGGGCCGCGATCCGCTGCATTATCTCCATGGTGCCGGCAATCTGATTCCAGGTATGGAAGAGGGGCTTGAAGGGAAAACGAAAGGGGAAAAATTCAATGTCACCATCCAGCCTGAAAAAGGTTATGGCGAAAAAGATGAAAACCTCGTCCAGAAAGTTCCGCGTTCTGCATTTGGCGATCAGGAAGTAAAACCGGGCATGCGCTTCTCTACCAACCAGGGCGGCGTTGTCACAGTGACCGATGTGGGACTCGAATCTATCACCGTCGACGGCAACCATCCCCTGGCGGGTGTGCCGCTGAACTTCGCCGTTGAAGTGGTGGAAGTCAGAAATGCGACGGATGAAGAGATCTCTCACGGCCACGTACACGGCGAAGGCGGTCATCATCACTAGAAGCTGCAAAAGCAAAAAAAAAAAAGAGGCACAGCATCATGGTGCCTCTTTTTTTTTACCGCGACAATACAATTTTTCCGCGGTGCATCTCCTTTACACCGGCAGCCCCGACGGACAGACGATACAAATAGATGCCGTCAGGCAAACTTTTACCGTCAGCACCGGTGCCGTCCCAGTCAATTCTGTTTGTACCCACATGCACGCCCTGCTCGTCTTCATGCGAGAATCTTCCAACCAACCTTCCATCCAATGAGGCTATTTCAAGAATGTAGGAAAAGGAAGGACTCTCCTCGCCTGTAAGGAGCACGTCAAACGTTGTCTGAATCGAAAACGGGTTCGGATAAGGTGAAGAGACCACCACCGACGAATTGTGATCAACCCTGAAAGTGATCTCATAAGGTTCCTGCGACGCCTGATTTCCGTTATCGTCCTTTGCCTCCACACGGAGGGTATACGTTCCCTCAGACAGGTTTGCGGGGGTGAAATGGATCGCAAACCTGGAAGTCGCCGTGGCAGGTTCCCACGCAATGTCATCCCTTGAAAAATGTATGCGCCGGAAGGCACACTCCGCCGTTTCACACGGAAGCGCCAGAAAAATGTTTACGCCCGCGGTATCTGTCTTTAACATGAACGGATTTTCATCCCACACCGTGATCAGAATGTCGGGACTGACGGAGACGTATTCATTATTTTCAACATGTCGTCCATCAATGGTCACATCAATGACAGGTGCCCGGTCGTCAGCCATTACCTGCACGTGATCATGTAAGTAAACAAGGTTGTTGTCGAAGGATTTTTCCTGCACCACCCTTGGGTTCACAAATACCTCCACGTCGTTAATGCCTGCTTTCTCTTCTGTTTTGAAATCAATGGTGAACAATGTGGTGTCGCCGGGTAACGGAGGACTGATCCGGAGGGTCGATGCTCCCACACCCGTGTCCGGGGCGCCAGACAGATCAAACCGCACGAGGAGTGAATCCGCAAACAGCTTTTCGCTTACATTGACAAAACCGAAATCGCCTCTGAAGGTTTGCCCTTGCGACAGCACTTGCATCCCGGCCGCGCCGCGAAAGAACACAAGACCTTCGGCAACAGGCTCGTATACTACCAGCCACTGGTCCAGTTGAACGGAAGTGAGGTTGATGTCATCACGCGTATGAAAAACAACTTTCAAATGCGGGTATGCCTGTGCGTCTATAAAGGAAAGATCGTAAGTCGACTGGATAGCTGTTTTTAAGGTATCCTCGTCGCCATCGCCTTTGATGCCTACAATGGAGAAACTGGTATGATCTGAAGGCTCTGCATCGCGGTACCTGACAACCAGTGTTTCCCACCGTTGAGCCGGACCAATCACAGCGGACGTCATTGTGCCGGAGGAAAACCTCCCCGCGATGGTCTTATTGATCTGTACCGGCGCCTCGGCTGATGGTGCTTTGAAAACCGTCGCTGACCCGGTAGTCGATCCCTTGCGCGCGAAGATGACCACACCCTCTCCGTTCTGCAGCCCGTCAAGCTGTGTTGATGCTATGCCAAGCCCGGATAATTTTGCTTTTGCTGCCTCGGGCCATTGCAGAAACCCTGCATCACCCATGCTGAAGAGGACCACCGAATCACCTTCAGCAATATTGTCAACGTATTGAATGAGGTCATTGCCATTTCCGGTGACCAGTTCGTTCGGCTTGAAGCTGTTGATGACATAAGGTTCGCGACCACATAACAGCATTCTGCCACCGAATTGATAGAGCAGTTCATACCAGGTGAAGTACAGGCCAGCATAGGGCTGTGTCGAGTTCCTGTCAAAGGCGATCAGGTTGATCGTGTTGTTACGGCATGCGCCTCCCTGATTCAGCAAATTAAATTCCACACCGTTTATTTTGAAACTTACGGAGTCGATCGGTTTCCCCGCGGCAGTTGAGAATGTCCTGATGGCGATATCGCTGATCGTTTCTTCATAATGAATCTTCCGAAGCGCAGGATCCTTCACCAGACCATAGGAAACATTGTTCATGAACTGGGGAAACTGCATCTGCGCCCATCCTTCCTGCCCTCCCTCAATAAAGCTGAAGGAACTCGTTGTCCACGCTTTGCTCTCAGTATCAAGGGGGGCAGCAAGTTTCGTTCGCCAATAGTAAACAAGGGAATCAACCGGAAGCAATTCAACGTGCTGCCGGCCCAACACCTGCGCATCGATCTGAAATTGTTTTTTATATCCGCTATCGAAGGTGCTCGCGGTATCGATCTCAAGCAGGTAGGTACGCCGCGCTCCCAGAATATCCGTATACTGGAAAGAAAGATCCGCTTCACGGGATCTTACGATGCTGAAGTTGTACGGATAAAGATTCCGGGTACCGTTTGAGGGAATGAACAACTGGAACTCAGCGGTATTATTGGACTCGCTCAATTCCACAACCAGATCATCGGCATCCACGCTGACCGAAAAAACATTTACTCCGAAACCAGTGGTATCCGCATTGCGGATGAGCATCGAAATGGTGTCAAGGTATAAGACACCATCGATGATCGCTTCATATTGGATGGATGGCTGGTCGGCAGATCTGCGGCTCACCTCCACCCTGATCTTTTTTCCGCCGGCAATACCCAGGTTCTTCACAGGAATATGAATGAGGAAGGAATCGGTATAGGCAGTGATGGGTTCACCATCAAAGGATGAGGTGAAAATCTCACTTCCGTCAATGGCGTAATCCGGATTTTCTGCTCCAAACAATTTTACGGCTGGGTCGCCGAGCAATACCATTTGCTGGACTTGTGATATTCCGTTGGGGGTGTTTCCAAACTTCTCAATATACCGTCGCACTACCTCCTGTTGCACTTTGCCTACGCCTCTTTTCAGGAAAACAGAATCGGCAAATGCCACGTCGTAAAAAGTGGAAGAATAACGCTGCAGCCCTGAAAGCAGTCCGTAAGAACTATGGGCAATAAAACCAACGGCGCCTTTATCCGCCGCGTTGATCCAGTTCTCTCCAAAAATGGTTGTATTGAGGAAGAATGAGCCTGCATTGCAGCCGTTCATCAGAAGCATGGGGTACTTGCCCTTATTATTATAACCCATGACGGGATCTGTGACATGACCGATGTCAAAGTCCGTGGTATTGGGCGCGGAATGTCCAAAGAAAGTGATCAGACCCAGTCCCTGATTCACCTGCTCGGCGATGTTGACCAGTTTGACCGCGGTGGATCGTTTGGCGATGGACTGCACGTGTGCGCCGAGATACTTACCCTCCACGACAGTGGCATAATCTGCCAGGATATTCCGGAACATAACAGGTTCGTATTCTTCAATACCGCCGCTGAGATGAAGAACCTTCTTTCTGTTCAGGTCGTCAAAAGGTAAGGCGTCACGCTCCTTGATCTTATTCAGATACACGGCCACCTCGGCAGGACTCGTAGCAGTTAGCCGTCCCGTTGCTACGTTTCCGGAGAGGGAGGCGCTAAAGGCCATGTCGGACGCCGGATAACCCGCTGTGGGCACAAGGTCTTTGTAAAGCGGAAAGGCAGCGGGATTTCGGTAATAACCGTAATTTATATCAAGGCCCTTCCCTATCAGAAATAAGTAATCCGGCGTCTTTACCGACGCACAAAATTTTAAGAACTGAAATATGGCCCGTGGCGATTGTTCGCCATAATTAAACTGATCATACAACCGGGTGATATTTACGATCAGCGTATCAAAACCGCCTCCTTCCGGAAGGGCGCGATATTCGCCGTAGGCCTTCACAGGATCGGTGTATCCCATGGCAGGTTTGCGCAGTGACGGATGGGTGATGATGAGGTAATTGAATGCCGAAGGATGAAATCTCCGGAAGGTCACCTTTTTGATTTGCTGCGGAACGCGCACTGCTGATGTTGCAAATATCTTCCGGACGCCAGCGCCCAGAATAAGAGCATCGAGGGTCGCAGTGGCTGCACTCCCGATTACAATTGCGTGTACAGGATCCGTAACATCTAGCAAGCGCGTCCCCGCAGAAGGATTTTGGATGCGGATATAAGCAGAAGAATTGGCATTTTCCCTCAGTGAAAAGATCCGCTCTGTTGCACCGGCCATTGAAAGGAGCTGAGGATACGTCAGGCGGATGTAACCCGCACTCACACGGTCAGGCTCTCCAGACCCTTTGACTTTGATCCTGCATGTAAACTTCCCATTGCTATCGATATCCGACCATTCGATCTCCTGTGTGTGTTTATAGGATTGATATCCTGAAAAAGAAACGGTTGACAGGAGTCGTGATCCTGCGTATACTTCGACCGCATGCGTCATGGGGCCTCTTCCTGTCAACAGCAATTCAAGAACAGGTTTACCCGAAAGAACGCTGATCTCCGATATTCCGTCCAGGGAGTACGTTACTTCCTGATTTTGCAGGATCTGTGCTCCCATCCATCCTTCACCTTCATCAAAAATGCTCAGCTGCACATTTCCGTAGTCTGCCCCTGCGGAATAATGGTCTTTTAAGATCAACAGTTTCTCCGCCAGATGATGCGTTTCCGGGATCAGCGTCCCCGCCGGGCCGGAATGAAATGGCATCCTTTTCCCGGTATCAGATCCATACGTCAGAAAATAAAAGGTTGTATCGCTGTATAGATTGTATAATCTGTGGGGCTGAAAATGCGGCTGGGCATAGAGACTGCTGTCAAGTGCGCCGTCGTTGCCCCGGCCAAAGAACTCAATGAAATCGGAAGGATGAAAGACTTGGTCATCCTCGCCCTGAACAATAATTGACTGTTCAATACCGCGGTGAAAAAGCTGAAAGGTTTTCGGGTTGGCGGAAACATCAAATCCCGCCTGCTGAAGATCCTGATACGAAAGCCTGTAAAGACCTTCTTTTGCGATGGGGATCTTAAAATATGGCCGATCGAATTGAATCCACTCCTCGCCATGCTGACCCATCGCGTGAAACACGATAAGCAAAAAAAATGCTGAAACAGTGCGTTTCATTGCTAAAAGTCAGGCCCCTCAGGTTTAAAATGCAATATACAGAACCATGCGCCCTTTAATACGCTGAAAAGAAAGAAAGTAGTCGGATGAACATGAATATTTATCTTGGCGTTTGTTGAAGACATGCATGAATTCACTCCTCAGCTTTGCACAGCTCACCAGACTTATCGTGAGGCATGGCAACTTTCGTCACAGTGGTTATGACTTTGGCCTTTTGAAAGCGGAAGGATTGAAGGATTTGAGAAAATTTTGTCCTGAAAGAAAAGACGAAAACGCCATGAGGCCTCTGTGGAAAAAGACAATGCTTCAGAATCTGTATGTGCGGGCATTGTCTGGCCAGCTTGCTTATCTGAGAAACTCACTTCGCGACCAGGGAGGACATCTTTTTGTACCGGCAGTAAATCTCGCCTATGTCAGGAATCCAAAGGCTGCGAGCACAGCATTATCGCTAACCATGTTGCTGGCCCGGTACCCCGGGTTGGAGAGAAACGATCTCTCGCCGGAAAAGATCAACTTCCTCGCGGATGTAAACCTGCAACGGACAGTGGATGCCGTCGGAGCGAATGCAACATTTTTTATTGTCGTGCGCAATCCCTTCGCGCGGATCGTATCGGTTTATCGCGAGTTCTTCGAGCAGCGAACGGATCATTTTATTTATGAAGACTATCTATTCGGGATACTGAACAGGGACTTGTCCTTTAAAGATTTTGTCAGGAGGCTTTCATTCATTCCTGATCGGGTGAAAGATCAACACCTGAGACCCCAGAGTGATTTCCTGAAATACTATGCGTCGCGGCACATCCATGTTGAGGTCATGAAACTCGAGAAGGAAGACATGATCGTGAGCTTTTTATCCCGCCATGGAATAAGCCTGAAGACCAGTCACCGGACTGTCTTGCCCTTTGACTACCGGGCGTACTATGACAAAGAAACGCTCGAAATTGTCTACCGCCTGTATTCAACTGATATTGCCCGTTTTGACTATTTACCGGTGTACCGGGAATTAGCGGGATTTGTCCACAAACCGGATTGATGGAATAAGGGGCTCAAACCTGTCCGTTTTACAAAACTGCGTGTACATTATCGTACAAAAAATGTTATTTCCGCAACGCTTTTAGACCGGCTATAATGGGAATAATAATTTTAATACGCTGTTTTACAGTACCTTATGAAATATTTTTTCTATTAAACCTCCAGTACTTGGTCATGCATAGTACTTTTTCGTTAAACTGGTTAAGAACGACCTAAAACGGTGAAGTATGAATCTTGAAAACACGCAGGTACAAATGAGAAAGGGTATTTTAGAGTACTGCATCCTGCATATTATCTCGCGCGGTGAGGTATATGCCTCGGATATGCTGGACGAGTTAACCGCCGCAAAGATGATTGTAGTGGAGGGCACCCTTTACCCGTTGCTCACACGCCTGAAAAATGCCGGCTTGCTTGAATACAAATGGATTGAATCCAAGTCCGGCCCTCCGCGCAAATACTACAAGCTGACCGATAAGGGCAGCAAATTCCTGGAGAAGCTCACGGAAACGTGGGACGATCTGGTTCATTCCACACAAATGATCACCCTGAAATCTAACGCCAAAGCTTAACACCGAGTCACCACCGATATGAAAAAGAATATCAGCATTAACATCAGCGGAATAATATTTCACATTGAAGAAGACGGGTATGAAACCCTCAAAAAGTACCTTGATTCCATCAACCGCTATTTTTCAACCTTTGAAGACAGCAGTGAGATCCTGGCGGACATTGAAAGTCGCATAGCGGAAATTTTTCTCTCAAAACTCAATGAGGAGAAACAGGTCATTACCGCAGAAGACGTGGGCGCACTGATGGCCACAATGGGAAGCGTAAGTGACTTCAAAGCGGTGGAAGAACCCGTGGAGCCGGAAGTTGCCTCATCATTTGCAAATACAGGTACCGGTGGCGAGGGACAAAACAAAAGCACGGGAGCCTATGTGCCGCCGAAGCAATTAAGACGTGACCAGAAACGGAAGATACTCGGAGGCGTCTGCGGCGGCCTTGGCCATTATTTCAATACCGATCCGCTCTGGATCCGGCTGCTTTTTGCCGCATTGTTATTCGCTTATGGCTTTACCGCACTGGTATACATCATCATGTGGATTATTGTGCCCGGATCTTACGACCTCGATGAGCCCGAATTCGGCAAAAAGATGTTTCGCGATCCGCAGACAAAAGTAATCGGTGGCGTCTCCGGCGGTGTGGCGGCGTACATGGGAATCGACATCATCATTGTTCGCGTATTGTTCATCCTGCTGACATTCGCGGGTGGCCTCGGAATATTTCTGTACATCATTTTATGGTTGAGCCTTCCGGAGGCGCGGACCATCACAGATAAAATTCAAATGCAGGGGGAGCCGGTCACCCTCTCTAATATTGAGTCAAACATTAAAAGAAATTTCAATATTAAAGAGGGTGAACCCGAAAGCACACTTACCCAGATACTTCTTTTTCCCTTCCGGCTTATCGGATTAATCCTCACGGCACTTGGCAAACTAATAGGGCCGCTGATCGACATCGTCAGGGTCGCTATCGGGGTGATCATTATCCTGACCGGAATCGCCCTCGTATTCAGCATCGTCGTAACGGGTGGGGTATTGCTCGGCTTATTTGCAGCGAGTCCCTGGGTACCTGAATTCCATGACATGGAGCTGCCGATCGCAGTATTTACGCGCGCCTTCCCCGGTTGGATTATCCTCGCAGGCGTTGTCGCAGCGATTATCCCCAGCATCTTCCTGATATTGTTGGGCGCGTCTGCAATTTCCAAAAAACTGGTCTTCCAGGGAACGGTCGGATGGACATTGTTCGTGTTGTTTTTTGTCAGCGCTGCCATGCTGGCCGTGGGTATTCCCAAAATCGTCTACGCTTTCCATGAAGAAGGTGAGTACTCCGCGGAAACCACTTACAAAATCAATGGAAAAACCGCCGTACTGAAGCTGAATGAAGACGGCACGGATTACGACGGTACGCACCTGACACTGCGCGGCTACCAGGGGACTGATTTCAAACTTGTTCAGACTTTCGAGGCCCAGGGTAGTAGCCGTTCTCAGGCGATAGAAAATGCGAAAATGGTGGAGTACAATGTATCCTTTGCTGATTCGGTCTTCACCTTTGATGACGATCTCCGATTTAAGGAAAACGCCGTGTTCCGCGCACAGAACCTGGACATGGTCTTGTACATCCCGTACGATTTCCCGTTCACCATGGATGAAGGTATCAGCCGGTTTATCTCACAATACGTTGACAGTGAATACCTCGACGGCTATACGTGGAAAATGACGCCAAAAGGTTTGGAGTGTATCACCTGCGGAACCTCCTCCGGGGATACCATCACCGACCTCAGGGATTTCAACCAGATCGAGATTTCGGGAAAATTCGATGTACGCATCCTTCAGGGCGATAACTATTCGATAGAACTGAATGGTCCTGAGGAAGAAAAGGCTCTCTACCGCGTGGAACGCCAGGGCGAAACCCTCATCATCGACTTCGAAAGGAACAGAAATTACAACTGGGAGGACTGGGAAGTAAAGGGGCTATCGCTTAACGAAATGGAGATTGTCATTACCCTGCCTAACCTCGAAGGTATTGAGGCATTGGGGCTGGGCACCATCCGTATTGAGGACTTTTCAGGGCAGGACCTTGAAATCGAGGCCCGCGGCCCCATTAACATCAAAGGTGACGTCCACGTAGAGGATCTGAACATCAAGCTGACAGGCAAATCCGAGGCAGATCTTTCAGGGAACGCGCAGAACCTCAATGCGCACCTCGAATTTGCTTCGCGCCTTCGTGCCTATGACCTGAAAACTCAGGACGCGTTCGTTGAAGTCAACGGAGCCTCATCCGCGAAAGTGAACGTGGCGGGCAAGCTGGAAATGGAGGAGGGCGTTGCCAGTGATGTCGATTACCGCGGCAACCCGGAGGTAGTGCGTCATGATTAAAGGATTGTCTGCATATCTGCAGGAGGCGATGGGCGGAAAGCGTTCCGCCCACCTCCACTGTAACTTTTGGCCCGCTGGTTCGTCTTGTCATCACAATAATATTCACCCATGATCTTTTTTCTCCTTTTTATTCTCGTTTACCTTATCTCGCTGGTCTTTTGATGAAGTCCTGATACCGACCGCTTTGATTTGAAAAGGCTGGCGGCTCAGGGCAACAGCTCCCTGGCGAAAGATTTCCCAATTATTTTTTCCGGAGAGGCAACCTCGCTGCACAAACAGGCATCTTAGGTATGGAAAACCCTAAATGAGCTTTACGATTTACCGCGCGAAAGAAGACGATCTTATCGGGCGTTGCAGGAAAGGCGACCAACAGGCCCAGCAACAGCTCTTTGATTTATATTCCCCGAAGATGTATGGTATTTGTTCCCGGTATGTCAGGAACACCATGCAGGCCGAGGACATCCTTGTCATGTCTTTTGCCAAGGTTTTTGAGCGGATCAATCAGTTTAAGGGAGAAGGAAGCTTCGAGGGTTGGATTCGCCGCATCACCGTCAATGAAGCCCTGACCTGTCTGAGGAGAAATCGTACCATGATGCTCGCGGAAACCGACCTGGAAAAAGCCGACCGCGAACCGGATTATAACGGGCTCAGCGACCATCTTGAGGAGGAGGACCTTTTACAGATGATCGACAAACTCCCGCCCGGCTACCGCATCGTTTTCAACATGTATGCCATTGACGGATATTCTCACAAAGAAATCGCGGAACAGCTCGGCATCAGCGAAAACACATCCAAGTCACAGCTTAGCCGCGCCCGGATCTTTCTCCAGAAACTTTTGGTTGACACCGACTGGCAGTCCCACACAAAAATGCAGCAACCATGAATCAACAACCGGATCAATTTTTTCGCAATAAACTTCACGGTTACGAGAAACCTGTTTCATCCGATATATGGAACAGGGTTTCCGGAAATCTTCCGAAGCAGAACCATCAAATGTTCTGGCTCAGGATCGCTGCCGGTGCGGCATTGCTGATCACCGCCTCTATATTGATCGTCAGATTCCCGAACGGAAACGAGAACCCGATGGCCTCACAAAGTGACAGGCCCTTAAATGAATCACAAAACGCAAAAGAAACCCAACCCGGGCTTCCTGAAACTCAAGCTCCCCCCGCCCATGAGGGATCTGAAAAGCCGGGCCTTCCGGCCATTGCCGGATCTGAAAAGAAGGACGTGTTTCAATCGCGAAAAGAACCGAAGCGATCAACGCCTGCGATCCCATCCGAATCAATCCTGGAAAACAACCCGGGGGCCCCTGCCGGGCACAAGCCAACGGATGGGCCATTGCTTGCGGGCAACCCAAATTCTCCGGAGGAAAGTACAGCCGTGATCGAAGCCGCAGTAACCGAACCGATCGTGGACGAAAACATCACCATCATCTTGAGTTCACAGGAAGTGAATCAAAAATATTTAAAGAAAAAAAATACAGAAGCACAAGCAACCTCCGAAGTGAAAGAATCATCTGGTTTGAGAAAGCTGCTTGATAAAGCCTACGATCTGAAACACAATCAGGATCCGTTCGGCGATCTCCGGCAGAAAAAAAATGAAATTCTCGCACGGAATTTCAAGAACAACAAACGGAACGAAAACCAATAAGGTATGAATCTCAAGTTAACTCCTGTATTTTTATTAAGCTGCGCCTCCTTCACAGCATTTTCACAGGCAAATCGGGCAGACACAGTGATAATACCCCTCGCAGAGGAAAGCAAAATCATTTTCACCGTCGGCGACCCTCAAGACCTGAAGGTATTACAGCATTATGATTTTCAGGAGCTGTTTGACGACCTGATACAGGAGCTGCGTAAACGGCATGCCATTGACATCGACACAATGGAACAGGTAGATTCCCGCGAGGAAAAAGAAGAAGACTGGAGCGTCTCTGACGAAAAAGAAGAACGTCGCGAAGATGGAGATGATCAGGCCTGGGAAGACGAAGATGACGATACAGATCTCAAATGGGAAGAAAGCAGGCGTGGAAAGATCGGACAGACCTGGCAATCCTACAACATCGACCTGGGAACGAATAACTACCTTTCAGAAGATCAGTTCCCCGATGGCAGTGAGGCCTATGCCGTCCGTCCATGGGGTTCGTGGTACGTCGCGGGAAATTCGGTTCAACGAACAAGGCTTGCGCGCAATCTTTTTGTAGAATGGGCACTGGGGGTGAGTTGGTACAGCTTCAAATTCCAGGAAGACAATATGATGGTCCAAAAAGAGGAGACAGGCGTTTCCTTCGTAGCAGATAGCCGCAACGTTGATTACATAAAAAGTAAACTCAGCGCCACATTTATCAATGCCTCATTGGTGCCGGTGCTCGATTTTGGCAATCACAGCCGTAAACACCGCGTCTGGGAAGGCAATAATGACGGCTTTCGATTTGGCATCGGCCCCTACGTCGGATACAGGGTCTCCAGCAAATCCAAACTGGTGTATGAAGAAGGTGGCGAACGCGAAAAGGAAAAGAACCGCGATAATTTCTATCTCAACAATTTAAGATACGGCTTCCGGCTGCAGATAGGCGTCCGGTCCACCGACCTGTTTGTAAACTATGACATGAACGACCTTTTCGCCGAAGGCAAAGGCCCTGAACTCAATGCCATCAGCTTCGGGCTTATATTTTAGTCCGGTCCACGGTACAGCGCACCGGCCCTCACCATTTGTCCTTCTTGAAATACACCATTTGCCGCTCATCTCCCCTCAGCCGAAGATCCTCAGATACTTTGCGGCCTGTAGGCCAAAGGGTACCTGAGAATATCAAACCCGCCACGTACATTGCTGTAAAAAAATCGCTCCTGGTAAGATACAACCCCAGGGCAAGCATCAGACTCGCTGAGGAAAGAATGCCGTAGCGAACGATTGTTATTTTGAAATATTTATCAAGTTTTGCACCCAACCCTTGTTCATTTCGGGCTGATTTAATTTTTTTATTGAAGATTACCATGGCCATAGCCCAGTCAAGCAAAACTGCGGTACCCACAATGAGGTAGTATTCCATCCGGGGGTCAGGTTCTTTTCCACCTACGAAAAAATAAAGGGCGGAAAAAACCATTACCGGTATGATCAACAGGGTAAAAAGTCCGCTGTGCAGCTTGTTGAAATACTGGCCAATGGTAATGAAAGTCATACGTAGTAAAGGTAGAGGCAACCGCAAAGAAGTGGTTCCCTTATTGATTATTTTTTTATATTTACTTTTATGGATGGCATAGCGAACTTATCGAGGAAAGAACAGGTGATTCGGAAGGCTGCAGAGCTTTTCAAGGAAAAAGGTTATGCTGCCGCGTCGATGCGCGACCTTGCCCAGCTACTGGGCATCGAGGCGGCGAGTTTGTATTCTCACATCAAGTCCAAGGAAGAAATTCTGCGCCACCTGTGCTTTGACATGGCCGCGGAATTCAGAAAATCCCTTGAAGAAGTGGAGAAACAGAACCTGTCTGCCAGCGAAAAGTTACGCCAGGGTATCATCGGCCACATTCAGGTAATGGCGAAAGATCTGACAGCCTCCGCCGTTTTCATGAATGAACACCGCCATTTGAGCCAACCCTACCTCAGGGACTTTCTTCTTCTCCGCATCAATTATATCAACCGCTTCAAGAATATCATCGAACAGGGAACGCGTTCGGGCGAATTCAAGAAGACCATTGACAAGAAACTTGCAGTGATGACGTTGTTCTCCTCTCTGAACTGGATGCCCATGTGGTATGATCCTGCCGGTCTGATCGAGCCCATCGAGCTGGGTATTCAGCTGTCGGATATGCTTGTGAACGGCTTGAAACAAAATCCAAAATAATTCAGTTTTCAAAGACAGGGCGATCACCCGGAAGGCCTCCTTTCCCGAGCCTGATTTCCTTATCTTTGATAAGCGGGCGATTTTCCACTTAAAAACAACGGTTATGTACGGTGGCGGGAACACATTTGAAGGGATCAAGGCAGATGCTGCAACCGAGGATCCGGTGCTGCTTGCCGCCTTCGAAGCACGTATCGAACGGGGAGAGAAGATCGAACCGGCAGATTGGATGCCCCGGTTGTACCGGCGCCAGTTGATCAGAATGATCGAGCAGCATGCCCACAGTGAAATTATCGGGGCCCTTCCGGAGGGCACCTGGATCACGCGCGCTCCCGGCTTTAAAAGGAAACTTGCCCTCATGGCGAAGGTCCAGGATGAGGTCGGTCACGCCCAACTGCTTTACAGCGCCGCCGAAACCCTCGGCAAAACCAGGGAAGAAATGATCCAGGATCTCATTTCCGGCAAATCAAAATATTCGAACATCTTCAATTACCCGGCTTTTACCTGGGCTGATTCCTGTTTCATATCCTGGCTCGTGGATGCTGGCGCCATTGTGAACCAGCTGGCAAATGCCAAAGGCAGCTACGGGCCCTATTGCCGGGCGCTGGAGCGCATCTGTGCCGAAGAGTCTTTCCACCTTAAGTTCGGTCACCATTGCGTGATCTATCTGGCTGCAGGCACGCCCAAACAGCGGGAAATGTTCCAGGAAGCCCTGAACCGGTGGTGGCCCCCCATGATGCACTTTTTTGGACCGTCCGACAAGATCTCGGCCCACACAGAAATGTTAATGAAGTGGAAAGTCAAGATGGCAAGCAACGATGACATGCGGAACCAGTTCCTTGACATGTACGTACCGAAAATCCGGGAACTGGGATTCACGATTCCGGACCCTCAACTCAGCAAAGATCCGAAAACCGGACGCTGGACCTATACAGAACCCGATTGGGAAGAATTCAAACGCGTCATCAACGGGGGAGGTCCCTGTAATCACGAAAGACTCGAGGTGAGAAGAATCGCGGAAGAACGCGGGCAATGGGTGCGTGAAGCACTGAAAAGTTCCCGGTCCTCTTATGTGACGCCATTGGCCTGATCAATTAACATTCAGAAAAGGGCCGGCTCGTAACAGGACTTCCCTACGCAAAGCTCTGAACGCCTGAGCAGGAGATTTGAAATATTTTTTCAGATACACAAGCGCACTGCTGTCTTCGGGTAACTCATTGTTGATCCATTTCCAGATATCGTCTGCCAACACCAGGAGTTCGTGACTGTGGTATTTCGGGTAATACCGCGCCAGCAGGTCAAGGGCCAAAAGGAATTCGACGTATTTCATGTTTTTGATTTATATCCTACCTGGTATTGCCTCCCCTCCCCTGTTCCAGGGGGTAAAAAAAGCAACGTATCACCCTGGGGTTTGGTTTATTTTATTTTATAAAAATGTTAAAAATTTCGCTTTTCAATCGGTTGCTATCCGTTTATCTTTAAACTCGACAGTAAACAGCAACGCGTGGAATCCATTGACCCGAGAGTAAAGCGTCTACCAAAAGTGGGCCAGCCCGGCCTGATACAACCCAAGGCGCCGATGGATCAATTCGGCACCTTCGAGGTATTTGTCCAACCGCGCGCAGACAAACCGTTTCTCCATGAAGGTGCCGTGCACGCCCCGAACATCGAAATGGCATACATCCTCGCGAAGGAAACATTTACCCGTCGGTTTACCTGTTCATCGCTGTATGTGGCCGATACCCGGGATGTTTTTGTTTCGCCGATGACGGAAGGAAGCAATAATGTCTATGACCTCATCGAAAATTCAAAAGACGCAGAAGGGAACGAGCGCTTTGAGATCTTCCACCTGCTCAAACGCGGCAAGCAGCACGTTCATGCAGGAACAGTCATGGCTGCAAATCCAGGTCACGCCATCGCGCGGGCGAAAAATGAGTTACAGGAAAAAACGCCTGCAATGAACGTATGGGCTTTGCGTACGTCAGACATCCGCTTTACCGCACCTGAAGAAAAAGATCTGTGGCTCACGTTGCCCGAAAAGAAATTCAGGGATGCCGCCGAATATAAGGGTGGTGAGAAACTAAAGGATTTGATAAACCGGATGCTGCCATGAGCGCCGCGCTCTCAAGGCTATGACCAAATGATATCCATATGAACGTTCCCGCTGTGAAAGAACTGCTCTATAAAATTGCTGATGATCAACTGATCCTGGGGCACAGAAATTCCGAGTGGACGGGAATGGGCCCTTTACTTGAGGAGGATATCGCATTCTCATCCATGGCCCAGGACAAGATCGGACAAAGCCTGGCGCTCTACACGATTCTCCAGCAACTTGGCGAGCAAGCGCCTGACACCGTAGCGTTCATGCGCGAGGCGAAAGAATTTCGCAACTGCATTTTTGTTGAGTTACCGAATGGTGAATATGATTTCAGCCTGATCCGACATTTCTTATACGACACCGGCCTGGCCCTTCGGTTTGAGATGCTCACGACGTCATCTTTTCAGCCCGTGGCCGAGTTGTCGGCCAAAATCAGGGGAGAGCTTAAATACCACACGCTCCATGCGAATACCTGGATAAAACAGTTGGGTTCAGCCACTCCTGAAAGCATTCGCCGCCTTCAGACGTCCCTTGAATACGCCCTGCCCTATGCGATGGGCATGTTCGAAGCCTCGCCCTTCGAAAGTCAGCTAATGGCCGAAGGAATATTCGAAGGTGAAAAGATCCTCCAGCAACGGTGGAAAGAAAAGATCGAAAGCATTTTAAGTCAGACGCAGCTCAACTTACCGGCATGGGAAACCGTTCAACCTGTAACCGGTGGCAGGTCGGGCAAACACAGCGAACATCTTCAGCCGCTGCTGGATGAAATGTCAGAGGTCTTTAAAATCGATCCGTCGGCGGAGTGGTAGCATAACCCCAAACCCTTATGAAAAATGCAGTGCGTGAACTTCGCGAAATCGTAAACGCCTACACAAGAAAAGTTGAAGCCATTCCGGAGGCTGAATTTTCTGCTAAACCATTGCCGCATAAATGGAGCAAAAAGGAAGTGCTCGGTCACCTGATCGATTCTGCACAGAATAACCTGCGACGTTTTATTTGCGGCCAATATGAAGAACAGCCTCCCTTCATTGCTTATCAACAGGATTTCTGGGTGACGGCGAATCAATACCAGCAAATGTCAAAAGAGGATGTCATCCAGTTATGGCGTTTGTTGAACCTGCGGATTTGCGCAGTATTGGAAAATATGCCAGGCGAAAATTATCGCAAAGAAATCAATACCGGCAATCTTCATTCCCTCGAATGGCTGGCGGAAGATTATGTAAAACATCTGAAACATCATATGAATCAGATCATTTCCGGATCTTTTGATGTTATCTACAAATAAAGCAGCCCGGATATGGAGGAGATCACGAAAGAGGACGTTTACGGGTGGCTGGAGGATGTAAAAGATCCCGAGATACCCGTCTTGTCACTTGTTGACCTCGGTGTGATCACCGATGTGACCGTTGACAAGGATGCGGTAAGGATCGGGATGACGCCGACCTTTGTGGGTTGCCCGGCCCTGGATATGATGCAATCCGAAATACGCGAAGTGCTGACCAGGTACGGTGTAAAAAACATCGATATTTCACTTTCTTTTAAGACACCCTGGAATTCCGACATGATTTCCCAAAAAGGGCGGCAGGCATTGAGAAACTTCGGCCTCGCGCCCCCTCCCTCCCGTCAATTGGTTGAAGATCTGGAAGTACTGGAACGGGCCATTTGTCCAAGGTGCGGTCATTCGAACACTGAACTCAAAAGCCTGTTTGGCGCAACCTTATGCCGGTCGATTCATTACTGCAATGATTGTAAAGAAGCCTTTGAACAATTTAAGCCCCTGTAGGGCAGTTACCAGACCGATGTCTTGAAGATTAAAAGGCAGCACTACTCAGGAAATAACAACACGCCGTAATGAACGCAAAATCCCTTTTTTCTTTATTGACGATTGGCGCCCTCCTCATGCTCGCCCTTTCAGGTTGTGAGAAAAAAACGGTCAAAGAAACCAGTTTTACCAAAGCTGATTCGCTGACAGAAAACTACCTCGCCTATCAGGATACGCTGCTGCAGGCCTGGAATTCGATGATGCACGATGATAACCGAAAGATCAGGGCCATGGGCCATTTGCTTCATGAACTCAGCGTCTCGACTCCGGAAAAACGCGACGAATTGAAATCACTGGAAGAAAGGCTGGAGGATCTAACGTCGATGCGATACGATCAGCACACCATGTCCGACACTGAAGTGGTCAGCGAATATGACTTTGTATCCAACTCACTGGTGAACGAACTGATATCGCTGGCGGAGTCGCAAAGTGAATTTGCCTACAACACCACCGTGCAAAAACTGGTTGACAGCATCCGCGCTGCAGACCAGCGCGTCAATATCTACAGGGAGGCGTATGACGCAGTAGCGTTGCGCTTTAACCGGTTCATCGAACGAAACAAACCCATGCTGACCGAAATCGAAAACGATTCAGGTCTCGAAAAAAAGCCGCTCTTCCAAATGGCCGGAGAGTAATTCGCAAACGCCCGCCCTGGGAGCTGAATTCCCCCAATCACTATGGCGCCGCTTTCTCCCGCTTTGTTCTCCAGATCACACCCAGCGTTACCACCTCCGGGATTTCTTCTTATCCCGGTCACGGTCACGACGCCCACTGCTCTGAGAAGATGAACTCCGCGACGAACTGCTTTTGCGACCCGAACCCCCGCGGGTATCGGTCACTTCTATGCGCACCATTCTGCCTTTGAATTCGAAGCCATGGAGATGATCTTTCACGACTTTGCTGTAAGCCTGGTCAACTTCAAAAAATGAATAAGCGCCCTTCAGATCGATGCGGCCCACTTTCTCGCGCGTAATATTGCTCCTGTCACAGATCATCGCCAGGAGTTTGCCTGCGTCCAGCCCGTCCATTTTTCCAAGATTGATAAAGAGACGATCGCCTTCCACAACCTGATCGGTATAACCTTTCTCGAAACGATCGGCTTTCTCGGTCTTGTTCAGATCCGGTGCGCCGCGATAATAATCGAGGAAGTGATTAAACTCAAGTGCGGTAAAACGTTTAATGATCTCCTCCTTGCTGAGATCCTGCAGTTCTTCAAAGACCGCGGGCAGAAAGTGTGCTATTTCGTTTTCAGCGAGATGAACTTCGCGGAGACGATGCACGATATTCAGCACTCTCTTCTCGCAAACTTCCTGGCCCGTAGGCACCGGCACTTTCTGGAAATTCACTTTGATCATCTTTTCGATCTGGCGTATTTTCTGCACTTCCCGCCGGGAGATCAGTGCAATCGATATCCCCGTCTTGCCTGCACGCGCGGTACGACCGCTCCTGTGCGTATAAAATTCAATTTCATCAGGCATGTTCATGTGGATAACGTGCGTAATGTTATTCACGTCAATACCACGGGCGGCAACATCGGTTGCTACCAATAATTGCAGAGCTTTACTTTTAAAGTTGCGCATCACGCGGTCACGCTGTTGTTGTGTGAGATCGCCATGCAGTGAATCGGCGTTGTATCCGTCCTTGATGAGATGCTCGGCGATCCGCTGCGTATCCACCTTCGTACGGCAAAATATGACGCCGAAGATTTCAAGATTGAAGTCTACAATACGCTTCAGCGCCAGGTAACGGTCTTTTTCATCAACCACCATATACTGGTGCTCGATGTTAACGTTGCCCTGATTCTTTTCTCCCACCGTTAGTTCCGTGGGATCTTCCATATAGGTGTTGGCAATTCTCCTTACTTCGGGAGGCATGGTTGCAGAGAATAGCCATACGCGTTTTTCTTCCGCGGTTTGCGAGAGGATGTGATCAATATCTTCCTTGAAACCCATATTCAGCATCTCATCGGCTTCATCCAGCACGAGATAGCGGATGTCCGTAAGCTTCACCACGCGCCGGTCCAGCAGGTCCATCAGGCGGCCCGGGGTGGCTACGATAATCTGCGCGCCACGCTTGATCTTTTTGATCTGATCGGTGATACTGGCGCCGCCATAAACCGCAACGATGTTAAGTCGTTTTACCGACTTGGAGAAGTTTTCAAAGTCACTCGTGATCTGTAAACACAATTCGCGCGTAGGTGCCAGCACCAGGGCGCGGGTTGAGCTTTCGCTTTCACTGATGAGCTCGATCAGCGGCAGGCCGAACGCCGCGGTTTTACCGGTTCCGGTTTGGGCAAGGGCCACAACATCGCGCTGGGCTTCCAGCAATACGGGAATGGCTTTGGACTGAACAGGCGTCGGCGTTTCAAAACCGAGTTTGCGGACTGCCTCGACAATTTCACCGGATAGACCCAGTGTTTCAAAAGATTGCATGTATGGAATATCTAAAATAAGGCGCAAAGGTACGGCAATTAATTGACAGTTATGCAGGTCACCGCATTCCGCATACCACCGGATATAAAGTGTCAGTGAACAGACCCTAAACCTTCTTTTAATTTTGTAAATACGGATTTCCCATACATGAGCTGCTTTCTTCTTAAATTCGGGGAATGGAATCCCTGGGCAGAAAACTCGGCTACTTTTCGGCTTTTATCATACCAGCGCTGGTAATTTCGGGCTTTTACCTCGGCGGCTACTGGAACTTTACAGCCCTTGTTTTCTCTTTCCTGATCCTGCCAGTAATTGATCAGCTGCTGGGAACAGATACCTCCAATCCACAGCCTGAAGAAGCCAAAATCAAGGCAGAGGCCTTCTATTACCGGTTCGTTACTTACTTCTGGGCCATTGTACAGGTGGCTTTTGTTCTATGGGGAACCTTTGCAGTAACCGATGGACGGCTTGACGACGTTACCGAATGGGTTGGCCTTATCCTGGGCTTCGCGCTCGTTACCGGCGGCATCGGCATTACGGTAGCGCATGAGCTGGGACACAAGAAGTCAGCGCTTGAGCAATTCTACGGAAAACTGTTGCTGCTCACGGTGTGTTATATGCATTTCTATATTGAACATAACCGCGGTCACCATGTGTTAGTCGCGACCCCGGAAGACCCGGCTACCGCCCGCAAAAATGAAAACTTTTACCGCTTCTGGATTCGGTCGGTCTTCGGAGGATACCGCCATGCGCTGTATCTCGAAAATGAAAGGCTTCGTCGGAAAGATCAAGGCTCTCTAAGCATCCATAATCAAATGATCTGGTTTGCGGTCCTGCCGCTGCTCTTTTGCTTTTTGCTCACATCCATCACAAGCCTTCTCCTCAACCGGTGGACGTGGGAGGTACCGGTGTTTTTCTTTGCTCAAAGCTTCATCGCCTTTACGCTGCTCGAGCTGGTGAACTATGTCGAGCATTACGGAATTCAGAGAAGAGAAATTGCTCCCGGCAAATATGAGAGAGTGAATCCGCTGCATTCATGGAATGCAAGTCACCTGCTGAGTAATTTCTTTCTTTTCCAGCTGCAGCGGCATTCTGATCATCATGCTTTTGCTTACAAACGCTACCAGGTATTGAACCATTATGACGAAAGTCCGCAGCTGCCTTTCGGCTATCCCACAATGATCATCCTCGCGCTTGTACCTCCGTTATGGTTCAGCATCATGAACCGGAGACTCGAGCGGTGGCAGGGTGAACAAAATCTGCAACCAGTTTAGGGGAGCGAATGAAAAGAATTGTCAGGTCAGCCTTCAGATGTTTTCCGAGGAGATCTTTGCGCCGTAGTATTCGCGGTTCATGCGCGCGATGTTCGAGACGCTGATTCCTTTCGGACACTCTGCTTCACATGCCAGCGTATTGGTGCAGGACCCAAATCCTTCGGTGTCCATTTGTTCAACCATTTTCTCGACGCGTTGTTTTCTTTCGGGCTGGCCTTGCGGAAGGAGCGCGAGCTGAGATACCTTGGCGCTGACAAACAGCATGGCAGACGCATTTTTGCAGGCGGCGACGCAGGCGCCGCATCCGATACACGCTGCAGCATCAAATGCTTTATCAGCGCTGCTTTTCGGGATCGCGATCTCATTTGCATCAGGTACCCCGCCCGTGTTGACTGAAATGTATCCGCCGGCTTGCTGGATCCGCTCGAAGGCCTCGCGGTTCACCACCAGGTCTCTGATGACAGGGAAAGCTTTTGCACGCCACGGCTCGACAGTAATGGTTTGACCATCGGTGAAGCTGCGCATGTGCAGCTGACAGGTCGTCGTTTGCTGCGGACCGTGCGGACGGCCATTGATGTACATGCTGCAGGCGCCGCAAATACCTTCGCGACAGTCATGGTCGAAGGCAATAGGCTCCTCGCCTTTCACGATGAGGTCATGGTTGAGCACGTCAAACATTTCCAGGAAAGACATATCGGGTGAAACATTGTTCAACTCATATGTCTTGAAGCCGCCCTTCGCGTTCTTGTCCTTTTGCCTCCAAACCTTCAGTGTAATTTTCATTTCGTGAATAATTAATGTTTTTCAATTCCTCTTTACGGATCACCCGATGGCACCAGTCTCTATTTGTAGCTGCGTTGTGTAAGCTTTACGTTTTCGAAGAGCAGGTCTTCTTTGTGTAAGACTTCGGGTTGGTTTTCTCCCTTGAACTCCCACGCCGCAACATAGGCAAACTGGTCATCCTTGCGAAGTGCCTCGCCATCCGGCGTTTGCGATTCTTCCCGGAAGTGACCTCCGCACGATTCGCTGCGGTGGAGGGCATCGTCTACCATCAGTTCGCCGAGTTCCATGAAGTCCGCAACGCGTGCCGCCTTTTCCAGTTCCTGGTTGAGTTCGTTCTGGCCGCCCAGGATATTTACGTTCTCCCAGAATTCATTTCTCAATTCCTGGATCCTGATCTTTGCTTTTTTCAGGCCTTCTTCTGTCCGAGACATACCGCAATAGTCCCACATGGTCAGACCGAGTTCCCGGTGCAGCTGATCAACGGTTTTGCGTCCTTTTATGCTGAGCATTTTCTGAATTCTTCCCTGCACATTCTCCATGGCTTCCCTGAAAGCGGGGTGATCCGTGGAGACCTTATCACTCCATCCGATATTCGCCAGGTAGTCACCGATGGTGTAAGGGATTACAAAGTATCCGTCGGCAAGTCCCTGCATCAGGGCGCTTGCACCCAGGCGGTTGGCGCCGTGGTCGGAGAAGTTTGCTTCACCCAACGCGTATAATCCGGGAACAGTAGTGGAAAGGTTGTAATCCACCCACAAACCACCCATGGTATAGTGAACTGCGGGGAAGATCATCATCGGCGATTCGTAAGGGTTGTCGCCGGTGATCTGCTGATACATGTCAAACAGGTTACCGTATTTGGCTTCGATGATCTTTTTGCCATCGCGCTTGATCGCATCGGCAAAGTCGAGGAAAACCGCCAGGCCTGAGCCGACGCCCTTCCCTTCGTCGCATGCATACTTGGCATTGCGTGATGCCACGTCGCGGGGAACAAGGTTTCCGAAAGAAGGATACTTCCTTTCGAGGAAATAATCCCTTTCTGATTCAGGGATATTCACCGCGTCTTTGGCCTTCAATCCGGGACGTGCGGTCTTTGGGACCCATACGCGTCCATCGTTGCGCAACGATTCCGACATCAGCGTCAGTTTGGACTGATGTTCTCCGGATACGGGGATGCAGGTAGGATGTATCTGCGTGAAACACGGGTTGCCGAACAACGCGCCTTTCTTGTGCGCCCGCCAGGCAGCCGTTACGTTGGAGCCCTTTGCGTTGGTTGACAGGTAGAAAACATTTCCGTAGCCACCGGTACACAACAGTACCGCGTGTGCGCTGTGGGATTCGATCTTTCCGGTAACGAGATCACGGGTGATGATCCCGCGTGCCTTTCCATCGGCGACAACCAGGTCCAGCATTTCCGTCCGGTTGTACATTTTGACCTTTCCATTGGCGATCTGGCGGTTCAGGGCGCTGTAGGCGCCAAGGAGCAACTGTTGCCCTGTCTGTCCGCGCGCATAAAATGTCCGTGACACCTGCGCGCCGCCAAATGACCTGTTGTCGAGTAATCCGCCGTATTCGCGCGCAAAGGGAACCCCCTGGGCAACACACTGGTCGATGATATCCACACTCACTTCGGCAAGACGGTGAACATTGCCTTCGCGTGCCCTGTAATCGCCTCCCTTGATCGTATCGTAAAAGAGCCTGTAAACGCTGTCTCCGTCATTCCGGTAATTCTTGGCCGCGTTGATACCGCCCTGGGCCGCAATGCTGTGCGCGCGGCGCGGACTATCCTGAAAACAGAAGGCCTTCACACTGTATCCCAACTCGGCAAGCGATGCCGCCGCCGATGCGCCGGCCAGACCTGTTCCCACTACAATGATCTCGTATTTGCGCTTATTGGCCGGGTTGACCAGTTTTAAATTGAACTTGTGCTTAGACCACTTTTCCGCTAAAGGTCCCTCAGGAATTTTGGATTCTAATTTCATGTCTTGATTTTTATCTTAACCGCGAACATCGCCAGCGGCGCTGTTTCAGATAATCGTTAGTTGAAATACATGTAGAGTGGAATGAGGGCAAACAACGCGGGAACAATAACCGCAAATGCTACCCCGACAAATTTTATCAGCGGATTATACTTGATATGGTTCAGTCCCAGCGTTTGAAAGGCACTCCCGAATCCGTGAAATAAATGGAAGGCCAGCAACGCCATACTCACGACATACAATACTACAAACCAGATGTTTGCATAAGCAGCATCCACAACTGCATAGAGGTTCTTGTACTCCGCGCCTTCATACGTCGCCGTGGGAATACCTCCCCAATGCATTTCATACCAGAAGCTGCGCAGGTGGATCACCAGGAAGATGAAAATAAAAGTTCCCAGAATACCCATGTTGCGCGACGTCCAGTGCGATGAGTTCCTGCTTACCGCATAACCCTCCGGACCACGGGCGCCACGATTTCGCCTTGTCAGCATGATGGACCAGATCACATGGATCAGAATAAAAGCGTAGTTCACATAGGAAATAACTTTTATGAGCGGATTGGAAGTCATGAACTGGGCATACACATTAAAAGACTGACCGTCATCGCTTTTAAGCAGCTGAAGATTGCCAATCAGATGAACGACCAGAAAGAGGATGAGAAAAAGACCCGTGAGAGCCATGACTAATTTTCTCCCGATGGTACTGGAGAAAAAATTCGTAAACCAATTCATAGTTTGTTTTATACTGAGTTGAGGTCGCCAAAAATAGTTCTCAGTGTTTTACCAAACAATGGACTTTTCTATTTTAAAAATTTTCCAAATAAGGAATGGATCGGGTTTGACGACAAAATTCTGCTAAAGCACTTCAAAGAGCAGCACGATCAAACCGATCGCTGCCAGGGCAACAACTAAAAACCATTCTTTCTTCAGGAAGTCAATCAAAATTTTCACCAGGGGTTTCATAAAAATTGGTTTCTTCAGTCGCTTATTCCAAAAATCAAGCCCAATAATATAACAATCTGTTAATAAGCATCTTACAAATTGAGTAACAGCCTGCGTAGTGTCTACAATATCTAATAACTGGGAAATATTCCTTTTTTGGGACTATGCGAGCGGGGTATTTTTATCTTGCAGTTACCCTGCCCGGAATTAACTTTACACTTTACAACCACTCGCTTTACATGTATCTGATCTTCGACACGGAAACCACCGGTATTCCGCATAATAAAACAGCACCTATTACCGATGTTGACAACTGGCCACGTCTTGTTCAACTCGCCTGGCAACTTCATGATGGAAAAGGCAAGCTGATCTCGCGACAGAATTTCATTATCAGGCCGGAAGGATTCGACATCCCATACAAAGCCGAGCAGATTCACGGCATTTCGACCAAGCGCGCACTCGCCGAAGGTCATGCCTTAAAGACGGTGTTGGATCTTCTGATGGTAGACCTGGCACAAACGTCATTGCTCGTGGGCCACAACATAGAATTTGATATCAGCATCCTCGGTGCAGAGCTCATCCGGCAACAATTTGAACTCGACCCCCTGCTCAAGCTCGATAAGCTCGATACCGGGTTGGCTTCCACTGAGTTTTGTCAGCTTACCGGAGGTATCGGGGGACGACTAAAAATGCCCCGGCTGGTGGAACTGCATGAAAAGCTATTCGGAAAAGATTTTGGCGACGCGCATGATGCTTCCTATGATGTGGCTGCCACCGCGCGCTGCTTCTTCGGCCTGGTAGAGAAAAAAGTAGTCAGCCCTTTTGACAGCACGCCTCCCGAGGAGATCGTCTATGAGGAACCCAACCTTGAAGCTGCGAACTTCGCGAAAAGGGAGAAGAAGAAAGAGGTGGCATACTCCCTCACCGGGCAAGCGGGTGCAGGCAGCGACAAACCTTTTGTTCACCTCCACGCCCACTCGCAATTTTCCGTGCTTCAGGCTACGCCCGACATCAAAAACATGGTGGCAAAGGCCAAGTCGCTGGGCATGCCTGCCGTGGCCCTCACGGATGTGGGCAATATGTATGGCGCGTTTAAATTCGTCCGGGAAGCCATCAATCATGAAATCAAACCGATCGTCGGTTGTGAATTCTACCTTGCCGACGACCGCAGGAAACTGAAGTTTACTAAAGACAATCCGGACAAGCGCTACACCCAGGTGCTGCTGGCAAAAAACAAGAACGGATATCACAACCTGGCCAAGCTGAGTTCACTGGGATTCACCGAGGGACTGTACGGAATCTATCCGCGTATAGATAAAGCGTTGGTTCAACAGTATAGGCAGGATCTCATCGCTACAACGGGAGGGCTCACCAGCGAGGTGACTCACCTGATCCTCAACGTGGGTGAAAAACAGGCGGAAGAAGCTTTCAAATGGTGGCATCAGTTGTTTGGAGAAGATTTCTACATCGAACTGAACCGGCACGGCGTGCCGGAAGAAGATCACGTAAATGATGTGCTGCTGAGATTTGCGGAGAAATATGGCGTCCGCTACTTTGCCGCGAATGAATCTTTCTACCTCGACAAGGAAGAAGCGAACGCACATGACGTTTTGCTCTGCATCAAGGAAGGAGAATTCAAATCGACACCCATTGGCTATGGGCGCGGACACCGGTACGGGCTTATCAACGACCAGTATTATTATAAATCACAGGACGAGATGCGCTCCATCTTCCGCGACCTTCCGGAGGCAATCGATACGATCAGCGAGATCCTCAACAAGATCGAAAGCTACACGCTGGAGCGCAGCGTATTGCTTCCCAAGTTCGACATACCGGAAGGCTTCAGCACGGAAGACGAGTACCTCCGACATCTTACTTATGAAGGCGCGAAGAAGAAATACGGTGAACTGACCCAGACCATCACTGACCGCCTCGATTTTGAGCTGACAACCATTAAGAACACGGGTTATCCAGGATACTTTCTCATTGTACAGGATTTCACGTCCAAAGCCCGCGAGATGGGGGTCAGCGTTGGACCCGGCCGCGGATCGGCGGCAGGTTCCGCGGTCGCGTACTGTATTGGCATTACCAATGTAGACCCGATCAAATATGATTTGCTGTTCGAGCGTTTTCTCAATCCGGACCGCGTATCCCTTCCCGATATTGATATTGACTTTGATGATGAGGGACGCGACAACGTTTTGCGCTATGTGATTGACAAGTATGGAAAGAGCCAGGTTGCCCAGATCATAACCTACGGTACGATGGCAGCCAAATCTTCGATCCGCGATTGCTCCCGCGTGATGGAACTTCCATTAAGCGATGCCAACGTGCTGGCTAAAATGATACCCGAACGTCCTGGCACCACGCTCGCGGCGGCGTTCAGCGAGGTAAAGGAATTATCCGACATCAAGAAAGGCAATGACCTCCGCGCGCAGGTACTGCAACAGGCAATCGTCCTGGAGGGGTCTGTCCGCAATACGGGGACACACGCCTGCGGTGTGATCATCACACCCGATGATCTCACGAATTTTGTTCCTGTCTCGACGGCACGGGATTCGGATATGCTCGTCACACAGTTCGACAACAGCGTGGTGGAGAGTGCAGGCATGCTCAAGATGGACTTCCTGGGTCTCACAACGCTTACAATCATTAAAACGGCGCTTAAAAATATCAGGAAGAGCAAGGGCCTTGAAATTGATATCGATGCAGTTCCGCTGGATGATGTAAAAACCTACCAATTATTTCAGCGCGGCGAAACTACAGGTACTTTCCAGTTTGAAAGTGCGGGCATGCAGAAATATCTGCGCCAGCTAAAACCGGACAAGTTCGAGGACCTCATTGCGATGAACGCGCTCTACCGCCCGGGGCCTATGGAATATATCCCCTTGTTCATCAACCGAAAGCACGGCAGAGAGCCGATCAAGTACGACCTTCCGGAGATGGAAGAGTTCCTCGGAGAGACCTATGGTATTACCGTCTACCAGGAGCAGGTGATGTTGCTCTCCCAAAAGCTTGCGGGCTTCAGCAAAGGCGACGCTGACGTGCTGCGCAAAGCAATGGGAAAGAAACAAAAAGCTGTGCTCGACAAGATGAAGGACAAGTTCATCGAAGGCTGTAAGAAAAACGGCCACCCTCAGCCTGTCTGCGAAAAGGTCTGGACCGACTGGGAAGCATTCGCACAATATGCATTTAACAAATCCCACTCAACATGTTATTCACTAATTGCTTATCACACGGCATACCTGAAAGCAAATTTCCCCGCGGAATATATGGCTGCGGTACTCACACATTCCCAGAGCAACCTTGAGAATGTGACATTCTTCATTGAAGAGTGCCGAAACCTTGGGATCAGGGTACTCGGGCCCCACATCAACGAATCGGGAATGTACTTTGAGGTGAATAAAGAAGGAGAGATCCGCTTCGGACTGGGCGCCATCAAGGGAACAGGTGATGCCGCAGTAGAGGCGATCATCCAGGAACGCGACAACAGCGGTAATTTCACCGACATCTTCGCTTTCGCCAAGCGTCTGAGTCAGCGCTCGGTTAACAAGAAGACATTCGAGTGTCTGGCGTTGTCAGGTGCATTCGATTGTTTTACCGAATTGCACCGCCGCCAATACGTATATGCAAAAGACGGCGATGTCAGCCTCATCGAAAAAGCCATCAAGTATGCAGCGAAAACCCAGATGGAGGAACAGAGCGCGCAGGCAAGCCTGTTCGGTGGCACCACCGGCACGGCAATGCCTAAGCCGCGTATCGAACCCGTGGAACCCTTCAGCGAAATTGAAAAATTGAACCTCGAAAAAGAGGTTGTCGGGATCTATATTTCAGGCCATCCCCTCGACAACTTCAGGTTCGAGATGGAAACGTTCTGTACTTCCGCATGCAATCAGCTGAACGAAATAGAAAACCTTGCGGGCCGTGACATCAAGCTTGGCGGAATTGTAACCGGCGTGGAGCATCGCACGACGAAAACAGGAAAACCCTTCGGTAAATTTTATCTGGAGGATTACACAGGAAACACCTCCTTCATGCTGTTCGGTGAAGACTATCTGAAATTCAGGAATTTTCTCAACATCGGATGGTTCCTGTTCATTGAAGGCGCTGTGGTCCGGAATACCTGGGGCCAGCAAAACCTTGAGATGAAGATACGCAACATCGATCTGCTGAATGAAATCGGTGTCAAGCGAAGCAAGGGAATCCAGGTGCGCGTGAATGCCGACGATATTACCGCTGATCTGATCGGAAAAATCGAAGACGTTTGCCAGGAGTTCTCAGGCAGTACTCCCCTTTACCTGAAGGTGAAGGATGACCAGGAAAACATCATCCTGGAGTTGATGTCGCGAAAGTTCCGGGTCAACCCTGTCAATGATATGGTGAAAAAGATGAAGAAGGTTGCCGAGGTGGAGATACGCACATAAATGTGTCCGGCGCGGATACCCTTTTACGGACCTCGGTGTTCTCACAAGGTTTGTGTATCCCCTGCGGATGCCCCGACAGTTAGCGCTTTACATGGCCGTATCATAATCCATGAGCACGCGACAGATTGATAGGAAATTTTTATAACTTCGGGGCGAAACTTTATTCGGGCGTTGAACTATTGAAAAGTCACCCGTGTTGATTACGTAAATAACAATTAAATTCAATAAAAATGGGCAAAACTATTGTACTGAATGATGCCAACTTTGATGCCGCTATCAATTCTGATAAACCTGTTTTAGTAGATTTTTGGGCAGAATGGTGTGGACCTTGTAAGATGATCGGCCCCGTTGTAGAAGAATTGGCCGGTGATTACGAAGGAAAAGCCGTCGTCGCCAAATTGAACGTCGATGAAAATCCCAATGTCACAGCTCGTTTCGGGATACGCAGCATCCCTACTTTACTGGTGTTTAAAGGCGGCCAGATTGTGGACAAACAAGTCGGTGCAGTTCCCAAGTCCGTTTTAGCCCAAAAACTGGCAGCGCAGGTGGCTTAAGCCGCGGTGACAGCCAGGCTTGCTATCAGGATTCTTCGAACACCCGCCTGCTCAACCCGGGGTGTATGCGTAGACACAATATAAAGGTACTTCACAGTACCTTTTTTTATTTCAGGGGAATCCGCTTCAATCTTTCGACCATTTCAAAGACAGCAGGACAAACCATTGTGTTACGCAGGGTGAGCTCGGTGATCTGAACGACCTTCTTTCGATCGGTATGTGGATACTCGCGGCACGCCTTGGGCCTGTCTTCGTAGACCCTGCAATAGTTATCCTCATCCAGGAACGGGCACGGTGAAGACTTCAGCACATAGTCGCGGTCATCATCTATCCGGAGGTATTTTTCGATGAAATCTCCCGGCTTCATCCTCAGTGACTTCGCCACCCGTTCAATGTCGTTCTGATAAAAGATCGGGCTTGTCGTCTTACAACAGTTGGCGCATGCGAGGCAATTCACCTCCTCAAATACTTCATTATGTACACCATGAAACAGGTCGTCAACCTTCCTGGGGTCCTTTTTTTTGAGAAGCGCCAGAAATTTCCTGTTCTCCTTTTCCCTATTCCCGGATTGTACCTTAAATTGATCGTGATTCACGTGTTCCGTTAACTTTCTTATGCAAATATCGTAAAAGATCATCAAACCCCCTTTTATGAACCCAACTGCTGCCGCGGTACTCACCGAAACTCCACGTGACGTGCTGACAGAAAAACCGCGCATCGCCTCCATTGATGTCATGCGGGGAATTGTAATGGTCATCATGGCGCTTGATCATGCACGCGATTTCTTCCACGCCGACGCCTTTGTTTACGATCCAACCGACCTGGAAAAGACAACACCCTTTTTATTTCTGACCCGGTTCATCACGCATTTTTGCGCGCCAACCTTTGTATTGCTGGCGGGAACAGCTGTACGCATCAGCCAGCAGCGGAAAAGCAAAGGAGAGATTTCCCGGTTCCTGCTCAGTCGCGGCTTGTGGCTCATCCTGCTTGAAGTTACTGTCGTTCGCTTCAGCATGCTCTTCCAGTTATATTATGACGTTTCCATATTCCAGGTGATCTGGGCGATCGGATTCTGCATGGTGCTCATGGCCGCCATCATTCATCTTCCGTTCAGGCTTATTCTGGCACTCGGCTTCATCATCACTTTTGGCCATGATATCTTACACGTGGTCCAGCTGAAGGCCGGCGATCCCTTCCTGATTCCCTGGACGTTCATCCACCAGGCCAACTTCATTGAAGTGCTGCCGGGTGCTTTTGCCATGGTGCCTTATCCATTCCTTCCATGGCTTGGCATCATCTTGCTCGGCTACTGTCTCGGCGAATGGTATACAAGAGGATTCGATGCAGCGCGCCGGAAAAAGCTGTTGCTCCGCACAGGTATCATTGCTATCCTTTTGTTCTGTGTGCTGCGGTCTTTCAACCTTTACGGCGATCCCTCACACTGGTCTGAACAAAAAAATGCGGTCTATACATTTCTCAGTTTTATCAATGTAACGAAGTACCCTGTGTCGCTGCAGTATACGCTATTGACGCTCGGGCCGGTGTTGATACTGCTAGCCTGGCTGGAAAGGATCAACCATGCCGCACTGCGTCCCTTTGACATCATCGGACGTGTTCCCCTGTTTTATTACATCCTTCATTTTTATCTGCTGCACCTGGCCGCGCTTACCTTGTATATGATCAACTCAGGCAAGGGTCTTTCAGAAATTGATTTCCATTTCACCGCAGGGTTTGGCGGATTGCCCCCCGGCTACGGTTTCCCCCTCATCGGCGCGTACATCGCATGGCTGTCGGTGGTGCTGATATTATATCCGTTCTGCAATTGGTATAACAAATATAAGAGCACGCATAAGATGTGGTGGTTGAGTTACCTGTGAGGGAGAATTGCGCGCGAGGCAGCGTCAAAAAGACGTTAATCCATCTTCATGTTTGCGCAGTAAGATTCAAGAAAAGAAAGCGCGACAGCACGCAGCAATCATTTACGATTGAGGGCTCGCGATACACCCAATCACTATTCGGATAATTTATAATCAAAAACATCCTCCACCCACTTTCCCTCATCATCCTGCCGTTCAAGGATCACCTTCAGCGTGTCGGGCCCCGTACGATGGAACGTGAGTGCAGTCTTTCTATCCGGTCTCTCAAACCTGGCCTTATCAGGCTCAAGAAACATCAAAGGGTATTCATAAGGCTTATCTTTTTCTTCCCACCCGATATTGCCGGGACTAAAATGACGCAGTTTCATAACAGGTCCCGAGTCCAGTTGCTCAATGACAATGAACTCATAAAAAACAACTTTACCATCTTTCACACACCGGTAGGCGCACATCATGGAGTTTCCCATGGGCTCACTCCAGTTCTCCTCCATGTCTCCCCATGCACTGTGCGTTTTCCATTTTCCTGACATGAATGCCAGGTCTTTTATATTTTTTGGCGGGACCTGCGCACAGCTTTGCCCGACTGACCATATTAACAACAACGATATGATGAGTAGCTTCTTCATGGCGCTAAATTAACAAAAACAAAGTACGATTTCCCCATCGCCCCTGTTAACCGGCAACCCGATGTACATAATACCATTTAATGAGTATTAAGACCGTATTATTTTTTATTTTAACGGGCATATATGAACCCGTTATTGATGCTACGACACTGTAATTACCCGCTTAACAGCCTGTTCCCGATGCTGCTGATCTGCATGCTGTTGTGCTCATGCGGCGACCGCACCGCACAACGCATCGTAGACGAAGGCATTGCGGTACACGGCGGATCCGCATATCGCTCGTTCTTTCTGCGATTCGATTTCCGTGACAGACACTATACCGTCGCGCGGCAGGACGGCATCTTTACCTATACGCGCGAATTCACCGATTCAACAGGCCGGATTAAGGATGTATTGAACAACGATGGTCTTACACGTTACAAGAACAACTCCGTTGTCTCCCTTGCGGATGAGAGAAAAAAAGCATTTGCAAGTTCCATCAATTCAGTAATCTACTTTGCGCTACTGCCCTTTGGATTGAACGACGACCCTGTGAACAAAGAATGGATCAATGAGACAACCATCCGCGGTGAGGCGTATAATGTTGTTCGCGTTACCTTTGACGAAATGGGAGAAGGCAGCGACCACCGGGATATTTTTCTCTATTGGTTTCACAAGACCCGGCACACCATGGATTACTTCGCTTACAGCTATGAGAGCGATGGCGGTGGTATCCGTTTCCGTGAGGCCGTGAATCCGCGCAAGACTGGTGGTATTCTGCTGCAGGATTACATAAACTATAAACCGAAGCACGACAGCACATCGATTGAGGATCTTCAGTCGTTGTTCCTTTCCGGAGACCTTGAAAAACTATCGGAAATAAGAATGGAAAATGCCGTTGTCAAAAATGTGCCGGAAAAAAATTGATCATATTCCGATCTCTTTCCGGATCCTGGAAGGCAATTTCGAGGCCACAAGATGATAAGCCGTATCAATGTATACTTGCCACTCTCTTGCCGAAAGTCTTGTAATATCATCCATGCGAACCCATTTGTAGCGCGCCAGATAGGGTGCGGGGATAAATCCTTCCCGCGCTGAGATCTCTTCAAAGTCTTCCCCGGAGACTTTTATTGAAGCGGAAACGGGAACAGCATCCGGCGCGGTGATCAAAAACATTTTACCACCTACGTTAAAACACAAATGATCTTGCCATTTGATGTCTTGCGTAACACCGCGGTATTTTGTGCAGATTCCCTGAATGTCTTCGATCGTCATCGCCATTTTTCCCGTTCCAATATTACAAAACCGCCCCAATTCAAAAAAAATAGACTCGGCTAAAGATCGTATATCCCGTTCCCCCGAAAAAATCGACGCATTAAAGACATTCGCCGGGCAAATGCGTCACCATAATCGTTTCTTTTGGATAAAGGATACATTGAATGAACCCGTTTAAGATGCGTTTTATTGTTGGCAGGCTCACAGACGATGAATTGATGATCCTGAAAAGGGGCGACCCGGTCATCAGTAAGTTATTGCTGATCCCAGATGATTATCTTTTATTTCATTACCGGGAAGGCGATGACATTGAAGTGGAAACGCCGGAAGGAAACCGGATATGGACCACCATCCGCCATATTGAAATTGTTGAAGATGACCATCGGGTCATTGTTATCCTTACGTTGTTTCACAAGCCCCTCTGAAACGTTGCACTTGCCGGTGCCGAAGAAATGATTCGGACGGCTATTTCAGGCTCAACAGAATTCTGGCCAGCGCGTCGACGGCTGACCACTGCGGATTATGATCTGCGCGCATTTCAAGGACCTTCCATCCGCGTTTCCGCGCGCGGACAGCGGAGGATGCAAAGTCATCCTCTTCCGCTTTTTTGCCCGGGTCAACGGTGAGGATGTACGTCGATGGAATTTCTTTTGTCTTCGCGTTCTTCAGCACGATCCGTTCGGTAAAAGTCTTTAACGGGTGTGGCACATCCTTCGGCGGTTTCTGATCCGCCTTTACCCACGCGGGTACAAGGTAATTTCCCTGCACCATTTTTGAGATCCCCTCCCCTTTCGGATCCATGATCTGCATGACACTCTCGCCGTCCTCGGGAACCATCGCATCCAGGTAAACCAATCGGGCGATCCGGTCGGGAAGCGCATCAGCCACCCCAGTAATCACCATCCCTCCGTAACTATGCCCCACCAGAACGATGTTCCGCAGGTCTTCAAACAGTATGGTATTCACAACATCCTGGATATGGGTGGTTAACGTCACTTCTTCCGACGCGAGATGCACACGCTCTCCCAATCCTGTGAGCGATGGCCGGTATACGATCACATCCTGTTCCGTCATGAGCGAATCCACTTTCCGGAAAGCCCAGCTTCCTCCCCACGCTCCATGGACAATCATAAAAACCGGCTTTTCTTTCTTCTGCGGCGATTGTGCATTCACACATGGCATGGGAAGCATCATTAACAGTCCCAGGAGAAGACTCCCATAAAATTTAAGTAGTTTTGAATGCATAGCTCGAATAGTTGCCTTAATTTAATGGTTACCGAACATTATTTAAAGGCCCCGCGTCCTTTCTTGGTATACAATTTTATTCTTTCTGAGAAAGCACCGGCGGGCTATGGGCAAATCGATTATGGTGTTAACACTACCCATTTGAACCCAGTTTACAATCGGGGTGAATATCGGCGACTGAAATTTACAGCACATGACGGAAGATGGATCTATGTTGAATGAAAAACTGCACTGGTATAAGGATGCAGTAATTTATGAGGTACATATCAAAGCTTTCAGAGACGGAAACGGGGACGGGATCGGAGACTTTGCAGGACTGCTGCAAAAACTCGACTACCTTCACGATCTGGGAGTCACCGCCATATGGCTGCTTCCCTTCTATCCTTCTCCCCTGCGTGACGACGGCTATGATATCGCGGACTATTATTCCATCAATCCTGCTTATGGAGACATCGACCAGTTCCAGGAATTGTTGCGTGAAGCACATGCGAGAAACCTTAAAGTGATCACAGAGCTGGTTATTAACCACACTTCCGATCAGCATCCCTGGTTTCAGCGCGCACGCAGGGCTCCGAAAGGATCCTCGGAAAGGGATTATTATGTATGGACAGATGATCCAAATCAGTATAAAGACGTCCGCATCATCTTCCAGGATTTTGAAGGATCAAACTGGACGTGGGATGCCGAAGCGCAGCAATATTACTGGCATCGCTTCTTCCACCATCAGCCAGACCTGAATTACGACAATCCGCTGGTGCAGGATGAGGTATTCAGGATCCTCGATTTCTGGTGCAAGATGGGTGTAGACGGCTTCCGCCTTGATGCCGTTCCATACCTGTACGAAAGGGAAGGAACAAATGGTGAAAATCTTCCGGAGACACACGCCTATCTGAAAAAATTACGGAAACATGTGGACACCCATTTTCCGGGAACCTTGCTGCTGGCAGAAGCGAATATGTGGCCCGAGGATTCCGCATCGTATTTTGGCAATGGTGATGAGTGTCATATGAACTATCACTTTCCCGTGATGCCCCGCATGTTTATGGCTTTGCAAACGGAAGACCGGTATCCGATCACCGACATTTTCGAGCAGACCCCATCAATTCCCGAATCGTGTCAATGGGCGATCTTCCTCCGCAATCACGATGAACTGACGTTGGAGATGGTAACCGATGAGGAGCGGGATTACATGTATAAAGTGTATGTAAAAGATCCCAAAGCCCGGATCAATCTCGGCATCCGGCACCGTCTGGCGCCGCTCATGGGCAACAACCGGAAGAAAATTGAGTTGCTCAACTACCTGTTGTTCTCCCTTCCCGGAACACCCGTGCTTTATTACGGTGACGAGATCGGTATGGGCGACAATTTTTACCTCGGCGACCGCGATGGTGTGCGTACACCCATGCAGTGGTCTTCTGACCGGAACGCGGGTTTTTCAGAAGCAAATCCGCATAAGCTGTATCTGCCGGTAATTCTCGATCCTGAATACCATTATGAGGCTATTAACGTCGAGATACAAAACTGGAATATGTCCTCATTGCTGTGGTGGATGAAACGGCTGATCAACAAGCGGAAGCAATACAAAGCGTTCAGCCGTGGCGACATGAAGTTTATTCCCTCGGAAAATCCCAAGATACTTGCCTTTACCAGAACCTACCAGGAGCAAACGATGCTCGTAGTAGTGAACCTTTCGAGATATACGCAGCCAGTTGAACTGGATCTGAGCGAATTCAACGGATACAATCCTGTTGAGGTGTTCAGCAAGAATAAATTTCCGATCGTCAAGAATGAAACTGCCTATTTCCTGACACTGGGAGGCCACGATTGCCAATGGTTTATTCTGGAGCAAAGCCAGTCGCTTCTTTCAGAAAAACACGTTCTTCCCGTGCTGGAACTCAGCAGGTGGCAGGACATTCTCAACAAGAACGTGATGACAAGGCTTGAGTCGAAAATTTTCCCTGCCTACATGATGCAACTGCGATGGTTTGGTGGTAAGGGAAGAGTCATTGAGCACATGGAGATAGTCCACGATGCCGTTGTTGAACTGCCTGAATACAGCGCGGTATTCTTCCTGATCCAAGTGACATACCAGAGTGGGTTACCCGACATCTATCAACTACCGGTGAGTTTCGCACCCGAGTCGGTGGCCATAAAACTTCAGGAAAGTTGCCCCAAGTCGATTATCTCACGCGTGAACATCGCGGGTGCTGAGGGCGTGCTTTACGATGCATTATACGGAGCACCCTTACAGGAAGCCCTCATCACTTTCATGAGCAGGAATCACAGGATAAAACTCAAGAACAGCCGACTCGCATTCTATTCCAACGACAGATTGCAGACGTCTGGTGAAGGGCACGAAAAGTTGAAACCCAAAGTCTTATCCGGTGAACAAAGCAATACTTCCATCATTTACGGCAATCGCTACTTTCTCAAGATTTTCAGGAAGGTAGACCGCGCCATCAATCCGGATCTCGAGATAACACGCTTTCTCACCGAAGACACAAGTTTCAGGAACATCCCTGCATTTGTCGGGGCCATTGAATGGCAATATGAAAAGGATTCGCTGGTTGTCGGGATGATGCAGGAGATGATTGAAAGCAGTGGTGACGCGTGGGTAACGATGCTCGACCGCCTGAACGACTACAACGAAACGATCCTGGTCAGCAACCTTCCCATCGCCAGCAGTGAAAAGCTTGGTAGCCTATTTGATCCCGTTGCCTACGAAAATATTCCCGAAGAATTCAAGGAACTGATAGACGCAAACACGGCGGAACAAGCGCGGTTACTCGGCGTCAGAACCGGTGAGATGCACCTGGCGCTTGCGTCGGGCACAACGGCTGACTTTAAGCCTGAAGAGTATTCCCTGCATTATCAGCGTTCTTTGTACTCCGGTTTGCAGTCGCTTGTGCGCGGCACCTTCCTTAATCAAAGCAAAAATCTGCAAAAACTCGATCCGGATGTGCGCGGTGAAGCAGCGGAAGTTCTGGACATGAAGGAAGATATTCTCGAAGTACTTCGCCGCATCTATCGCAGGAAGATCAATGTCATCAAGATCCGCATTCATGGTGATTATCACCTCGGTCAGGTTCTCTTTACGGGGAAGGACTTTGTGATCACCGATTTCGAGGGTGAGCCTGCAAGAAGCTACAGTGAGCGCAGGCTGAAACGCTCGCCCCTGAGAGACGTCGCAGGAATGATCCGTTCGTTTCATTATGCCGCCTATGGGAGCCTGGTGCTCGATAACCATATCCGGAAAGAAGATTTCACTAAACTGCTTCCCTTTATAGAAACCTGGTATCATTACATGAGTGGATTTTTCATGAAAGCATATCTTGATACCGTGAAGGGAAGCGCTTTCATTCCGGATAACAAAGAGGATCTTGAAACGCTGATGACAACATTCCTCCTTGAAAAGGCAATCTATGAATTAAACTACGAGCTTAATAACCGCCCAGGGTGGGTATTGATTCCCCTGCGCGGCATTAAGGCCCTTATGAAGAAAGACGTTGTAGCGGTAGGCCGGCAAGAGGGGGCGTAAGATAACGGATAATCATAGCGTTGTCTCTACGAGCGTCTGTAGCCTTGGCATGATCTCAAAGTCCCATTGGTCTGCAGCCATTTCTGCCCGCGTCTCGTCACCTTCGAAGTGCTCAAGGGTGGTGAGCAGTTTGGTCTGACTTCCATGCGGAACAATTTCGTGCGTGATGTAGACGTCGCCTTGCCTGGAAGTATCGCCTGCTGTTAACCGGTCAAACCCTGAATACTTGATCATTCTGCCGGGAATAATGTCCATGATAGTTCCTTCTGCCTGCACCGGCCGGCCTTTGTAGTTTCCAGTCCACTGCAGCGTGCTGCCTGACTTCCAATCGCTCTTCACTTCGCAGTTATAAAGATACTGCCGGGTCATGCCCGGATGCGTCAGGGCTTCCCACACGCGTTGAGGTGTTGTATTTAACAATATGCTTCTTGTTACGATCAAATCATTTACCATAGTCTTTTTGTTAAGGTGTTACATTTCTAAGAAAGGTTCTTCAAAGTCATATGCCCGTGATGATATGCGATTCATGATGACCGGCTGTTCCACTGTTTGCGCGAAGATCCTATGCAAACTTCATCGCCGGGACGCTTCCCCGTTGCCGTTTAAAGCACGGAAGCGTCAAAAAATCGTGCCTTCAGAAATTGGGACCAGGCGGTTCCGGCAAAGATTCCCCGGTCAAAAGTTATGATAAACGAATTTTTCCTGTGATGAGCCGAAGCAGCCAAAAAACGGGCGCAACCGTGGCCTCAAAGATGATAAGCGACGTGTTTCGATCCAGCGCTCACAACAAGTGAGCGTTAATTATTCATCCAACCGGCCTTTCCTTCTTCCGTGATGACAAATTGATAATCATCAAACTGAGCAAGCACTTCCACGGTGGTATCTTCCATCAACATCGCGACATGGACTGCATCAGGCCGTATCGTTGACAGCAATACCGTCGTGGTATCGAGTCTTCTGATCTTGCCGGCAGATAAGGGCTCAATGTGTTCTTTCAGCAGGTGTGGCGGCGTCTTTTCCGTCCCGGAAGTCCCGGGATTTTTCTATCATCGTGCATGCGATCATTTTTCCGCTCTTTATTACAGAAGCCCATCTTATGGCTGGCGAACCGGTACACCTCTGCGCCAGACCGCAGCCGCGTATTTTCGGCCCTGTCCAAATTAAAAATAGCAATAGAGCATGAGCCGGGCAAAAAGGGGTTTGTTATACCATTTAACTCCGAAACCCATCCGTTTATTATTTTTTCAGATCAGCATAAGGGGAGAAAAAACGGAGCCGATGATTTTATGCTCGCTGAAAAGAACTATCTGGAGGCTTTAGCGTATTATGATGAGAAAAAATTCCACCTCATCTGCCTCGGTGATTGTGAAGAGTTGTGGGAGAATACCTTGCTTCAGGTGATGAAACACAACCAGGTATCCTTTGACCATGAAAAAAAATTTATTCACCGGAACGCTTTTACAAAAATTGTCGGGAATCACGACCTCGACTGGGAGATTGATCCACTGGCCCCTGGTTATCTGAAAAAAATGTACGGCGTTTCCATGGCAGTACTGCAGGGTGTGATCCTGGAAACCACCATCGAAAACAAGAAACTGAGGATCTTCTGCACCCATGGCCATCAGGGCGACATGCAAAGCGATGGAAACTGGTTCAGCAAATTTTTCATTACCAAGATCTGGGCGCCGCTGCAGGCATTTCTGCGCATCAACCCGAACACACCTGCAAACGATCAGCAGTTGAAAACCATCCATAACCGGATGATGTACGAATGGGCACGGCAGCAAAAGGATCTGATGCTCATTACTGGCCACACGCACCAGCCTGTTTTTGAATCCCTCACGCATTTTGAACGCCTGCAGTGGCAGCACCGCAAGGCCTTGTATGAGCACAATCCACAATGGGCCCAGGCATTGGAAGACGAGATGCGATGGCGCAGCGTTGAAGACACGGGCATAACAGAAGACTATCTGAATATCAAACCAGTGTATTTCAACACAGGTTGCTGTTGTTATGCCGATGGCGACATCACCGGGATAGAAATCGCAGGTGGCCATATACGCCTTGTTAAATGGGAGAAAACCGATCAGGTGAGTGAGCGCATTGTTCTCAACGAAAGAAAATTGAGTGAGCTTATCATGGAACTTTAGCGGAAATCCTACATCTGCCATCCATCGTGCCAAGATCACCTTTTCTTTCTTTGAGATTAATCTGCGATTCAATATCTTTCCATGATATTCATAACTTAAACCCCACTAATTGTATGGATGCTCAACGAGTAGACATGTTTCTCATGACCAAGGCTAAGTATTTTGAGGGCCACCAGATCCCGGTAATTCGCGAAAGACTGCTTGCGCTAGATGATTCGAGATTTCTCCAGATCCAGGCCCTGAATCTGAAAGATCCGACCACGATCCTGATCGTCTCCCTGGTCGCAGGCACTTTCGCTGTTGACCGCTTTATGGTCGGCGACACGGGCCTTGGAGTAGCAAAGCTTCTTACCTGCGGAGGTCTCGGAATCTGGGCAATTGTTGACTGGTTCATCATCATGGGCCGGGCCCGTGAAAAGAATGCCGAACAGTTCTTTACAAGCGTCATCTAGTCCTCCCTTGAAGTCCAATAAGAATCTATATTGGATACTGGCGATCCTATCCGTGGCAGGCTATGCCTGGATAGGATTGCATTTGTTTTTCCCCGGTATTCAGGAAACATCCTTCACCGTTTGCCTTTTCAGGAATATAACCTCGATACCCTGCCCGTCGTGTGGTATTACAAGGTCCCTGTTCCTGATCATTGGTGGTGATCTCCAGGGAGCGCTTCTGATGAATCCACTGGGATTTATCACCGCGCTGGGATTGGTCACCCTACCCTGCTGGATACTGACCGATATTCTGACCAACAGACCCACGCTAGCCCAATCAATCCTGTGGACCGAAAAAAAAATAAAGTCAAAAAGAATCATTTACATGCCCCTTGTTGCCCTGGCACTCATAAACTGGGGTTGGAATATTTTAAAAGAGCTGTAACATGTCAGAAAACGTTGCCTTTCCATACAAGCCGGATGACTATGAAGCCGAGAAAGCTTCAAACAGTTATCTCATGTCGGTTGTTGCCGTAATTGCCGGCCTTCCGCTTCCCATCATCAACCTGGTGGCTACTGCCATCTTTTTTCTGGGAAACCGGAAGGGAAGTTATTTTGTTCGCTGGCACTGCACGCAGGCGCTGTTATCGCAGGTAACTGTGCTGTTCATGAACAGCGCCGGATTCTACTGGACCCTGTCCATTGTTTTCGGTGACAAAACGCTGACGAACGAATACATCGCCTACATGATCACCATTGTCCTTTTTAATGCTGCAGAATTTTTTGCAACGATCTATGCAGCCGTTGAAACACGGAAAGGGAAACACGTTACTTTGTGGTTCTTCGGCCCCCTTACGGAAACTATCTGTAAACCCTGAACACGATGACAGACAAGATCCTTACCCAATTTGCCTTGATGGTGATCTCTTTCTTTGCAATGTGGTTTGCACTGAGCCAGATCCGTTTTATTGATGAGGACGAAGTACAAGGCTTTGCCAGGGAAAATGAAAAAAGGCTCGGCGAAGTGATCCTGGAAACGATCACCACCGCCAATGAAAAGATCAAGAATGAAAAGATCAACGCAATGATCGATTCAATCAAAGTGAGGATATGCAGGACCAAAGCAATCGAATGCGATAAGATCAAGATACACGTGATCCGGAACAGTGAGATCAATGCTTTTGCCCTCCCGGATAATAATATGGTCGTCTATACCGGTTTAATTGAGTATGCAGGGAATGCTGAAGAGGTCGCCGGCGTGATGGCACACGAGATCGGCCACATGGAAAAGAATCATGTCATGAAGAAGCTTGTGAAAGAAGTCGGTATTGAAATGCTCTTTGCCATAGCAGGAGGTGACGCCGGCTTCGAGATCCTGAGGCAAACCGGGAAAACATTGTCTTCCAGTGCCTTCGACAGGAAACAGGAACGCGAAGCCGATGAATACGCTGTTGAGACCCTGGCCACCGCAAATATCGACCCCCAGCATTTGAGCAACCTGTTCTTCCGGCTGTCACAAAAACACAATATTCCTGAAGAACTCGCCTGGATCAGTACCCATCCTGACTCCAAAGACCGGGCTGCGAACATCATCCGGAAGAAAAAAGAATATAATTATGACACAGCATATATCCTTCGGACTTCATGGGCTGAAGTAAAAAGAATATTAGCCGATGAGCCGGAAATAATTTCTGCTGAGAATCACTCAGAAGAATAACGGGGGAACGCCATCATCTGTAACAGATATGGCTATACGCACAATATTTACAATTATCAATATTAGGGGTCTGATCAAAGGGCTGATCGGGGTCGTATAGCTCTTCGAAGAGCTCCTTTAGTTTTTCCTCGAACAACGGGAACATAGACGCCACATCGTTCACCTGCTGTTTCCCTACTCTTAGTCCGAAGGCAAAATCATCATCGAAAAGATTCATCCGGTTGATAAGTCCTGGTACCACGCGTTGATCCGCGTGCCGGGATCCGTTCCCGGAAGATGAATTAACATACATCAAGGCGTATAACAATGTCTGAAATGCCGCCTTGTTCCGGTATCCTTCCCTTGCGAAGAGGGACTCGATACTTTCAAAATCAAGCTTATCCTTTCCGGTTTTATAATCGATGATGCGGAGTACATTATCTTTGCTGTCTACGCGGTCGATCTTTCCTCCGAGGATCGTCTGGAAGGGCGGCCTGTCAATCTTGACCGGATATGTGATGCCACCATGTTCCAGCGCCTCAATGGTAAACGGCGCATACGCTTCGTCCATCTTCAGGATCTGGCTGGCAAAACGCTTAACCACTTCCCTGACCACGAGGCTTTGACCGGCATACTCCACGGGCTTACCCGGATCCAGCTTATAGGTCTCGATGAAAACCTGGTCAATCAATAAATCGATTGTCCGTCCGGCGTGTTTGAAATCCGCTTTTTCAACCAGCCTCGTTCCTTTCCTGTCAACGAGTCCTTTATAGAAATTTTCCATCACATCGTGCAGAAAGTTTCCAAGCACCCGTGCGTCGAGTTCTTCTTCTACTTCGTTTGGCTCCCTGATTTTTGCAACATGCCGGAAATAAAACTGAAGCCGACACTCAATATAACTGTTCAGTGCGGAGGGTGATATGCCCTTGAAATAAGCATTGCCGTCATTGAGTTTCTTCAGGTTGTTCATCACCTCCGCATTCTTATGAACCACCACGGGGGTTATTCCTTTCGGTTCTATGGGATTGTGTAATACATGTCTGCGAATATTCAACCCGGACTCAAACAACAATTGCTGAAGGTAGCGGCTCATCTCCCCCTGACCCAATACATCCGTTTCGGAATTGTAGAAGAGAAATATGTTTTCTGCGCGCTGCAGGGTGCTGTAAAAAAGATAAGAATACATGGCATCCTGATGCGCCAGTGTGGGCAACCCATATGCTCTCCGGATATTATGAGGAATGTATGAACCCTTGCCTCCGCTTGAAGGAAATGCGCCTTCATTCAGCGAGAGGATAAACACGTTTTTGAAATCCAGATTACGCGTTTCCAGCACCCCCATCACCTGCAGACCTTTTAGAGGTTCTCCCGAAAAAGGGATCTTTTGCATCCGC
>JBARAD010000172.1:0-16226 GCA_049791675.1 Chryseosolibacter sp.
ATCCATTGTCGAAATGGCAATGGAAGATACAGGCATCATCGATGCCTACCTTCTGCACTTTGCCGGTTGCCTGATGCACGCGTTCTTTAATGAACGTTTCTGTAACGGCTGACACATCTTTGATAGCACCGTTCAGCCACATGGCGGTATCAATGCAATGAGCCAATAGATCACCCGTTACACCGGAACCGGCGGCCTCCACATCGAGGCGCCAAAGCCCCTCGCCTCCCTGTGGAAGCTCGGGACTGATGGTCCAGTCCTGAAGGAAGTTCGCGCGGTAATGGAAGATCTTACCAAGTTTACCGGAATCAATGATCTGTTTTGCGAGCGTGACGGCGGGAACGCGGCGATAGTTGTACCAGACTGTGTTGGCCACTTTTGCCTTTTCAATCGCATCCACCATTTTCCGTCCTTCCTCCAACGTGCGGGACAATGGCTTTTCACAGAGGATCATTTTCCCTTTTGCTGCGGCGGCAATGGCAATCTCAGCGTGTGTGTCGTTGGGCGTGCAGATATCCACGGCATCGATATCGTCACGGTTGATCAGCGCTTTCCAGTCTGTTTCGCTGGACTCATAACCCCATTGGTCTGCGAAAGCGCGGACCTTCTCCGGATTGCGTGAACACACTGCCTTTAAAACTGGCTGATAGGATAATTCCGGAAAGAAATTTTTGATACGATTATAACCATTTGAGTGGGTGCGGCCCATAAACCCGCAACCGATCAGTCCGATTCGCAATTCCTTATTTTTTGACATTTTGTACTGTATTTAATTTAAAATAGAACATCCCCATGTATTCCACCTTTCGAAAACGTGAAACTTGCGGTCAGAAATTTATTCAACCCAGCCATGCATCTGCCGCACCTTGATCATGGTAGCAAGGATGTCGTTCCACGTCTGCTGTTTGTTCATCACTTCATTGGAAAACATACAACCGTCCCAGCAGATGTGCTTGAACTTCTTTGTCAGGTTTCCATGTTCATCGCGCAACCAGAAGCCGGCATCCTCGGCAATGTTTAACTTCCCGTTGGGGTCAGTAGCCTGGCAGTGGCGCCCGGTCTTGTCGTGCGAGCCGCTGCCGAATACCGTGCCGTCATTTTGGGCGACGTGAAAGTCGATCGTCCACGGACGGAGCGCCTTCGTAACTTTCTTCAACGCGTCAGTCACCACGCTGCGGTCCTTCCAATCGAATTTTTCAGGAAGAATGCGGTCTTCCGGAGCGTTGTAACCCAGGGTATACAACAGCGTGTGAGACATGTCCGCCTGAAAGCCGATGTTGGGACGGTCCACCGCCTCAAGTGTGTCCACCATCTTCTTCCAGCTATGCATCCCGCCCCAGCAGATCTCTCCTTCTGCTGCCAGCTTTTCGCCGTAATCGGCGGCGACATCACACGCCTCGCGGAATGTCTTTGCAATCAGCTTGGTGTTGTTTACAGGATCTTTGGACCATTGCTCGGGTGAACTCGCCGAATCTATCCGGACTACCCCATGGGGACGCATTCCCATGTCACGCAACACTTTTCCGATATGGCAAGCCTTGCGGACCATTTCCACAAAGGTCTTTCTGTCCTGGTCGCTGCCCAGTACCGGACCGCCCCAAATGGGAGCTACGAGACTTCCTATCTTCAGATTGTAAGAAGCTACCTGATCGCCCAGTTTTTTTATTCCGTCGTCCGACATATCAATCTTGATATGCGGTTCGAGCAGCCCGAGATCGACACCATCAAATCTGACACCGTTTACTTCAGCTGCTGCAGTCATCCTGAGCATCGTATCAAATTCAATGGGTGGCTCAGAATCAGGACCTTTACCTACGATACCCGGCCATGTCGCATTGTGAAGTTTGGGAAAATTGTTTTCTGGCATATGCGCTCAATTAAAAATTTAAGATTTAAGATTTAAGATTGATCAGCCTGAATTTTAAACTTTCAAATCAGGGTTGTCAGGTCCGAAGTGCTTCAGCATCACGATGGGATCCGTGTCTGATTCATTGACGATCTTCACACCCTCCTTTGCCGCGCGCTCGCTGATGAAGAATTCATCATTCGTCAACTGTCCATAACGGATCAGCGATGGCGTCTCGACATTCCATGTACCCATCCTGCCGTGTCCCTGCATCATGATGATTCCGTAGGCTGCACTATCCTTGATCGTTACCGTGGCGCCCGGCGCAACCGTAAGTTCCTTTGCGCTGAAGTCATGCGACTTGTAGCATATCCAGGTCTCCCGGTACCCGTCTGCTTTCATGTCAGCTTCAGATCTTACAGGTTTAGGAACCATGAACCGGTTGGCCATCATGTTCGGATCAATATTCAGGTCCCAGTCAATCACTTCCAGCAACAGATCGTAATCGCCGATCCTTTCTTTCGGTGTACCGTTCCACAATAGCTCCTCAGGTACGATGGCCTCATTCACAAGGGACTGGTACATCGCGAAAACATCGGAAGCCTTCTGAGGCTCGTACGTACACATGCTTCCGGGCGCGTGTAACAACCCGGGAGGAACATCCCAGCCCGTACCCGGCTCGAGCCTGTAGGCGGAAGAATAATTGGTGATCTTGTTGTCACCCTTGGTAAAGTTCCTGAGACATTCGCGAATCTGGTCTTTGGTCGTGCCGGGAGCGATGCCAAAGAAAGTATAGGGATAGTCGCCGCCATGGTTATTCAGCTGCGGAGGAAAATAATAGGCTTCGGGCTTTCCGTACTGGCCAACCATTTTAGCATATTGATCATTGGCATGCACATGGTGAGGCAACGGTCCCATGTTGTCGAAAAATTTCGAATACATCGGCCAGCTTCCGTACTTATTCCAGATGCGGTCACCAATGAGCTGACCTTTGAGCTGATCGATTGCATCTTTCAGTAAAACCTGTTCGTGTTTAGCGCCGTCTTTGAAAACAATGGCGCTGAGTCCCTCGTTTTCCCCGGTCAGTGGTCCATTCTTGGCAGGTGTAGTAGACGAAAGCCAACGTTCATCAATACCGCCACGCTGCCCACCCAGAACGTAATAGTCATCAGGGTGTAGTTTGATCCTTCGTCCCGGTACGCAAAATGACCGCGGCACCCAGGTGGGCGCCAGTCTTACGATACCTTTTCCCTGGTCCAGTGCTTTCTCTGCCAGGCTTGCTTTTGCGATAGTTGCCATTTACGATTTATGTTTTATTAAAAATTCCCGGATACTGACTTCATCGGTCAGTACCTCAAACTCAAGTGTGTATTCTTTCTTCTCCCCCGGCTGAAGCACCATCAACTGATTTTGCTGCCGTGCTTTTGATTGTCCGATGGGCGGGTTTGTTCCGGGCTCAAGCCCGGTAACATACTCCCCTTTTCCCCAGTGCTGCCAGTTGGTCAAACACGGCAACTGATTCTTGTTGAAGCGCAACGCTAAGGCTATGCCTGTCTTTTCATTGTACAAGCCACAGGAGCACATGCCGGATGCGTCCGCTTCAGGATCGATGAATGCGACGGCTTCTCCTCCTGACGTATGTTCCTCCATTACCGGAGCGCACTTCCGGAAATCGTGACCCTCCGTAAATATCTTATCGTCGTTCTTGCTTCCTCCCGGTTTCCAGGATCCTTTCCAGAGAATGTCAGCACCTTCATCGGCAAAGGGCCACCCGAAATTACAGTGATACAGGATCATGTGCGGTGCCGGCATGTTCGCCACATTCACCACCTCATCATGGATGCGGATAACGGGTTGACCGAGTGTGCCTGAAATCGTGCGGGTCAGTTCGAACGAAGGACCGAACAACCTTGTCTCCCTGATTTTTCCTGAGATGCTCATGTCCATCCTACCCCGCAACGGGTCAGGCTGAACGATGGAGATAATTTCCGCAGGCAGGTTGCTGATGAATCCGTGCAGTCCACGCTCGCCGTTGGTGTCCGCTTCGGGAGGCCCGAAATGCGATAGACCGCACGTTGTAACCAGGCCGCCGCCAAACGTGCGCAGCCAGTCAATTCCCCTTTGGGAGAAAGGTTGCGGGGCCGTTACACCGAGGTGGCTCAACCACGAAAGATTATACTGGTTAAACGACGCCTCCGCGATATCCATGGCGCGGTCGATCACTACTTTATAACGCAATCCCGCTCCCGTATTGATCCAGGCAATACGAACCCCGCGCCCTGCACCGTTGTCCAGCACAGAAGTTTCAATACCACCCAACTGGGTGTGATTCGATATCTTGTCGCTCCAGATTTGCTGTTTCAAATTAATTGTCGTTAACGACCTGCCGACGCCCTGCCCTGGATAAAGGCGCGACGCCAGGAGAGATCCTGTTATCAAATTATTGCTTCAGGCGAATATTGCGATACTCCACTTTCATAGGAGGTCCCACATGCACCTGCACGCCGAGAAGGCCGGACATTTTGCGATTAGCCGTATCGTTGTCAGTAACATCGCTCATCAGCACACCATTCACAAAATGCTGCAGCCGGTTGCCACGGGCGATGATGTGACAGGTATTCCAGTCATTGCCTTTGATCAGCGCGCGCAGTGAATCCTGGCTTCCCAGTGATCCGGTAACCTCGCGTTGGGTCCACGCATTGTTCTTTACGTGTGCCCGCAATGACCCTTCCTGCTCCGGGTGAGGTTGGCTGCTGATCGTTACCGCCTCTCCGCGGTAGGCCAGAGTGGTGCGGCCCCTTTCCTCATAGTTCTGACCAGTGTAGTTATTCTTCCCGTCGATGTCCGCCTGGTATCCGCGTAACGCATTGGGAATATCGGTCAGCTTTTCGCTCCGGTAATTAATTCCGCTGTTGCCACTCTCGGCGATGCGGAACTCGGCTTTCAATTCAAAATCGCCGGGACTTCCGCCCTGCCAGATAATAAACGAATTGGTCTTAAGCAGCGTCGAAGGCGTGATTTGCCCTACCAGGCTGCCGTCTTCAACACTCCAGTAGGTTGTGTCACCTTCCCAACCCTGAAGGGTCTTTCCGTCAAATATCCGGACAAAACCGTCCTCGTCATCGTTTTCCACTGCAGGCTTCTCCGTTGCCGAACTTTCTTCCTGACGTTGATCGGAATTGTTACATGCTGCCGCGACGAGCATGACCGACAACCCAACCAGTATGGATTTTTGCTGTATGTTAATAGTGAAGTATCCCATCGTTGTATTTATTTTTTATAGACCTCGTGCTCCTTGTTGCCTCCCGCCATCAGGTAGGCCATGAGGTCTTTCAGTTCTTCCTCGTTCAGCCTGTTGATCAATCCCGGGTACATTACTGAAATATAAGAGTACTTGGTATCGACTACATCCTGCTTGGATACCTCGCGTATCACCTCAGGAGCAAAAGGATTCTGCGAGATGAAATAGGTCTGATCATTTTCATTGGTAAGCCTTCCGAGAATGGATGAGCCATCTTTCATGGTGAAGACCGTTGCCGCATACTGATCGGAAACTGTCTTGTTGGGTTCGATGATGGCTTCCAGCATATCCTTGGCCGAGAAACGGGTCCCGAGTTGTGTCAGATCAGGGCCGATGCTTCCGCCTTCACCGCGCATCAGATGGCAGGAGCTGCAACGCGAGGCGTCGTACATCATTTTGCCCTGCTCAAAATCGCGGTTGGCAAGTTTACCTTCCACGACCGGCAGCGCCTCTTCAACAGTCCATCTTTTACCGGGGCCTTTTGGCTGGGGTCCGCTGAGAAGGTCATTCCCCGAATTGGCGAGAAGCTCTTCTCCGGAAAGCGTGCGATAATGTTCCAGCTGATCTTTCGGTACATGTGTTAACGCAGACTGGCGTGCCTTGTTGATAAAACCAACATAGCTCACGCCTCCTTTATAGCCGAACGCATCTTTGAACCACTTGAAATATTTGTCATGCAGCTGCGTATTCCAGCCGGCACCAGTCGTGCTCAGGACGGTAGCATAATATGTTTGTTGTGCAGGCGGAACTTTCGCCAGCATGCCCGCGATATCCATTCCGTATTGAGGGTTCCTGAGGATCAGGTCTGAAGACTGACTTGCAGTTTTCTCTGTTGCATCGTCCTTTGCCGTTTCCAGCAGGGCAATTGTCTTTTCGACAACACCCGGCGCTTCCAGATATACGAGCAACTTGCTTAGACTGCGGTTGAGCGCATTGCTTTTCGCGGGATAGCTCGGATCAAGATATTCGATCACCTTCGCCTTTGCCGCACCCTTGGGTGTTCCCATCCGCAAAATCACCAATTCAAAAGCTCTCAGCAGATCGATTTGCTGCGCTTCACTGAGTTCACCGTAGTTGATGGCCGTCAGCGATGCGATCATGGCGTTGGCAGCGGCAGGTTTGCCGTGGCGGGCCAGCGCTATCATGGCTTGCGTCAGGATCTGCGGGTCTTTTTCGTTGAGTGCTTTGCTTTGCCATTGGCTAACCGGTTGATGTTCCACGGCAATGCGTGCAGCATAACGGATGAAGCGGTCTTCATGTTTCAGGTAAGGCCAGGCAAAATCAACAGCTCCTTTTTGAGGATCGCCATGGAATGCTTCGAGCTTCTTCCTTACATCACGTGCTTCCTGACCTTCGCTCGCTGGCGCAGAGACATTCTGAACATTCTTCTCTTCACCTTTTCCATCATAGTAAACCCTGTAAAGGTCCGATTCGAGTCTGCGTCCGCCGGTGAGGAAGTACAACGCGCCATCAGGTCCTATCGTGCCATCCGTGAGGGGAAGTGGCGCTCCCGAAAGGAACTCTTCCGGCTCCGCCGTATACGAAGATCCATTCGGCTTCAGGTGAATGGCATAGATGATACCAAAGCTCCAGTCAGATGCAAACAACGCTTTCTTGTAACGATCCGGGAAATTTGCATGCTGTCCGTGGATGAGATTCGTGGGTGAGCCCTGGCCGATGTTGATCACCGGAGGCAGGTTGTCAGGCCAGGAAGGTGCCCATTTGCTGTTACCCGTTCTCCAGCCAAATTCGCTTCCGCTGGTCACGTGGCAAATGCGCGTCGGACGATACCACGGCATACCAAAATCCCACTCCATATCAGAGTCGTAGGTGAACATTTCACCATCTTCGTTGAAGGTGATGTCAAAGGCATTCCGGTACCCGGCGCTGACGAGCTCCCAGTGGGAACCCAGCGAGTCCGTTTTGGCGACCCAACCTCCGGGTGCCATGCGGTTGTTGGCATGACCACGCGGATCCTTGATAAGTGGGAACAGGTTGTCCTCCTGCCAGACAGGGGGCAACCGGTAGGCATCCATCGGAGGCACATCTGTATGATTTCCCGAAACGACATAAATGGATTTCTTGTCAGGTGACAGTATCACACTGTGCGGACCATGTTCGCCCTCACCTTCCATGGCTTTGAGCAGCGTGATCTTGTCAAACTGGTCGTCGCCATCAGTATCCTGCAGGCGGTAAAGACCACTGCCTCTCTCCATGTCTTCATTGCCACGGTGATTCACCATGACGTAGAGGCTGTTGAAAGCATACAACAAACCCTGCGCATATCCCATTTCAACTTTCGGCTTTGTGGTGTCAGCGAGCTCGGCGGAATTTTTTCCGATCTCAAGTCTTTCTACTTTCATTAGCGAGTCCGTTCCGACAGGTGATAATTCCAGGCGGTACAGCGCCCCGTATTGATCGGAAGTGATCAATCTTCCCTTGTCATCAAACGCCATTGACACCCACGATCCATGATCATGTTCCGAAGGCGTGTACAGGTGGTCTACTTTGAAGTCAGCAGGTAATTTCAACTTGCTGATCTTCGGATTTTCTGATCGTTCAGTAGCCTTATCGTTATTACAGGATAAAACTGAAACAGCCATCAGTAACAGCAGCAAGGTTTTTTTAATCGGTTGGTTGTATTGCATAGTGGAGTATATATAAAGCTTAATCGTTGATCTCTCACGTCTAAATAAAGTACTGCATAGCTGTTTTATTAACTATCCCGTACTATCCTGCAAGGCAAGGCTGCGCACAGTTCAGTAAGATATGATTACTGAATTAAAAGTCTTAATGAAAAACCGTTTTTTATTTAAATGGAAACCAATGAAGTCCGAACACATCAAGATAAAAAAGGTGTTTGACTCGGTCAAGCCTCATTTCGATTCTAATTCTTTGATCATGATATTCCTGAACCGGTGGGCTGCGCCCGGCCTCCACGCCCCCGGCATGTTAAAACCTCCCGGGGTAGGAAGATACTGGGAAGTCCAATGGGATTGGAAGCCGATCATCCCTTCCACAGCACCGGCAATAAAATCATTTTTTGGTTGTTGTACGTCCCACAGCTGCACATCATTAAACCACAGCGTAATGCGTGGTATTGCCCCGACCATGCGGATCCTGAAAGCGTTCCAGTCGTCCGCCTTCCATACCTTTGCGATGGAGTCTGCCTTTCCGGCCCGGCTGACCTCCAAGCGCTCGCCGAAAAGATCGGCATTTGCTCCCGGCACGGCCAATTCAATCTGATAGGCCTGACCGCTTTCCGTGGAGCGAACAAAAATTCCGCCATTGCAGAAGGAATCAATCTTTACTTCCACATACAATTCAAAATCGCCATACTTCTTGTCAGAAAGCAATACGCCTCCCTGCCCGTAAGGGTTTTGTTTCAACGTGATGGCGCCATCCTCGACGTAAAAATTTCCGGTAGTGCCCTGATGAGACGTTCTGCTGACATGCCATCCCTGAAGATCTTTCCCGTTAAAAAGGGAAATCATGTCTTCATTTCTTCCCGCAGTTTGCACATTGCTGCATGCCATGAAGCACAGCAATGAAGACATCATGGCAACGCAGGACACTATCCGCTTGACTGCTTTCATTCTTCCGTTACTTCAAGTACCACCCTGAAACCAACATCCCAGCCGTTGCCAGGGCCGCCTGCATGCGTCAACCAGGTAGCGTTCTTCACGTCGCCGGTAAAAGACGCGCCCTTCAGAACATGTGCGCTGCCCGAACCCGGTGGCTGCGGATCGGCAAAGATCTTTTCGTTGTAATAGTCTTCCACCCATTCCCACACGTTGCCCAACATATCGTACAGCCCCCATGCATTTGGTTTTTTCTGTCCTGCCAGCTGTGTAGTGACGCCACCCAGCTGGGCAACCAGTTGCGTCTCAGACCAGGAGATGTCTTCTTCAGCGCCAGCCCGCGCGGCGTACTCCCATTCAAATTCTGTGGGGAGCCGGTATTTTTTTCCATGCTCCATTGTGTTGAGCTTCCCTAAAAATTCCTGGACATCATCCCACGTTACATTTTCAACAGGGCGTCTTTCTCCTTCATCGGCTTGCCCACCCCGAAATACCGATGGATTGCTTCCCATCACTTTTTTCCACTCCCCCTGCATAACTTCAAATTTACCGATGTAATAAGCGCGCTCGATCCGCACCCGGAAGCCGGACCTTGCATCGCGTGCGGCAAATTCGCGTGCCAGACGAAACTCTTCTTCATTATAAGATCTGCCGTCACCCATCCACATCACCAGGGGTCGCTTTGCACCTTTCACCGTATCTTCAGCAACAGGGTATGGAGGCTGAAATTTACCCACCAGCATGCTGCCAGGTCTTATCCGCACAAATTCCATCCCGATAGTATTGACAAAGGTGTCTTGCGCGCGCAAGCATTCACTGCTCACCAGCAACAAAAGAACTACACTGTATATGAAACTGTTCTTCAGCATGAATACCATCTTCTCGTGATCACAAAAGTTCCTACTTCAACATTTGAATTTCGGCAAGGGGAAACAGGGATTCCCCGGCCTGCGCGGATTCATTTTTAAAGACAAAGTAAATATCGTGTTTCCCTTCTACCGGTTTAAGCGTCGCCACTGATGGAATGGTAAAAGCATTCTTATCACTCCCCGGCGCAAAGAATTCCTTCTCATCAAGTCGGGGATGCCTGCGCGAGCGTTCTTCCTGCTCCTTCGTCATCTTACCCAATCCGCCAAACGCACCCCTGTACCGTGTATTAAATTGTTCACGTTCAATTTCCGCGGACCCGATCATCTCCCCATCCGGCGAGCCCAATCTAACCTCCACTTTACCGCCGGGATAAATATCATACAGGTGCCAGTTGGGGCGGAAAGAAATTCTTCCAACACCCGTTAAGTCCAAATTTTCATAAGCGATGAACGAGTTTGGTTTGGCGGTCAGGAAGACATATTCATCAAGCTGATCACGGATAGCACCTCCCTCGACAATATTGGCCTGAAGCGGAGACAACTTCGGACTGCGGAGTATAATGACAGAGTCTACGGTGAGCGGGGGAATATCACCAGCGCCGTGATCGGTGTATGCGGCGCGGATGATGTAATGACCTTTTCCGTTGTCATCACCAGGCACGCGTATTGAAAATTTTCCGCTAACCGGAAGTGTCCGTGGATTCGGATTGCCGGTACTGAGGATAAAGTTGGCAATAGTACGGGCATCATTTCGTGAGATGGACGGATGCGCCGGCATATTGTTATCAGTTCCCCACACACCATGACTGCCACGGATGATCCGGGTCGCCAGCGTATCGATCGTCGACGGGGAGGCGGTGTATTTTGTGGCGATCTGCGTGAACGCCGGGCCCACGCTTTTCACATTGCGCGTATGGCAGGTCTTGCAGTCGCTGTTGTTGATCAGTGCCTGTGCCACCACAAAGCGCGTGGAAGAATCCAGTGCCGCTTGTTGTAATTGTGCGGGCGTGAACCGGAGGCCTTCTGAAACATAGTCGATGCTGATGGCTACTGCCGCGGGCGCGATTTGCCCGGAGGACAAGGCGCCATCTTCTTTATCGGAGACGGAAACCTTATAGTCAATCTGACTATTGTCAAAGAAAAAAGTCTTGTTTCCCCGGAACTCCAGGTTTACAACCGGGGGCTCATTGCCTGCAACAATGCGTACTGTTGCCTGGTTGCTTTCGCCTTCCGGGTCTCTTGCTGTCAGCGTTGCCTGGTAAACACCAGGTTTATCGATCGTAACCATCGGGTCAAAACCTGTATACACCTGTGTGGATCCGTCGTCAGAAACAACGGACCACGCATACGCGAGTTCGTCTCCGTCATGGTCCAGCGTTCCCGCTGCGGAGAGCTGTGCGGTGAAAGGAACGGCGCCCCCTGTTTTGGAAACCGAAGCTACGACTACGGGTTTGCGGTTGCCTGCGTTGTACTCAATCCTGACCAGCCGGGATTCAATGGAAGATCGGGAAGGGTTGCTTCCATATTCAAGGACGTAAAAGTCGCCATCCGGGCCGAACTTTGTATCCAGGGGCTGCACGGGATGATAGTCAGGAGCAAAGCGCTCCATGGATTTATAGTTGCCGTTCTCATCAAGCGTCACTGCCATGATCCAAAAGCGCGAGTAATCGGCGATCATCCACTTGTTCTCAAAATATGCGGGAAAAGGCCTCTGAGGATCCTTGAAGTCAGATCGATGGAACACCGGTCCACCGATTGCGCACCGCGAGCTTGAACCCACCAGGGGAAATTTTTCGGAAGCGGCGTACGGATAATAGATCAGCGCAGGCTGCGCGGGCGGCAATTCCGTTAAACCGGTGTTGTTGGGGGAACTGTTAACGGGTCTCGCAGGATCTAACGTTACGCCTACACGTTCACGAGTGTAATCATATTTCGGGATCGCCACATTATCGGCGATGAAGTAAGGCCACCCGAAAAATCCCGGAGCCTTGGCCAGGTTCTGCTCGTCATAGCCGCGCGGGCCTGTTTCTGAATCCTGATCCTGGTCAGGGCCTATCTCGCCCCAATAGATCCATCCTGTCTTGCTGTCGGCAAAAACACGCCACACATTCCGATGACCCATCGTGTAAATTTCGGGGCGTGTTTTTGGGGTGCCTCGAGGAAATAGATTTCCGTCGGGGATCGTATAGGTGCCGTCCGGCTCAGGATGAATCCGCAGGATCTTGCCCCGCAGGTCATTTGTATTGGACGCCCCACGCTGATCGTCAAAGTTTTCCCTGCCAGGCCGCTCATCAGTCTGGGCGAGCAAGCCGTTACCGGTGTTATTACCAACCGTCAGATAGAGATTCCCGTCACTGTCCCAGGCGGTGCCGCCACCCGTGTGACTGGTATTCTCGCGGTCAACAGGAATTTCAAGCAAGATCTTTTCCGAACCTTCCACCAATTTATCATTCACCAGCGCGTACCGCGCCAGCCTGAAAACACTTTTGTCCTCAGGAGCAAACTGGAGATACAACCAATGATTTTTTTCAAAATCAGGATCGAGCGCGAGGCCGATCAACCCCTGTTCGTTGCCTGTAAAAACCGGAATGGTGGCGATCAGCTGAACGGACTTTGTCAGAGGATCGTATTTTTTCAGCCCCCCCTTCCGCTCAATGATAAAGGCGGTACCGTTCCTCAACAGTTGAAACATCATGGGTTCATCCAGTGAACCTTCAGGTGTTAAGGTGACGGGAATAAATCTGTTATCTTCCGGCCGCGTGGTATCAGAAGTAAAGGTGGCACTTTCAGTTTTTTCCTTTTTTGTGTCACAGGAGATCATTCCCCAAAACACCGCCAATGCTAACACACACGCTCTCATCAACTTTCCCTCGTAGCCCGCCACGTTATTTCTTTTTCAATACAGCATCAATTGCTTTTTCAACCAACGGTTCCATTACCTTATAGCCTTCTGCCGTGGGGTGTACCTCATCATTAGAATATTCCTTTTTCATCCCCGGCCTGGAATCCACCAGTGCGGAATAATAATCGAGATAGTATATCCCGTTATCTGCGGCAAACTTCTTAATCCGCTTGTTCAGTTCAATTACCTTGGGTGCAGGCGCGAGCCCGGGCCGCCAAAGAAAATCATATGCCGGGAGTACGGAAGAAAGAATGACTTTTATCCCCTGTGCTTTCGCCAACAATGCCATGCCTGAAATGTTGCCCATGATGTCTTCAAGGGAAGCGGGCCCGGTATTGTGCGCAATGTCATTGATACCGGCAAGAATTACCACCACCTTCGGTTTCAGATTGATAACATCCTGGTTGAAACGGATGAGCATCTGCGGCGTGGTTTGCCCGCCGATTCCACGGTTAATATATGGCTTCGAAGCAAAAAATTCCGGACGCATGTTGATCCATCCTGCGGTGATGGAGTTTCCCATAAAAACGACCCGGCTCTCACCCGCCTTCGGCAGACCGACTTTCTTATTCTCCTCCCTGTACTTTTCAAGATTTGCCCAGTCGGTGTGAAACTTTGCCTCCGCCTCCTTTCTGCGCTGCATTACTTGCTGGGGTGTGGTGGAAGCATTGGGATAAAGAAACAAACCCTGCGTTTCCATCCAGTCACCAAAACGATCGATCCATGAATCTGAGGGAAAATTTTGCGTGCGCATGCCAAAACCGTGACCGCCCTGCGCATAAAGATGCAACTCGGCAGGCCTTTTTGCTTCAACCCATTTATTATAGAGGGCTACACTGTGAGGGGCAAGTCCGAGTTGATCATCGGAAGCCGCAAGCACAAATAAGGGCGGCGCATTTTCGGGCAGCGCTGCATCCTTCAGCGCTGGCGGGATGTAAGCGTAGATCGGTGCGGCAAAATCCGGACGGCTTTCGTCTTTTCCATTGAAAGCAACACCAGCCGTTACGGTGCCACCGGCCGAGAATCCAATGATGCCGATCCGTTCAGGATTTATTTTGTATTCCTCCGCGTGTTGGCGCAGATAGCGGACCGCCTCCAATCCATCGGCAATGGCCAATGGGATCAGTCGGGCATTGTCTTCATCAAACTTTTTTCCTTCGCCCATTTTGGCCATTACTTCCTTTACAGGATCAATCGTCTCGCTTTTCACGAGCCTGTATTTCAATACAAACGCAGACACACCTTTCGAAGCAAGCCATTTTGCAACATCAATCCCCTCGCTGTCAATGGAGAGCGCGTGGAATGCTCCTCCCGGGCAGATCACAACAGCGGTACCGTTCGCATTTCGCGGCGGAGGAAGATAAGCGGTCAACGTGGGAGTGGAAACATTGTATACAACCCGCGTTTGCCACAGATCCGAAAACATTTCACCCTCCTGCCAGTCCCAATGCTCGGAACCCGGGACTTCCCCGGGATAAAGCGGTATCACGTTTTGGGCATGTGCTGTGGAAATAAATAGAAGCAAAATGAACGCAATCCTGATCATCATAACGGCTGGATTTTATATGCAAACAAGTTAGCCATTGCGGTCTATTTGCAGGCGAAAATTTGCGGATTTTTTCCGGCGGGATTCCCAATTTGCATTTAGGGCACGAAGACTTTCCCGCCCTTTCCTGCGGGCATATACGACGATGACATGTAAGTCATGCACCGGTCCCATTGACCAGTGACATTTTCCAAAAAGGTTTTCCAAATTTATCGTTACAACCCGTGCTTCTCCCCCATAGTCCTGATAAACTTCAATCCCTGCCCGGCCATATCCCAGGGCCTGGAATATTCACGCCAGACATTGATGGCATTGGCAAAATTAGGATCGTTGCGTGTAAAGGCTTCGATGGTGAGCCAGCCTCCATACTTGACAGAAGCAAGCGCAGCAAATGTTTCATCCCATGGGATGTGTCCATCGCCGGGTGTACCGCGATCATTTTCACTGATGTGTACGTGTGCCAGAACTGGGGCAATCTGCCTGATCGCTTCGGACAATTTCTTTTCTTCAATGTTCGCGTGATGTGTGTCGAACATGGCTTTAACGTTGGGATGGTCTGCCCGCTTGACAAGCCCGCTCAATTGATCCATCGTGTTACACAAATAACACTCAAAGCGGTTCAGGGCCTCTACCGCCAGGACGATCCCCGCCTGGGCAGCATATTCACCCGCCGCACGCAGCACTTCAGCACTCCGGTCGTATTCCTTATCTTCGGGGGGACGCCTGTTCGTAAACGTTGCGAAGGCAGAATGGAATGGGCCGCAAATTATTCTGGATCCCACGGCCTGCGCGCAGTCAACGGCTTTTTTCAGACGATCCACCGCTTTTTGCCGGATGGCTGGTGACTCACTTACAGGGTTTTCATCCGGCCCGACACCGAGCACACAGGTAGCCTCAAGCCCGATGCTGCGAAGGTGGTCACCGAATTTTTTGTATACGCCCGGATCCCGCTCCTCCATAAAACATTCAATACCATCATAGCCCAGGCTCTTCAGCCGTTCTGTTACAGACCAAAAAGAGTCTGGAATCCCACCAGACCAAACAAGCAGATTGAATCCGATCTTATTTTGCATGTTGTCACTAACTAAATCATTCCGGAAAATATACACTTATTGAATGCCCCGGTACGGTACATTGATATCGATCTTCCCATGCCACTTCTCCGGTACGGGTTTGTCCAGCGTCCAGTGAATTGCATTGATGATAAGCCGCTGCACGGATTCCTGCCGGAAATCTTCCGGATGGCCGAGTGTGGTCATGAACGTCTTCGCGCCGGAACCACTTTGCCACGTCCAGGCTACTGGATTCTCAATGGCATTCTCCGTATTTGGATTCACCGCTTTTCCCGTCAACAGCCAGGTCGCGCCTTTGGCGGGATAATCCGGTAACACTTTATAAAGCCAGGACCTCACGTGGAAATTCTTGTCCACGCCTGTAAGGATCGGATGACCGGACTCCTTTTCAATCACAGAAACGTCCGTGCTGCTCTCATGACCATAGTGCGTGTGGTTCGCCGCCCCACCCCACCCGGGAGGGGAGCCGAACGCCCTTTCGCCAAAAGCATTCCACTGCCTTGACGCGTGGCCTTCCGGGAAATTAAATGCATGCGTGGAAGTACGGAATCCAATAACCGGTTTTCCGGAATTCAGGTAATCATCAATGTACTTTAACTGCTCCTCGGGAAGCCGGCGCCACCGGAGGAAAAATATGGCCAGGTCGGCTTCCTTCAGTACTTCCATGCCGGGAATATTTTCTTCGGCATTCTGGTCGGGGTGCGACTTCAGTACAATGGTCCGCATATTGTAATTCTTCTCCAGCTCCGCGGCAAACAGGGGCAGCGTAGTTTCGCCACTGTATTCATGATCACCGGTAACAAATACAACCAAGGGTTGTTCAGCTTCTGACTGCTGTGCTGTTTGCGTCCCCGAGGGATTGCAGCCTGACAGCATCATTGTTAAGAGCAAAAGGTTGACAAAAGTATGTTTCATATCACAACATCTAGGTTTTCAAATTATTAGCGTCACGGAGATGATTCCAAATTCAACATTCAAGATCTAAAATTGAGAACACAGCCACATTCCACAGTGCTCCTTAAATCTTAAATTTTGAATTTTGAATTTTGAATTTTAAATTTTAAATCACATCGGATGCTGTTGCAATAACTCAGCCGGTGAATAAAAG
>JBARAD010000173.1:0-1778 GCA_049791675.1 Chryseosolibacter sp.
CAATCATATTGATTTAAGATGAGCGACTCATATAAGTAACTGTGTTTCAATCAAATGGTTTACTCCCTTACTCCCAAAGCAGTAGTAAAAGCAGGGTAAGTAGGGACGTCTGATTAAATTTTAATACTCTCCGGAAACTTCGAACTTGCATTCGACTAAAGATTTGAAGCCCCTCTCTATCTGAAGCATAAAAACTACAATCAAAGGTTGTAGTTTTTTTATGCTTGTTAACCTACCATATTTTTTTAAAAAAAGGAAGTTTGGCGGATGAATGTTGGCAGGGGCACGCTGACAGGAATGAGAAGCGTTCGCACAACGTTTTCGTTACGTCGTATTCCCATTGGGATTAAGATCCGGTCATGCTATGCGGAAATTCTCTGCAGCACATCATTAAAAATCATTTCGTTCTTTTCCGCATTGAGCGCCATTGATGCTTCGGCTGAGCGGGCCTTGAAGTGGAGGATGTCGTTTCGGGTCAGCATGTTCAGTTTCCGGGCAAGACTTACAGGTTCGAAGTCCTCACTCACTACGCCGTTGCCATATTTATTCACGATGGCAGCCATTTCGGGGGTAGGGCCGATGGCGATCCCGAGCCGCGCCTGTATAAAATCAAATAATTTGTTGGGAAGGGTGTTGGCGTAATTAAAATTGATCGGTGGGATCAAAAAAACACCCATGTCGTATTGATTGATGGTTTTGACCACCAGTTCACTCTTGACGTGAGGTAAAACTCGTACTCTCGGATTCTGCTCTGCTTTTGCCTTGAAATCTTTGATGTATGCCTTTGTTTTCCCTGATGCATAATCTGAGGTCATCAGGATCATATCCAGCGTGAATCGGTCATCGAGGTGATCCATCATTTCCACCATTAGCTCAAGTCGTCTCGAGGGGTTGACAATACCATGATGTACAAGGCGGATCTTGTCCGGAAGCACCTCTGAAGCCCCGATGTTCACATAGCGGGTGGCATTCGTGATAATGGCAGGTTTCACCCCGAAAAACTTTTCGTATTCTTTTGCCAACCCTTCGCCAACGGTAAGCATGGCTGCAACTTTCGGTATATACGCGGTACAAAGATGCGTGTAGAAAGGCTGAAAGAATGTTTTCCAGATCTTGTTATTCTCAAAATGCTTCGGTGCATATTCGTGGGCATCAAAGACAACTTTTGCGGGGCCTTGTATTTCAAAAGCCATTGGCAAGGTATCGATATCGTTTGCCACAATAATATCAAAGTGATCCCTTAACTGGCTGGTAATGGACCCATAATTGTGTAAAAGGCGGTAGGCAGGCTTGTAAGCTTTCAGCAGAAGTGCAAGTGCCAGTAGTCCCTTTCTCGGCAGTGTGAGTTTCGTTTGGCTGATCCTTACAAAACTGACACCCGCTGTTTCTTCTGCATCGAAGCACACCACAGTAACATGGTGGTCTTTTCGAAGCCAGTGTATCTGACGCATCACACGCGCATCGTGTTTGAGATTGCTGAAGACCAATACGAGGACTTTCTTCATTTTCTATCCGCTAAAAAATCCTCAACCAGTTCTATTTTCGCGGGATGGACAAAGAAACAATCACTTACTCCATTGTCCTTGTCGCGCACGATGGTATCCACATGGTGGAGCTTCCCGTCCAAATGGTTAAAGAAAAGATAACCGTGCGCCTTCATGATATGCTCAAGCTTTGATTCGATCTTCTGGAACAGGGTTTCGCAGATAATGATGGGCTTATGCATGGCAATGGTCTCCGATGCCCCTTCGAGAACAAGGTTTTCCGTGCCTTCTGTA
>JBARAD010000174.1:0-3294 GCA_049791675.1 Chryseosolibacter sp.
TTAAAAAACCGGACTGAACCAACGCCCCCGTCTGGAAGTATACTGCATCCATGTCGGAGTTCGTGCCTTCCGGGAAATGGGTGAATCCGCCATCGGGTTTACGACAGGTTAGTGTCCAGGCAGCCGCTCTCTTAAAAGCATCGCGGATCCTGGGATCTGTCTGATCGCCAAGCTGCCGCAGGATGTAGAGCGCGTCGAAGCAGGCGTGAACATCCCATGCGGGTTCGCGTAAATGCCAGGAACCATCTTCCTTTTGATCGCGAAGAACACGATCAACCATGACATCGGCTTTAGGCGTTGGCTCCCCGGCCAAACGGAAATAATGCGCTGCATGAAAAGTCGCGGCGACATGATCCTGCAGATAGCCATCCTCCTTTTGCTCGCGGATGATGTACTCGCGCATCCGCTTGTCGATGTGGTCCGGCATTTTCTGGCCAACGGCGGCGAAGAATAGCGGGAAAAAACTCGTGGTATAAAGAGGCAGTTCCTTGAATTCGCCGTTCTCGAAAAAATATTCGATCACGGGCATGGGATCAAATCGGGGCGTAGCTCCGAGGATGCGCAACGACACGACCGCCTGTACTGTATTGTATAATTTCGCGAGCGGTCCTTTTGGATCCATGCTTCCCGTTGTCGAATAAAATGCACCGTCGGGTTGCTGCGAAGAGAGAAAAAACTCAACCGTTTTCTCCGGGTGAGGCAACGTCCATCCAAAGGTGGCGCAAAGTATCGTGGCGTACGCGGGAGATGCCAGACCTGATAAGCCTGTATCAGAAGTGCCCTTGTAAGCCGGATCAACACCCGGCCTGAATGACCCATCAGGATTTGCAACGCGATGAATAAAATCATTTAGCCCGCCTAAAACATCAGGGTCATTTTTTCCTGCACAGGAAGAAAGACCCAGAGAAAGTCCGCCTGCGAAGATTGCAGACCGGACTACAAACTCGCGGCGGTTCAGATTGGAAGTGGCGCTCATTCCGGAAAATTATGAAAAGTTAGCATTCCGTGCCCTTTTCACTCTAAAATACTTAAAAAGCACCCGGCCGGCGTGTATCGTTACCGGTCATCGCCAGAGCGCCAATAGCCTATTTCAGACTAAATTCAGGGCGTTTGACGTTTGGCACAATTATCAAGCTGCAACAGGAAAACGCACACATCACATCCTCAACCCGCTGATGATGCTATAAAGAAGAAACGGAAGAAGAAAAATGAGGAGGGGGTGGGATTTGCCTTCAGGTATTTTTTGTTAGCTGAAAATTCCAGATGTAGGCCTGAGCAGTATTGAATTAACATTATGTCTTAGCTTTCGAGTACACGGCTTTCAACCGCGTCAATTTGTCCTTGTACGTTTGCTTATAATATTCCTTGAGATCATCTCTTAAAAAAGACTTATCAACCAACCTATCCACACTTTTCTCCTTGCCCTCGAACGCTTCGATTATCTTGACAACACGACTTTCTTTTATTCCTAACACCTTACCAAATTCTAAAAAATCGTCATATGTGTAAAAACCATGTCCCTCATATGCTTCGGTAAACCGGTCTTTAAAAAGAGTGAGTGCCATATCACCTTCACCAGGCGAATGTATTCGTGTACATAACAAATCGTAGGCTGGAGTAAGAACATGATCACCCTCATCTGTTAGTATGGCGGAGAAATTTTTTACATGAGCATCGCCATTTGAGAAGATGTAGTTGAACAACACCAATCTGAAAAACTTTTCAAGTTCAATCGCTGACGTGGCGATATGTCGCTTGATGAGTAAACCAATTTCCTCGTAGGAAAGGTCATACTTGTAGGTTTTACCATGGGTCTCCTCAGTTACCTGTGCGATCTGTGCGAAATCTTCCTGGGGATATTTTGAGCCATCGGTCTTCACATCGAATCTCTTTACCAGATACGCGGGACTGTTGTCACTGAAATGAATGATGGCATTTGGTGGTACGGTGATCTTGAAAAGTTGTCCCGCCAGCTGCATTGTTAAATGTTCGTTGGCAGGCGCCTGATCAAGATTCTTAAATTGGCCGACCGGAATTGGCTTAAGAATGTATTGTCCTCCCTTATCTGTAAGAACAAGCTTGTTGTCGTCAATACGCATGGAGTACTTTACCTGCACTCCGGAAATAGATAATTTCTTTGTTCTCTCTTGATAGAGATCCGAATCTTCTTTGTAAGGCGAATTGAAAGGAAGAACATGCTCAACCTTCTTGCCTTCGAATAGATCTTTCAGGCATTTTCGGCAATAGCCAGCGTTATCGATTTGTTTTAAGCATCCTGAGCAGTTCATGTGGCTATCTCTTTCACGGTAATTGATCCTATAGTATCTGATTGGGCTGTTGCGAGTAACAGACTGAAATGGTCGTTCTCATCAATTTTCAACAATCTGCATTGCGTTTGTCTGTTTACACCTTCGGACAGCAGCCCGTAAAAAAATGGAAACAAAAAGTGTGAGCGATATTCTTGTTGAGTTTTAGGCATCGACAGACTAATCGCGCTTCGGGCAGGATTAATAAAATAGTCGTCATCATAGCGAAAAATGTATTGCTGACGATCAGACTTTTCAAGAATGCCTGCAAGCACTCCGTTATTAAATACTTCGGCCTTCCGTCCCATTAATTGATGTGTTAATAATTTGAAGTTTTATGGTCACATCGAATAGCCATGCAACTTTTACTGCTCAGATAGAATTTTGCGCGTGGCTATTTAATCACCTCAATTTTGATTTCCATTCCCAGCACATTGCAGATTTTCATAAGGGTCTCCAATTCAGGATTTGCAATGCCTTTTTCTATGTCCCGAAGTGTTCGTGGAGAGATGCCGGCAATATCTGCCAGCTGCTCTTGCGCTATCTTGCGTGCTTTTCGTCTGGATTGGAGAATATCTCCAATAGCCTCTTTTTCGCTGTTTATTCTCATAGAATTAGGCAATTAATTGCCGGATTGTCGTCATAAGCCTATTATACTCTAAATATATACGCTATAATAGGCAATTTAGTTCCTATTCGGCAGTATAACTCCTATTATATGTTCGTCGGGCCGAAAAATGGGTATAGAATTAACAAATCGGCATTTAATTGCCGGATTTGCATTGAATGTCCAGTTTTAGCAAAAAATTGGACATATGTCGATTTCATGTCCAGAAAGCGGAAAATTTCCGACTAACTCAGCATTTAACGGGAAAATTTCCGATTAATTAGGCTCGTGGAGGGTATTATTTCCGATTAGCTCTGTAGCTAGTTTGCCATTGACTAGATTGCTTTTGAATATTACTCTATGAATGCCACTGCCCATCTC
>JBARAD010000175.1:0-4403 GCA_049791675.1 Chryseosolibacter sp.
GGGTCGGCTCCAGGATCTTAGAGCGGTCTCAATTTTAAATCTTAAATTTTGAATTTTGAATTATTTTGAATCTTAAATTTTGAATCTTGAATTTCCTCTTTGCGAATATCTAAATATTACTTGAGAACAATACAATAATGGGTTAACGCTACAGTTTATTACCTGAAGTACCTCGTTCTTTTTTTGTTATGCGCAAGTTCATTGTCATCGCCGTCCTTGTGATAGCACTGACGGCTATTCTTGGTTACAGATTCTACAACAAGCCTCATCGGAATGTAGCAGATGAGGAAGCTGTGCGCGCAGATGCGGTTGAACTTTTCCACGCATTCGAATCAGATGAACAACAAGCCAATCTCACATATCTCGACAAGGTCCTTGAAGTAAGAGGAACTGTCTCTGAAATTCTCACCAACCAGGAGGGCAAGACTGTCGTGGTTTTAAAAACGAATGACCCGATCTTCGGAATCAGCTGTACGATGACCGACCCTGTCAGCGTTCAACGCGGAACGAATGTTGCCATCAAAGGCATTTGCACTGGATATTTATCGGATGTCGTGATCACGAACGGAATACTGATTGAATGAACCGATCCTATGAAAACGTGGGCATGGATTAAAGAGCCTAAGGTATTGACTGCCGTAAAGATATTGCTGGCAGTCATCTTTGCCGGTGCGTGTGTACATGAACCGTTTATTGATCCCGCGTTTCCGGGCGAAGAAGAAACCGTCATCCCGGGCTGCGTCAGCGATGGTGACGTATGCTTTGAAAGCAGCGTTCTCCCCATCTTTGTTTCTACCTGTGCCATCACGGGTTGCCATGATGCCGGGACGCAAGAGGAAGAGCTCGTGCTTGACAATTATAACAATATCGTCAGAAAGGGAATCGTTGCAGGTAATGCCAGCGAAAGCAAGCTCTACAAAGTCCTCTTTGAAGACGGCGAAGATCAGATGCCCCCGGACGCCCCCTTGTCAAAAGCGCAAAAAGATTCAATAGCAGCGTGGATCAATCAGGGCGCAAAAAACACCACGAACTGCAATTGCTATTGTGATACAACGCAGTATACCTACGCAGCCATTATTCAACCAGTGCTTTCCAATAACTGCGCCGGGTGCCACAAGGCGCCCGCTCCCGGGGGAGGTATTGACCTGTCTACGTTTGCCCTCGTGAAAGCACAGGTCGATAATGGAACGCTGGTGGGAAGTATCACCCATGCCAGTGGATTCATCCCTATGCCCCAGGGTGGAAAATTGTCCGATTGTGAAATAACGCAGATCAGAAGGTGGGTCGACGGTGGGGCTCCGAACAACTGAAAGGTATGAAACCAGGAGCAATCGTCAAATGCGCCAGCATCGTTTACGTCCTCGTATTGACAGGATGCTATTACGACAATGAGGAAAAGCTTTATCCCGCATCCTTTAATTGCAGCCCCGCCGACAATCCTGCATTCTCCACGCATGTGTCTCCGCTCCTGCAGCGAAAATGCAATAGTTGCCATAGCGGATCATTCCCTTCCGGAGGAATCAGGCTTGACACTTTTGCGGAGGTAATGAAATACGTAAACAATGGAAGCCTCATGGGAAGCATTAATCATACTTCGGGCTTTGTTGCGATGCCTAAAGACGCGGGAAAAATGCCTCCCTGTGAAATTGACAACATCCAGAACTGGATCAATGCAGGATCTCTGAATAATTGAAGTAATATGAATATGAAAAGTGTGTTTACAGTAGCGCTGCTGGCTTTTACAGTCGTGGGTAGCTGGGCGCAAGGGTTGTACATGACCCGCAACGGGAAAGTTTCCTTCTTTTCGAAAACGCCCATGGAAAATATTGAAGCGGTGAACAATGAGGTCAGCAGTATTCTCAATACGGAAACCGGGGAGATCGTTTTTGCCATCCTCATCAAAAGTTTTCACTTTGAAAGGGCACTGATGGAGGAACACTTCAATGAAAATTATATGGAATCGGCAAAGATCCCCAAGTCCACTTTTCAGGGCAGGATCACGAACCTCTCATCTATTGACTTTGAGAAAGATGGAATGTATCCGGCATCCGTGGAAGGCGATCTTACTATCCATGGTGTAAAGCAACGCATTTCATCCTCCGGTACGGTCACTGTAGAGAATGATCAAGTAAGTGTTGCGTCCGCACTAAGCCTTAAGCCTGGTGATTATGATATCCGGATACCTTCACTCGTATCTGAGAAAATCGCAAAATCCATTGATGTAAAAATTAACTGCGCTTATGTTCCGAAGCAATAAACTGATTCTTGCGACCGCCATGATCCTGGCGGTCATTGATTTTCCGGCTTTTGCGCAGGAGGATCTGATGGATATGCTCCAAAAGGAAACAGCGGAAAATGCCGCTCCGGATTTCGCAACTGCCACGTTCAAGACCACAAGGATCATCAATGGTCATTCCGTTGAAAATGTTGCGGCTGGCGTGCTCGATCTGCGAATCTCTCATCGTTTCGGATTTATAAACGCCGGAGCGTATGAATTATTTGGTCTCGATCAGGCTACCATGCGGCTTGGCCTTGACTATGGTCTGACCAACCGGTGGATGATCGGGATTGGCAGAAGTACCTATCAGAAGCAGTTTGATGGATTTACCAAGTACAAGTTGCTGCGACAAGTTTCCGGGGGCGCGCCCCTTACCGTCAGCGCGGTGGGAACAATGATGTACAAATCACTAAAGTTTGAAGATCCGGCCCGCGAAAATTACATCACTTCAAATATATTTTATTCCGGTCAGCTGCTTGTCGGTCGCAAATTCAGTGAGCGCCTTTCCCTTCAATTCATGCCCACGGTCATTCACTATAATCTCGTGAAAGGTGCACAGGATCCAAATGACGTTTTTGCCGTCGGCGCCGGTGGCAGACTTAAATTAAGCAAGAGGGTGAGCATCAATGCCGAATATTACTACCAGCTTCCGGGTGATAAACTTCCCGGAACGGAGAATTCCCTGGCGATCGGATTCGATATTGAAACCGGAGGTCATGTCTTCCAGCTTAACTTCACAAATTCTACCGGTATGACGGAACGATCATTTATCGCTGAAACAACCGGTAAGTTCTTTGAAGGAGATATTCATTTTGGTTTCACCATCTCCAGAGTCTTTACGATCGTCAAGCCCGAAGTCTTCAAGGACTAAGGCATCCACCTGCATTTTCACCTGTCTTTTTTTCCCGCCTCTTAACCTGCATTCAAACTGCTTTCAACCTGCATTTAACCATTGGTCAGATCTGTAGGTTTTATTTCGCAAAACCCGGTATCTTGTTCTTTAATAGGAAACCCTTACGATACTGTATTTTATGGATCGATTATATAATGAAAGCCATATGAAAGCTTTGTTCGTCGCAGTTGTCTTCATGATGACAACGCAGCTGACGGGGCTTGCCCAGCCGGGGAATAATCAGGAGGAAGTGGATTCAGCCCGGATCAGGTTTCAGGAAAATACCCATCAGGTGGTTCTTGATGATCAGTCGAAGATCATTTCATGGATTACACCGCAATCAAAATCGTATGATGTATTCCTTCACCAGCGCTGGGACTTTATTAAACACCATGTGCCGCTAAGTCCGGGGCCCGCGCCAAGGTCCCTGTATCCACAGTATTATTTTTATTGCGCTTACAGACCGAAAGATGGAACTCTCGAGCCCGATATGTGGATGAACGATGTGGGCGAAAAGATCCCCAACTGGTTTGAGTCCGCACGATTATACTATGCCTATACGGGTGATACTTCCGTAATGGACATCGTTGAAAAGATGGCGGACTATGCGTTGGAACATGGCACGAGTCCCTCGGACTTTTCCTGGCCCAATTTTCCTTACACTACGACCAACGCCGGAGATACGCTTTTTCGCGGTTTTACTTCAGCACAAAGATTTGCGCTCCACGAAATTCAGGTTGACCACGCCAGTGAAATCGGATTGACCTATTACCGGCTGTATCAATACACGGGAAAGGAGAAATATAAAACTGCCGCGGTGAATGTTGCCAATACGCTGGCAAAGAAAGTCCGCCCGGGGACGGCAACTCATTCGCCCTGGCCCTATCTGGTGGTCATGGATAGCGGGAAGGCGACATCTGAATACGGTGCCAACTGGACCGGGGCGTACATGCTGCTCGATGCGCTCATCAGGGCAAATACGGGCAACGTGGATGCGTACAAAAAAGCGCGTGGTTATGTGAAAGATTTCCTCATCAAATTTCCCCTGCAGACTGGATACTGGACAGATGGACATTCCGATAACGCAGTCAAAAGTCATACGTACCGGAGCAACCTCAGCGCGAGCAATTTCAAACTCTTTATGTTCGACTTCCCGGAGGTGAATCCCAACTGGAAGGCGGATGTTCCGGAGTTGATCCGGTGGACCGAGGAATATTTTATTAACCGTGGCGC
>JBARAD010000176.1:0-3948 GCA_049791675.1 Chryseosolibacter sp.
AGGAAAAAGAGGTCTCGAATCACTAATATTAGTTCACACGTCTTTACGACTCGGTCAGCAGACTTCATGTTGATCATCGTGCACTGACATGCCCACACATCATGACTTCGTCATATACCCCTGCATACTTCCCTCCTCCCTTTCTGGACAGAAATTCGCCCGCATGACCTGGTGCCGAATCGGTCGCAAGCTCCTCCTCAATGTAGCGCGGGGTTGCACGATTAACTTATAATCGCTGTGACGCGGTAAATCAGATTCGGAATTGTTCCTGGATTCCCAGACGGGATCGAGAACCTGAATGGCAAATGAAGGCGGCGCCTGAGCGGTACCTAGTCACAGCTCAGCCACGGATATCAAATCCATGACTGAGCCGGGTGACTAATACCTGATGCCAGGTGAAAGGCGTAAGGGCTGATGTCTGATGCTTGATAAGTCTGTTACAGTTTCAGGTCTTTTGAATCGACGCGGTTGAGCACGCATCCACCAAACTTCTTACCGAGGGATTTGAAATACTGAATTGCTTCGCGGTCGAGCTGACGGATGGAAGTATCCGCTGAGAAAACGGCCACCACTTTGTCGGCATACCGCACCAGTTCTTTGGTATCCGAGTAATCATTCAGCGATGCGCCTTCCATCAGTACATAGTCAAAGCTGTCAGCGAGAACAGACACCAGGTTTGTGAAGTCTCTGCCCGATAAGATCTCAGCAGGCGATTCGCTTCCTCCGCCGGAGTTGCCGACGATGTAAATATTCTTGTACTTGGTCGGGTTGATCAGATCATATGAATTCTCATGTTCAAATTCGGGTTCAACTTTCTTATCGCTGTCCTGTGCACTGACGAGGAGTTTGTGCTTTTTCGTATCCAAAACCTTCAGATCACTCTGACCACGGCCCAGGATCTGCGAAAGTGAGTTGTTCTTGAAATTTGTATCCAGAATCAACACCCTTTTGTCAAGAAGGCTGAGTACATACGCCAGGGAGAACATGACAAAGGTTTTTCCATCGCGGCGTTTCGGGCTCGTAAATAAGATCACCTTCCCATTCAAAGATTCAATTTCGTGGCGAAATTTCCTCAACAGCGACTTGAATAACTCCGTTTCCTCGGTGCCGTTCTGTTGATTAAAATAAGTGCGGATATTAAAATTGCGGCTGTCGATACGGTTGATGATCCCGGCCATGGGAAGGTTTGTCATGCGCTTGAACTTTTCGGGTGTGCGGACGGCCGCATCCATGAGCTCAACACCTAATATGACCATCACGCAGAGGAAAAGGCTTGTAAAGGCAGCCAATCCGATGATGACCAGCCGGATACCGGGTTCAGGATTTACCGGAGGCGTTGCCATCAGTACCAGCCGCAGATTATTGCCGGATAACTGCATGTTTTTTGCCTCATTATATTTATCGAGCGCCATTTTGAATTCATCCTGGGCGAGTTCTACTTCTTTTTGAATCGCCGACAACTCGGCCTCCTTGCTTGCGTATCCGGAAAAACTGTAGTTGATGGACCGCATCTTGGACTCGGTGGCGCTGAGGTCATTTTTCTGTACCTTTAAGTCGATCTCAGCCTCTCTTAATTTATTCTGAAGGTCTGCTACGGTATAACCAGCCGAGACGCTGGCGCCCATACGCAGCGAATTATCCTGTTCCAGCCGGAGCTCTTCCCTGAGAAAATTCAATGAATCCAGAAGCGTCCTGTTACTGGACCCCCCGGTGATGTAACGCGCATTCATGTCATTAATCTGGGTGCGCAGCTCCAGTATCCGCTGATTGCTGTTAGAGGTTGCCGGGGCCGATAATTTGCCGATATCGTCATTCAATCGCTGGATAGTGAGTTCCAGTTTATTGATATTGCTGCGGGTGCTCGCGGCCTGGGCTTCAAGCACGGAAAGCTGACCCATTTTCATTCCGCTTTCACCTTCCAGGTTAAAAACATTGTTGTTAGCCTTGAACATCTTTTGGATCTCAAGTTTCTTATCAAGCTCTTCCCTCTTTTTCTCCGTCAAATCCTTCAGGAACTCCACTGATTCAGTGCTGCGCTCTGACTTGAGTGATTCATTGTACCGGATAAATTCCTCACAGAATGCATTGGCCCCGAGTGCCGCAAGGCCCGGCTTATCCGCCGACATCTGCACGTCAATGAAATCGGTGTTGGGTATCCGATCGATCGAGAGGTTATCCTTGATATCATTGTAATTATAGCCGTAGGCTTGCAAAAAACGGTTCACCAGAACAAAATCCTCGTCAGTGGAAGTCAAGGGGGAGAATTTCTGAAGTTTGTCGGCCACCACCATTCTCACTTTTTCAGTTTCCTCAGGGGTTGCGAAAAATGTTTCAGGATCCGGTCTGTGAAAAGCTACTTTGCCGGGATCGAGATCATGCAACAGCAACCGGAAAGATGTGAGATTCACTGCCAGTCCCGAATTCATGGAACTCATCAGATTACTGAATTTTATATCAGCCTCCCGGCTATTGAATTTTTCTTCGGTCAGTTGGACCTGATCATGGATGGTAAATCCTGTTGCGAGCTGAGCTTTCGATACATACGTATCCGGCGTATCCATTGTAAAAATGTACGCTGCAAAGCCAGCAATGAGGGGGACGGATACCAGGATCCACAATTTTCTCAACAATGCTTTCCCTAAAAGTAAAAGATCCATTTTCGTTTTTTCGATTATATTAATATTCAGTTTTTAGTTGTCTTACCCTGTCCTTCCACCATTATCCATGGGCTAGGCAACGTTTCACCTGACCGTATACCAACCTTAACAGGATATACTAAAATTGCGAGCCAACTCTTTTAACTGAAGGCCGCGTCAGGAAAAAATTGCTTGTGATGGATTTTGGATAAAACATGGGGTTAAGACCGGCAATAATTCCTTTTTCCCCTTAAAAAAGGAATGCCAAATGCCGCTACCGGATCCATGTGGAACAGTTTTTATGCACGGTTCAGGTGACCTGTTATTTCCAATCCTTACAAATCAAAAAGATCCAGTGAAAATTTTAGGAATCTCCGCCTTTTATCACGATTCAGCGGCCGTTATCATTGAGGATGGCGAAATTATTGCCGCAGCCCAGGAAGAACGTTTTACAAGGAAAAAGCATGATCCGGGTTTCCCCGCCAATGCGGTAAAATTCTGCCTCCAATATTCAGGAACAAGCCTGAATAAGCTGGATGCCATTGCTTTTTATGACAAGCCGCTCTTAAAATTCGAAAGGTTGCTTGAAACCTACTATGCGTTTGTGCCCAAAGGCCTCCCCTCCTTTATTACGGCCATCCCGGTCTGGCTCAAGGAGAAAATGTTCCTGAAGCGATTGCTGTATGAGGAACTGGAGAAAATTGAGTCATTCGATCGGAAAAAGGTGAAGATGCTGTTTCCCGAACATCACCTGTCACATGCAGCAAGCGCATTCTATCCTTCTCCTTATGAAGATGCTGCGATACTGACCATTGACGGCGTTGGAGAATGGGCGACGGCCTCTATCTGCCACGGCCAGGGCAAAAATATCAGGATCCTGAAGGAATTGAAGTTCCCCCATTCACTGGGCCTTCTTTACTCAGCCTTCACTTATTTCCTCGGCTTCAAGGTTAATTCCGGAGAGTATAAACTGATGGGGCTCGCTCCATACGGGGTACCGGGAAGTGAACAGGTCAAGAAATACACGCAAGTCATCCGCTCAACACTGGTGGATATTAAGGAGGACGGGTCTATCTGGCTTAACCAGGATTACTTCAATTACGCCACCGGACTTACCATGGTGCAGGAAGACAAGTGGGCAAAGCTTTTCGGATTCAAGGCGCGCAAGCCCGACGAGGAATTGCTGACACATCACTGCAACCTCGGACTGGCCATCCAGGAAATAACCGAAGAAGTGGTTCTGAAGATGGCGGCCGAAGCAAAACGCCTGACAGGAGCTTCTTATCTCTGCATGGCAGGGGGTGTCGCATTG
>JBARAD010000177.1:0-4518 GCA_049791675.1 Chryseosolibacter sp.
GCTTTGAGGAGCGCCTTAAAACAGCGGTATCCGTCGCTGCTTGATATCCGGTCACTGATGATTGCCGTCAACAACGCGTATGCAGAGGACGATCTGTCGATTGCAGATTCCGATGAGATCGCGTTGATTCCGCCGGTGAGCGGAGGCTGATCGGTTTTGTGTCTTGCAGCGTAAGCTTGCTTGCATGAAGAACCCCCCGCGGGGTTTATCGATTTCCCGCTTGTTATTTGCGGGAGTTATCGCTAGTTTTAATTTCATTGTATTACTGCATACAACCGATCGCAAATGATTAAAATCACAGAAAAATCAATTGATGTACAGAAGGTCATCGATACTGCATCCAGCCTGGGGGCGGGGGCGGTAAATGTGTTTGTCGGTACAGTGCGCAATACGGCTCATGCCAAGAATGTATTGTGGCTGGAATACGAAGCTTACGAAGCCATGGCTGTGGCTGAAATTAAGAAGATCATCGAGGAGGCTTCGCACCGATGGGGATTGTTGGGATGGGCCGTCAGTCACCGGATCGGAACGCTGAAACCGGGAGAGGTATCGGTTGTCATCGCCGTCTCCACGCCGCACCGAAAAGATTCGTTCGCAGCGTGTCAGTATATCATCGACAACCTGAAAGAGAAGGCGCCGATCTGGAAGAAGGAGGTTTTTGAAGATGGTGAAGAGTGGATTTCGGCGAGTCCGGCAGGAGCGGTGATTCAAAATTGAAGTTTAAGATTTAAGATTTAAGATTTAAGATTTAAGATTTAAGATTGAGGGTCGGCTCCAGGATCTTAGAGCGGTCTCAATTTTAAATCTTAAATTTTGAATTTTGAATATTAAATTTTGAATTTTGAACTTTGAATCTAGTCCAATACCCATCACGTTGTCTTAAAATCCTTTTTGCCCCCTGTCTTTTCCAGCAGTTTGATTTCGCTGATCACGATCTCATGCGAAAGGGCTTTGCACATATCATAAATCGTAAGGGCCGCCACCGACGCTGCCGTGAGCGCTTCCATTTCAACGCCGGTTTTCGCCGATAATGTCGCGGTTGCAATGATCCGGACTTCGGCTTCCCCCGGCTCAATGGCGATCTGGCAGTCTTCCAGTCCGAGTGGGTGGCAAAGCGGGATCAGTTCGGAAGTCCTTTTTGCACCCATGATGCCCGCGAGAATGGCAGTCTGGAACACGGGCCCTTTCTTCGTCGTCAGTTCATCCGCTTTGATGAGACCGATAATATCCTTTCCCACCCTGACAATCGCCTGGGCTTTGGCTGTACGACGGGTGACAGTTTTTTCCGAAACATTTACCATCGCGGGATTGCCCGAAGGATCTACGTGCGTTAATTTGTTATTTTTCATTCTATTTTAGGACCCGGTTTAACCGCTTGTCGATATTTTTTAAAATTACTTAATATTTGAACATGATCACTGTCAGCGAAGCATCGGCCATCATTTTTGAAAATCTCTTCACGCCAGCACCGACGCATGTAAAAATAAACGCGTGCAGCGGAAAAGTGCTGGCTGAAACAGTGATTGCTGACCGTGATTTTCCCCCGTTCCACCGGGTATCCATGGATGGGATCGCCATCCGGTATGAGTCGTGGGTCAAGGGCCGTCGCACATTCTTAATAGAAGGGACACAGGCAGCGGGCCAGGAAAAGAAAAGTCTGAAGGATGCGGCGGGATGCCTGGAGGTGATGACCGGCGCCATTCTCCCGGGGGGATGTGATGCAGTGATCCGATACGAGGACCTTGACATTAGAAACGGTGAAGCCACCATCACTGCTGAAAACATTGTGCAGTGGCAGAGTATACACCTGCAGGGAATGGATGCATCAGAAAAGCAGGTGCTGCTGACGCCCGGATTGTTGTTGGCCCCATCGGAGGTTGCTTTGCTTGCTTCGGTGGGAAAGCCTGAGGTCAGCGTATTCGCCCCTCCGGGCGTTGCCATCATTTCTACCGGTGATGAGCTGGTTGAGATCAATGCCACGCCTTCGGCATTTCAGACCCGGCGCTCGAACTCCTATGCCTTGCAGGCAGCCTTGCTGCAGGCGGGATGTGATGCAGCCTGCTTTCATCTGGCGGACGATAAAGGCCTGATGGAAAAACGTCTGGCTGATATTGCCGACAAGTACGATGTGCTCATTCTATCCGGCGGCGTATCGAAGGGCAAATTTGATTTTGTCCCTGACGTGATGGAAAGTATCGGGATCAGGAAATTATTTCATCAGGTAAGTCAGCGTCCGGGAAAACCGTTCTGGTTCGGCAGGTCGGCATCCGGAAAGGTAGCCTTCGCGTTACCCGGAAATCCGGTATCCACATTCATGTGTTTTTACAAATATATCAAGCCATGGATCCTCAGGAGTATGGGCGCCCGGGTAGCCGGACGATCTGCCATGCTCGCAGAGGATTTTTCTTTTGCGCAGCCCCTCACCTATTTTTTGCAGGTGGAGGTCAAAAACGAAGGCGGTCGCCTGTTGGCTTATCCGAATCCCGGGGGAGGGTCGGGGGATTTTGCCAATCTGAAAAACGTGACAGGATTTCTGGAACTGCCGCTGGAAAAAAACGCCTTTAAGGCAGGGGAAGCTTTTCCATACATCTGCTTTCGCGATTGAAAATTAATTAACTTTGAACCCCGTTAATGAAATGACGGGAAATCGGGATCAGGATACGTCCATCGGGAAAATCCTGCTTCACAGATACATTCAAACTGCTAGAGCAATATGTTCGATAATTTAAGTCTTAAGCTTGAAAAGGCCTTTCAGACCCTGAAAGGTCAGGGTAAGATCACCGAAATCAACGTGGCCTCCACTGCGAAGGAGATCCGCAAAGCGCTGATTGATGCCGACGTAAATTTTAAAGTTGCCAAGGAAGTAACGGACGATATCCGTCAAAAGGCATTGGGGCAGGACGTGCTGACGGCGATTTCTCCCGGTCAGTTGCTGACCAAGATCACCAATGATGAATTGACCGAACTGATGGGTGGCCACAGTGAGGATATCAATATTGAAGGTAACCCGGCAGTCATTCTTATTTCAGGGTTGCAGGGTTCGGGTAAAACTACCTTTTCGGGAAAGCTCGCTTTATACCTGAAGAAGCAGGGTCGCAACGTACTGCTTACTGCGTGCGATATTTACCGGCCGGCTGCGATTGATCAGCTAAAGGTACTGGGCGGCCAGGTTGGTGTAGAAGTCTATGCAGAGCCCGAAAACAAGGATGCGGTAAAGATCGCAAAAGCTGCTATTGAGTACGCGAAGAAGAACAACCATCGGGTCGTCATCGTCGATACGGCAGGACGTCTGGCTGTCGATGAGGAGATGATGGATGAAATCGCCCGGTTGAAAGAAGCGCTGCGCCCTTCGGAGACGCTGTTCGTGGTGGATTCCATGACGGGTCAGGATGCGGTGAACACCGCGAGAACTTTCAATGAGCGTCTGAACTTTGATGGGGTTGTGCTCACAAAGCTGGATGGCGATACCAGGGGTGGAGCCGCGCTTTCCATCAGGCGCGTTGTCGAGAAGCCAATAAAATTCATCAGTACCGGGGAAAAGATGGAGGCCATTGACCGCTTTTATCCCGAGCGGATGGCGAGTCGTATTCTGGGCATGGGCGATGTCATCTCCCTCGTTGAGCGCGCGCAGCAGGCATATGATGAAGACGAGGCCAAACGTTTAAACAAGAAGATCCGCAAGAACCAGTTCGATTTCAATGATTTTCTTCAGCAGCTTCAGCAGGTGAAGAAAATGGGGAATATGAAGGATCTGCTCGGAATGATCCCGGGTATGGGCAAAGCGCTGAAAGGCGTGGACCTTGACGATAATTCTTTTAAACCCATAGAAGCTATTATACGGTCAATGACCCTGGAGGAGCGGGAAAACCCTGAATTGATCAACGGAAGCCGGAAAACGCGCATTGCGAAAGGGAGTGGCCGTACCGTTCAGGAGGTGAACAATCTGCTGAAACAGTTTGGCGATATGCGGAAACTCATGAAAACCATGAATAAGATGGGTGGCGGGAAAAAAGCGCTTTCCGCATTGAATCCTTTCGGGCGTTAAGCAGCACTTTTTTGAGCGGTCAAAATTCAGGTTGATCAGTCAAACCTTTCGGTGTCTTGCAGCGTTCTATACAGAGTTTACAGGTAAATTTAATTAATACATAAAACGCCCTCCGGACCCATTTCGGGGGGCTTTTTACTTCAAACTTTAACCAAAATTTAAATCCTTATGAGAAAGTTATCTTTTCTACTTGTTGTGGTTGCTGCTTGTTTCATGACATTGCCTTCGCTTGCACAAACCAAACAACGCACGAGTCCAAAGGCAGAAGTCAGTGGAACAGTCGGAGGCGCTAATGTCGATATCGCCTATTGCCGGCCGTCTGCGGACAAGCGGAAAATCATGGGAGAATTGGTTCCTTTCGGCAAAGTCTGGAGAACAGGCGCAAATGCTGCAACGACAATTGAATTCGATAAACCTGTAAAAATTGAAGGCAAAGATCTGCCAGCAGGTAAATATGCGTTGTTCACCATTCC
>JBARAD010000178.1:0-4848 GCA_049791675.1 Chryseosolibacter sp.
CTTCTGTTTGAATTCACCGGGATTCGAACGAAGGGCTGGCGGGTTCGAACTGCGCGCAGGAAGGTGCGGTGGGAGTCACGAGGGCAAGCGCGCATGCTGGCGCGTACGAGTAATCCCCCCTCCTCTGCTTAAATGAAATCGAAAAGAGAAGCCTGCTAAACAGCAGGCTTCTTCTGTTTGAATGCACCGGAATTCGAACGAAGGGCTGGCGGGTTCGAACTGCGCGCAGGAAGGTGCGGTGGAAGTCACGATGGCTGGTGCGCATGAGTAATCCCTCCTCTGCTGAGTCTCAATAAATGCGTCCGCCAGATCCTATTGAATGTTACCGATCCGATGCCAGACCTCACTCCTCCCGATCCAGGTGAAGCCAATGTATCCCGTTATCCTGAGTTTATTCTTATCCAGCAGTTCGAGCATACACTTATAGGTCTTTCCATTCTTGGGGTCGTAAACAGTGCCATCTTTCCACTCACTTCCGGAATCGAATTGAAGGTCTTTCAGAATCACCAAACCGATTAAAGGATCGTTGCGACGTGCATCATCCGGATTGTGCACATCGGAATGCTCATCGCTTGTTCCGTCCTGTATCTTGCCGAAATATTTGCTGTTGCTTTTGTAGATGGCGATCTGCCCGGTCTGGTCTTCCGTCAGCCAGGTGCCGACAATATCATCCTGCCGGATGTTCTGTGCACTGATAGTATTACCGCCGATGCAAAAACAAAGGATCGCATAAAATCCCCATACGCACTTCGTCATTTTTAGAAATTAATTTCTCTAAAAATAGCCCAATAACCCCAATCCGGCAATAAGACCTCCGACAGGTTTCCTGGTGACAAACGCCGTCATCTTGGGGAAAATGGACTCAGTCACGAAAATGACTCAGTTGGTTAAGCGTAATCTTCCCCCGACGTACATTGATATCTCACCGGCAGATGGGACCTGCTTTGAATTCCTGACCAGCGTGATGTGAAGGCGCCTTTATCTTTACTGCTGCGTGGGAGGAATATGCATTTGAAGATTCGCGGCACACGGAATATCAATCGGCAATATCTTTTTCAGCGCCTCAGCCACTCCGAATATTACCAGTTACATCCAACAGCAAGGTTCGGAAGATGTGATATCATTGTCGGCAGATAGCAAGCTCAGGATTTTAAGAACCCGGCCCAACAAGTAACCCGTGCGTTAAATCATTTTGCGAAGTAAACCTTCATGAAAAAAGATCAGTGCTTATTCCGAAGCAGGCATACTGTAATGTTACTGCGGGTACCTGCCCTCAAACGCAAACGAAGAAGATCCCGGCATAGAAATTTATTATTCATGAAATGGAAACGCGAAGCAAGCTTTGCGCGAACCGTTTTGTAGAACATTAATCTAAAGGATAAAAAAATGGCACTTGTAGAAGATCTAAAATCAAAGGCAGGAGAATTGAAGTCAAAAGCAGCTAACTATAATCCTGAAAAGAAAGAAGGAAAAGTAGCGAGGGCAATTGAAGAACAGACTGCAAAACTGCCGTCTGACACTTTCCTGTGGACAGCAGTAGGCTGCATGACAGCATCCCTGACATTAAAATTACTCAAACAGGATAACATGGCTTTATTTGTCGGCCAGTGGGTCCCTGCATTCTTACTCTTCGGTATCTATAACAAGATCGTAAAGACGCAGGGACATGACAAGCAGGATAAAGAAAACCTGACTTTCGGGTAGGGCATCAGCAACGGTTTACATACTACTGTCTATCTAAAGACCAACATCCAAGGATGCTGGTCTTTTTACTTTTATTACCTGCTGTCCTTACAACTGTTGCCGCCAATTGGGAGAAAATAATATGAGCGAACAAAACATCAGTTCGTCTGCTTAAGCTTTTTCGCTTCCGCAGATACTCCGTATTTTTTTAACCATTGGTTCCTACGCTCATCGGAAGCAGGCATCTGAAGGATAAGGTCTTCCGCCGTCTGCAGTGCAACCGAACTGTCTTTAACAGCACTTTCCTCATCCCTGCTGATAATCTCATTCACATGATCCTCGCTGTTGATTTTGTCTAATGCTCCTTTGGGTTCCATATGCACGTTTTCCAAACAGTAAGTAAAATCGAGTGCCTGAGCCAGTAGCCGCGCACGGGCATAATTTTTTCCTGCACACCGGTTCTTACCTGCTACGCCTATGCTACCGCCAACGACACATGCTCCTGCACGATTGAACGAAGGTCTTCCGTGCCTGGAAATAAAGTTATGGGGAATTCCTTTCCTTCCTACCGCACATGAGCTCATGTCAACACTCGCAGCATACGCTCTGAAGGGAGGGCCGCTGCGGAAGAGGTCATGGGATGATGAAGAAATTGTCTATCATTTCCTGCAGCTTGACTGGGACAGAACCCTGCATCCATTATTGAGGAATCATTCAGTTCCCCATTCCATCGTGAAACATTTTAAGGCCGATATCTTTCAAGCCGTGCAAAAGAAGGTGTATCTCGTGGAGGACAACCTTGATACTTTGTTTTCACTGAACTTCGCGCTTGAAAGCGCTGGTTACGATGTTATGATTTCGCATTGCGCCAGGACGCTCATGGAAGGTGTCATACCTCCTACGGACCTGTTTATTCTGGACGAACGCCTTCACGACGGTGATGGACTGGCGGTCTATAAAAAACTCCGGTCGAGGTCAGAGACGAAGAACATTCCGGTGATCATGACATCATCACTTCACAACACACATGATCAGGCTGTCGCCGCCGGCGTGGATGAATTTCTGGAGAAGCCATTTCTGATAGAGGCCCTTTTAAACCTGGTCTCAAAACACACGAAGACTTATACGAACTAGAGACCGGCCAAGGGAAGTCCCGAAGCATGTGCTGTCGGTTCTAACGACACAATTTCAGGAGATCGTCAGCAACTTTTCTTATACCTTCCAGACTCATCGGCTTTGTAATAAAGGAGGCATTGAGCGACTTTGCATACAAGCGATCCACCTCAGCGGCGGAATTGGTGAACATCACTACCTTCAGGCTGTTCCAGGCGGAATTGTTTCTCAATTCTTTCAAGACATCTTTACCTGACATGCCAGGCATGTTGATATCGAGTATCACCAGGTCAGGCAGAACATCCGGAACATTCCGCAGGAAGTGCAGAAGCTGCGTGCCATCCTCAAACTCCTTCAGTTCAGCGGATGGTTGCTTTTTTAAGACGGATTCCTTGACCCAAGTCCTGTCGTCGGAATCGTCATCTGCGTAAAAAATAATCGGATGGCCGGTCATGGACTTCAATCAAAATTCAGGCAATACACACTTACTGCTGATTTACAATGCCAGCCCTTTCGGTCTGGAGCAATAGGAGCATGATAGAAATGAAGACGCATAGGGGGCCGGCTCAGGTTAGGAATTGCCGGTGAAAAAATAGGCAAAAAAAGCACGCGACGATCTTCCTTTTCTAGGATTTAAAAAAATATTTGACGGGTGGGACGCTTGGCGTTTCCGGACTGTGGACACCCTGTTGGGTCAGGGGCAAAATAATTGTGAATGTCGCCCCGTTTCCAGGCTCCCCCGTTGCCATGATGGTACCGTTGTGCTTGGCAATGACCTTTTTAGCAATCGCCAGACCGATACCGGTGCCGTCGAACTTTTCCCTGGCGTGCAGCCGCTGAAACATGCCGAATATTTTTTCAGCGTAGCTGTTACTGAAACCGATGCCATTATCCTTCATGGTGATTCTGCAGAATTGACCGTTTCTGTCATAGGCATCCACCAGCGCCGGTTCGCTGATCCGGGCGCCCGTGATGCGGACATGCGGCGGGACGTTTTCCCGGGTAAACTTCAGCGCATTGCTGATGATATTCTGAAAAACCTGTCGCATTTCCGAAGGGATGATCTCAGCGCAGGGCAAACCGTCAACCTCGAATTTTGCATTTTTTTCCGCGATCAGTATTTCCAGATCGTTTAAGACATCCTGAACCAGCTCATTCAGGTTTGTTCTTTGAAACTGAGGGGCCCCCGAAGAAGAGAGTCTGGTATACGTCAGCAGATCGCTTACAAGCCTTGTCATCCGGTCGGAAGAGACGATGATCTTATCAACGTATGATCGCGCCTTTTCCGATAGTTCGTCCTGGTGATTTTCCTTGAGCAGCGTTCCGAAAATAACAGTCTTGCGCAACGGTTCCTTCAGATCGTGGGAAGCAACGGAAGCATATTGAAGCAGGTCGTTATTGGATTCTTCAAGTTCATGATTGATCTCCTTCAATTCTTTCGTTCTTTCGTTGACTTTTTGCTCAAGAATGGAATTGGCCAGCTTTTGTTCGTGGATATCCGTGCATGTGCCGAACCATTTGCGGATCTCGCCGTTTTCATCCTTCAGGGCAAGAGCCCTCCCGAGGAACCAATGGTATTCGCCGTCATGCCGTCTGAAACGGTATTCGATTTCATAGGGTTCCCCGGTTTCGAGCGCATGCTTCCATGTCTTCCATGCCATCGCCCTGTCTTCAGGATGAAGTACAGAATTCCATCCTTCACCTTTTGTGCCTTCATAGGAAAGACCGGTGTATTCATACCATCGCTTATTGTAATAATCATGGTAGCCATCCGGTAAAGCAGACCAGACCATTTGTGGCATAAAATCAGTTACGAACCGGAATTCCCGCAGCAGTCGCTGAAGATCCTCGTTGGCTTTCTGGATTGCCGTCCGGGCAATTACCTGGTCCGTTACTTCATAGGCGAATACAAGGATGCCTATGATATTCTTCTGACCGTCATAAAATGGCTGATAAATGAAGTTAAAGAAAATATCTTCCGGCACCATACCCTCGTTTTTGGCTAACCGTAATTTTACTTCACGGCCGACATACGGCTTGCCTGTATTATAC
>JBARAD010000179.1:0-10814 GCA_049791675.1 Chryseosolibacter sp.
GTGTAACGGGTGATCTATTGGCTCATTGCATTGATACTGCCATGTGGCTGAACGGCGCTATCAAAGATGTGTCAGCCGTTACAGAAACGTTCATCAAAGAACGCGTGCATCAGGCAAGCGGTAAAGTGCAGAAGGTGGGCATCGATGACGCCTGTATCTTCCATTGCCATTTCGAGAATGGATCACTCGGCTTGTTTGAATCTACCCGTTATGCACGCGGACACAAGGCGCTGTACACCTTTGAGATCAATGGTGAGCACGCTTCCATCCGCTGGGATCTCCACGACCTCAATCGCCTTGAATATTTTGATCACCGCGACGACTCCATCGTCCGGGGATGGCGCTCTATCCTGGTAACAGATGGAGATCAACCCTATATGAAGCGCTGGTGGGTTCCCGGACTCTCCATTGGCTATGAGCACACTTTCGTACATCAGGCCGCAGATTTCCTGAAAAGCCTTGAAACCGGTGAACCGTGCCATCCGACTTTCAGGGATGCGCTCGAGACACAAAAGGTGTGTCAGGCGGTGATTGACTCCGCGAATACAAGAAGCTGGAAAAATACGGATGTGAAAGGCAGTATCCAGTAACCGGTATCTTGCCCGATTGAATATGCGGATCCATAGTGAGTGCTATGGATCCGTTCTTTTTTGTGGCTTCCGCGAGAAAGGGTGGTTCACCTGCTGAGAAACACTAAATGCGCTAAAGTCGGATTGTAAACTGAAGGTATACACAACCTTCAGAACACGGAGGGTGATCATTGATCAGCAGCACGTACAAGAGAAGAGTAGGCCTATGTTTTGCTTTCAGCTTTCTGTCCTGAACTTGAAACTTTCAACTTTTATTTTTTAAATTTCAAATCTGTAACCTGTAAGCGAGACTTACTTTCTTCGTCTTAGTTTAAATACTAACCCAGGTCAGCATAGAATAAAAGTATGAATACAATGAAGTTTTCGGTGTTAACAGCCTGTATCGGACTGTTTTTGTTCATAGGATGCGATGACAAAAAATCAGAAAAAGACACCACGGCGAACGACAGCCGGTTTAGCGGGAAAATTTTCCGGGAACATATCCGGTCAACGGAGGCCCGCACGCCGGAAGAACAAAAAGCCGGATTCAAACTTCCGGAAGGTTTCGAGATTGAACTCTATGCTTCCGAGCCCGATATCGGAAAACCTATCAACCTGACCTTTGATGCGAAAGGCCGCATGTGGGTCACACAATCCTATGAATATCCGTTTCCCGCGGCCCCCGGCAAAGGCTCGGACCGCATCACCATTCTTGAGGATACAGACGGCGACGGCAAGGCAGACCGTTTTACCAACTTCAGCGATACATTAAATATTCCTATCGGGATATTTCCCGTTTCTGATGGCGCGGTTGCCTACAGCATTCCGAATGTTTACCGTTTTACCGATAGCAACGGCGACGGCAAGGCTGACAGCCGCAAAGTTCTTCTGGGACCTTTTCAGCACCGCGATACGCACGGCATGGTCAACAACTTCATGCGTGGATACGATGGATGGATCCACGCATGTCATGGTTTTACAAACCGTTCAACCGTTGCGGGCGCAGATGGCGATTCCATCACCATGATCTCCGGAAATACTTTCAGGTTCCTGCCCGATGGAAGCCGCGTGGAGCACATCACGCATGGCAGGATCAACCCCTTTGGGCTGGCATATGATGAACTCGGCTACCTTTACTCTACGGATTGCCATACTTCTCCGCTCTACCAACTCATCCGGGGAGGCGATTATACGCAGTGGGGAAAAGAAGAAGGGATGGGTTTTGCGCCGGATATGAAGCCACTTGAAAGAGAAGCCACTGCGCTCGCCGGGATTGCTTACTATGCCGATGTGCTCTATCCCCAAGCGTATCAGCGTAACTTCTACATCGGAGATGCCGTTGCGTCCCGGGTGTACAGGAATTCCTTTTCCTTCAAGGGTTCGTCTCCTGTTGGAAAACTGGAGGAAGAATTTGTATTGAGTGAAGATCCGTGGTTCCGGCCCGTAGACATCAAGTTAGGTCCTGACGGAGCACTTTACATTGCCGACTTCTATAATAGCATCATCGGCCATTACGAAGTTCCGCTGACGCACCCGAAACGCGATAGGATCCGAGGCCGCATCTGGCGCATTACATACAAAGGCAAAGCCAATGAATTGAAAGACCTCACCACAGCCAACGCATCAGCGCTGGTTTCCGCCCTTGATCACGATAATCTTGCGATCAGACTGGCCGCCGCCGATCAGCTCGCTGAGCGCATTGGTAAAAGTGCCATTGACCCAGTGAACACACTGATCAAGGATAAAAGCGTCAGCACACGCGCGCACATTCACGGCCTGTGGGTGCTGCACCGCCTGAATGCGCTGCCTGATGATCTTATAAAAAGTTCTGCGGAACATGAGGATCCGGTCGTGAGACTTCATACCATGCGCATTCTGCTCGAGAAGGAGCATGGAGACAAGCACTTTTTCGATCTTGTAGTAAACGCACTCGCAGATAAGGACCCGCATGTCAAAAGAGCTGCAACGGAACTGCTCGTCAAGTTTCCTGAAATCCCGGCGCTGGAAAAGGCTCTTGCGGAACGCGCCGATGTTCCGGAACAGGACTCGCATCAATTGTATACAACCCGCCTGGTGCTCCGCAATCTTCTTCGGAATAACAACCTGATGAAGGAAGTTGCTTCCCGGGAATGGAAACCGCAGGAGGCACGATATCTGGTAGATGTTATCGTAGGCGTCCCCTCTGAACAAGCGGCGAACTTCCTTGCACGGCATATTGATCAAACGGACTGGAGTGGTGATCGCCTGACCCGGTTGTACGAACACCTGGCACGCTATACGCCGTCGTCGCAACTGAACGATGTTATCGCTGCCACCAAAGGAACTAAGACGAATGATATGGACTTCCAGTATCTCGTGTTTAAAGGCATGCAACAGGGCATTGCCAGGCGTGGAGCGAAGGAAACGACGCAACTTCAATCATGGGGGACTGCCCTTGCCAGGAGCCTGCTGGAGAAATATCCGGCAGACGTCAGGCAAGCCGCTCCTGAAGTGTTCGCCAAGCAAAGGTTCGCGTCGGACCTCGCCGGTAAGTATAAGATGCGAAATGCTGAGCCTTCATTGCTGGCTTTCTTCAAAGAAGGATCTACCGCAGATGCTGATGTGAAACTCGCGGCCCTGAGGTCGCTGATGATCCTGGATGCAAATAAACATGCGGCGCTCGCAGGAAGAATTTTGAAAGACACAGTGCCCTCACAATTCAAAAACCGCGTTGCGGCGTTATTGGGAGATTTTTCCGGTCCCGCGATCAATCATGTGCTGGCGGATGTGAAAAATGCACCACCGGATCTGCAGTCAGCGGTCGTCATGTCGCTGGCAGCTTCGCCGGAAGGAAAGAATATTATCTTCCGGAAAGTCAAAAGCGGCGAGCTATTGCCGCGCACGCTGATCGAGCCGAAAGTCGAGGAGCGCATCATGCTGAATATTTCTCCGCGTCAGCAACAGGAATACAAAGCGATCACAGCAAAGCTGGAACCTGTGAGTAAGGAAAGGCAAACGCTGATCGATACAAGACTGATTGAGTTCGGTTCGCTGACAGACCGTGCGCCGATCGACTCGGGCAAAATGGTATTCCGCCAGCATTGCAGCACTTGTCATTCCATCGGAAATGACGGCGGCGCCATTGGTCCGCAACTTGACGGCGTAGGGAAGTGGGGACCGCGGGCGCTTGCGGAAAAGATCCTTGACCCCAACCGCAATGTGTCAGAGGCTTTCAGAAATTACACCATTACCATGAAGGATGGAAAAGTTATGAGCGGGTTGTTCCGCCGCGAGGAAGGCCAGGTGATTGTATTTGCTGACATGACCGGCAAGGAATTTTCCGTAGCAAAAAATGAGATCGCAGAACAGAAACCCTCGAAGTACACGCTGATGCCTGATCACTTTGGCAATGTTCTCTCACAGGAAGAATTTAATGCATTGCTTCAGTACCTGTTAAGCCTGCAAAGCTAGGTTCAGATCAATGAAAAAATCCAGCCATCCTTGGTGCGGGCAGACCTGTGCGAAGGATGGCGTAAACACTAAAAATCATCAATGAAATCGCACACAACAGTATATGGATTTGTCATCCTTTCCTTCGTGGCAGGATGCAGTGGAAGCAGCCAGCCGGCCGGCGGAACCGACGACGACGCGCACCGCGCGCACGCCGGTGTTGAATTTAAGAAACATACCCTTAACCGTGAGTTCATCTCTGAAGGTGTGGCGGTCGGCGATATCAACAAGGATGGGAAGACGGATGTGATGGCGGGTGCCTACTGGTTCGAGGCGCCGGATTGGAAACGTCACGAGATCTACCCTGGCAAGGCCTACGACGGGGCAAAAGAATACAGTGATTCTTTCCTCAATTTCAGCATGGATGTGAACCGCGATGCGTGGGTGGATCTTATTGTCATCGGTTTTCCGGGGACAGTTGCTTTCTGGTACGAGAATCCAAAGAACCAGCAAGGTCATTGGAAAAAACATCCTGTGCATGAGACCGTTCAGGTAGGCAATGAATCGCCTGCATTTGTGGATATCGATGGTGATGGAGCGCTGGATATCTTATGTGCCGATTCCAAAGAAAAACAAATGGTATGGTTGCGCGCGCCCCGATCGGAAAGCGCGAAGACCTGGGAGCGATTTGCCATTAGTGAGATCGATGCGCCCGGCACAGAACGGTTCTCTCACGGCCTTGGCTTTGGCGATGTGAATAAGGATGGAAGGAAAGATATTATTATCAAGGAGGGATGGTGGGAAGCGCCTGAGAACCGCGAGCAGACAAACTGGGCGTTTCACCGGGCAGCCCTTGGAGATGATTGCTCCCACATGCATGTGCTGGACGTTAACGGCGACGGTCTCAATGACGTCCTGAGCGCATCCGCTCACCGCATAGGCATCTGGTGGCATGAGCAGGCAAAGGATGCTGACGGCAACATCAACTGGAAACAGCACGAGATCAGCAATGCGTTTTCGCAATCGCACTCGTCGTCGCTGGTGGACATCAACGAAGATGGCAATGCTGATCTCGTGGTGGGGAAACGATTCTTTGCGCACAATGACACCGATCATGATCCGGGAGCCCACGACCCCGCTGTATTGTACTGGTTCGAATACAAACCGGCGCGTGCTCCATTCTTCGAGGCTCATGAGATCGATAACGATTCGGGTTCAGGCCTTCACATGGTTACCGAGGACATTACCGGTGACGGAGCCATCGATATCATTGTATCCAATAAAAAAGGCGTATTCGTTTTCGAGCGACTTCAATCGCCTGAGGGGAATTAATGGTGCGTTAACAAGAATAATGTTCGGATTTATATTCTTATTTTGTCTCACAAATATTGAATCATGGAAAGAAGAGATTTCATACAAAAATCGATTTTAACGACTGCTGCGGTAGCCGGCGCCGGATTGGGTTCGCCCATGGCAAAGCCACAGCCGAAGAACAAGGAAGTTTATGAGTTCCGTATCTATCACATGCGCCGAAACATGAATCCTCTGAATAATTATTTTTCGAAGGCGCTGATCCCTGCACTGAACCGGAAGGGAGTGAAGAACATCGGGGTCTTCAGCGAATTGAGTAAGGCGGAACCGGCGAAGATCTACATGATCATCCCGTATACTTCGTTTGAAGCGTTTGGAAAAGTCACACTGGACCTGAAGAATGATAAAGATTTTATTGAAGCCAGCAGCGAGTACAACAAGATCCCCATGGATCAGGCGGTGTATGAGCGTTATGACTCGTCTTTACTGCTTGCCTTTGACGGACAACCAAAAATGATCGTGCCTTCCGGTAAGCCGAAGCTGTTCGAGCTTCGGATTTATGAAGGCTACAGTGAAGATGCTGTGAGACGCAAAGTAAAGATGTTCAATGATGGTGAGATTGATATTTTCAAGGATGTAAAGCTGGGCGCCGTGTTCTACAGCGAAAATATCACCGGTAGTTACATGCCTGCGTTGACATATCTGGCAGGCTACCAATCGATGGAGGAGCGTGATAAAGTCTGGAAGGATTTCAGCGTTCACCCCGAATGGCAGAAGATGTCAAAGATGGAAGAATACGCCAACACCGTTTCAAAGATCCATAAGATTTTCCTGGAGCCGCTGCCATATTCGCAGCTATAACAGTTATTCAAAAAACTTAAACAGGCCCTTGCTTGAGGCGATCCAATCGCTGCCGGCAAGGGCCTCGTACTGGCGGGGCAGCAGGAAAGGTCCGGCCAGAATTGGCCGGAACAGAAAATGTTTTCTAATTTTGATAAGAAGTCTCCCGCAGCCGGTCAGTATCCTGAGAGTTTAAAGGGTTATGTGCAGAAGTGACGTATGTCCGGGTCGCTACGATAGCCGGCGGGCCTTTCTGCCGGTATCACGCCTCCACGCTATGGCCATCGACTGAGGTTCCGGACTTTTATTCATTTCAATGAAACGATATGGATATAAACTTTGTATTCTTCATATTTACCGGCCATGTCCAAAGCAACAGCAGAAAGAAGAATCATCGACCTTACGGGTCACGAAAATATTGAAGTCATCGGTGCCCGCGAGCACAACCTGAAAAACATCAACGTTTCTTTTCCGCGTAATAAACTGGTGGTCATCACCGGTATCAGCGGAAGCGGCAAGTCATCCCTTGCCTTTGATACCATTTACGCAGAAGGTCAACGGCGTTATATGGAAAGCTTTTCAGCTTATGCCCGCAGCTTCCTGGGAAACCTGGAACGCCCGGATGTTGACAAGATCAACGGGCTGAGTCCGGTTATCTCCATTGAGCAAAAAACTACGTCGCGGAATCCCCGCTCAACCGTCGGTACGGTCACGGAGATCTATGATTTCATGCGTCTCTTATACGCCCGCGCCGGTGAAGCATTCTCTTACCTCAGCGGTGATAAGATGATTCGCCAATCTGAGGACCAGATCCTGGATGCCATCCTGAATAATTTCAGGGGCAAGAAGCTCGTCCTCCTTGCGCCGGTTATCAAAGGCCGCAAGGGCCATTACCGCGAGCTTTTTCAGCAGATCCGTAAATCAGGATACACCAAGGTCAGGGTTGATGGTCAGATTGTAGAGATCACGGCAAAGATGCAGGTGGACCGTTATAAGATTCACGACATCGAGGTAGTGATGGACCGCATCATCGCCGACAGCAAGGACCGCGCACGCATCGGCCAGTCGATCAACAAGTCCTTAAAGGAAGGAAAAGGCGTCGTGATGGCGATCGAGGAAAGCGGGAAGCTTCATCACTTTTCAAAGTTTCTGATGGATCCGAAGACAGGCTTGTCTTATGATGAGCCCGCGCCGAATTCATTTTCATTTAACTCCCCTTATGGGGCGTGTCCGGAGTGTAACGGACTTGGTCAGATCGAAGAGATCACCGAAGAGTCTGTTATCCCTGACAAGAGCTTAAGTATCAGCCGCGGGGGCATCCTCCCCCTCGGTGAATATCGCGACATCTGGATCTTCAAGAAGATTGAAGCGATCCTGAAACGCTATAAACTAAGCCTGAGTACACCCCTTAAGAATGTACCGAAAGAAGTGCTGAATGTCTTGCTGTACGGAGACGATGAACCGGTCGGTGTTCCCTCTGTCAAGTATCCCGGAACGGAGTGGACTTCGAAGTTTGAGGGCATTATCAATTTTCTTGAGAAGCAACGCGATGAAGGTTCTGAAGCCATCAAGAAGTGGGTGGAGGATTTTACCATCATCCGCACGTGTCCGGAATGCAAGGGAGCGAGGCTGAAGAAAGAGTCCCTTCATTTTAAGCTTGATGGAAAGAACATCGCAGAGCTTTCACTTTTAGGGATCGACGAGCTGCAGAAGTGGTTCACGGGACTTGAAAACAGGCTCGATGAAAAGCAGCGTATCATTGCGACGGAAGTATTGAAAGAGATCCGCAAACGCATCGGCTTTCTGCTCGACGTGGGACTGGACTATCTTCATCTCCACCGCCCTATCCGCACATTAAGCGGCGGAGAATCTCAAAGGATACGGCTGGCGACGCAGATAGGTACACAGTTGGTGGGCGTGTTGTATATTCTCGATGAGCCAAGCATCGGCCTGCATGCACGCGACAACGTAAAGCTGATCAAGGCGTTGAAGGATCTTCGCGATCTTGGCAATTCTGTCATTGTGGTTGAACACGACAAGGACATGATGCTGGAGTCGGATTATATTCTTGATATCGGACCTGGCGCCGGACGGCATGGCGGACAGGTAATCGCAGAAGGCACACCCAAAGAGTTCCTGCGCTCGAAAAGCAAAACTGCCGGATATCTAAATGGAAGCATCGGCATCGGCTATGTAGGTGAGCGGCGCAACGGCAAAGGAGAAAAGCTTTCATTGAAAGGCGCCAGCGGAAATAATCTTAAGAATGTGGACCTTGAGATACCGCTTGGCACACTGACCTGCATTACGGGCGTCTCCGGTAGTGGTAAGTCAACATTGATCCACGAAACGCTGTTCCCGATCCTGAATCAACAGTTTTACAATTCACGAACGGAACCATTGGCCTACAAAAAAATTGACGGACTGGATTTCCTTGATAAGGTAATAGAAGTCGATCAGTCTCCTATAGGAAGGACACCCCGTTCCAATCCTGCGACATACACTGGCGTCTTCACTGAAATACGGGACTTGTTCTCCCAGCTTCCAGAAGCAAAGATACGAGGATATAAAACCGGACGATTTTCTTTTAACGTAAAGGGTGGCCGGTGCGAAACCTGCGAGGGCGCAGGCTTGCGTCTTATCGAAATGGAATTTCTGCCAGATATCTATGTTCCGTGCGAAACCTGCAAAGGCAAACGGTACAACCGCGAAACACTGGAGGTCCGCTTCAAAGGAAAATCCATCTCCGATGTGCTCGATATGACCGTGGAGGAGGCCGTTACATTTTTTGAAAATCAACCGCGCATCCTGAGAAAGATCAAAACACTCGACGAGGTAGGGCTGGGTTATATATCCCTCGGACAACATGCAACCACGCTTTCCGGCGGGGAAGCACAACGTGTGAAACTGGCCACGGAACTGTCTAAAAGGGATACCGGAAAAACCTTCTATATCCTGGACGAGCCAACGACCGGGCTGCACTTTCAGGACATCTCACATCTTTTGGATGTACTTCAGAAACTCGTTAACAAAGGCAATACTGTTTTGGTGATCGAGCACAATATGGACGTGATCAAAACCTCCGATTACATTGTGGATCTTGGACCGGAAGGAGGCGCTGGAGGGGGGCGTATCGTGGCAAAGGGAACGCCAGAAGAAGTGTCAAATAATCCCGCAAGCTATACAGGGAAGTTTCTGAAAGCTGAACTTAACCAGCAACATGCATGAACGCGAAAACACGGCAATACCTGTTCGGATTGATCTTTCTGGGTGTAGCAATTTATCAGCTCACGATTAATGATTTACTTGAGTTCAGCCTGTATGGAATGGCAGGCGCCGCCTTCATTGTGAATGCCCTGACGATGGAACCAGGAATTGTGGCCATGAAGAAACCTCTTGTGATCGTTTCCTGGATCCTGATCGGCGCTACGGGAATACTATTCTTGTACCTGCTCCAGTTTAAGTACCTGTAAACCTGAAATCGGGCATGTCAACCCTGGATCTATCGGCGAAATCGATGAATAAGCAAAGACTTTATTGGTCTATGCAAATCGGCGGTTGGCTGTTGTATGCGGTTGTTCAGATCGTCTCCAGTATCATCGCATCAGGGGTGACGCGTTCAGACAGGGTAATATTTTTGTTATTTGACTCGCTGCTATGCTTGTTAGTGACCCATTTTGCAAGAGTTCTGCTTCATCCCAGCAAATGGCTGAACATCGGGATGCCGAGGCTGATTGTGCGTGTGATCTTCATGTCGTTCGTCCTCGGACTTGTCTATTATTTCTTGCGGATGCCGATCAGCTACCTGTTGGGCATATACGATTATGAAATGTTGTTTGACGCCGGCCGGATCCTGGGGTTGTCCCTGGTTTACACTGTTATTTTCTTTCTGTGGTACGTGCTGTATTTTACCTATCATTACTTCGACCGGTATAACAAAAGTCTGAAGTATGAGGCCTCCATGGTTCAGATCGAACTCAACAATCTGAAATCGCAGCTGAATCCCCACTTCATTTTTAATGCGCTGAACAGCATCCGGGCGCTGGTGGACGAAAATCCACTCAAATCAAAGCAAGCGATAAATCAGCTTTCGAACATTCTGCGGAATTCTCTTGCCACTGATAAAAAAGGTCTTACAAAGTTCGATGATGAGCTTAAAATTGTACGGGATTATCTGGGCCTGGAGCATATCCGTTTTGAGGAGCGGTTGAAAACCGAGTTTGAGATCCATCCGGATTCCAATAAATTTTGGGTACCCCCCTTGATGATCCAGACGTTGGTGGAAAACGGCATCAAGCATGGAATATCCAGGCTGACGGCCGGAGGCATCATTCAGGTGAAAACCGTGGTTGAAAATGACCGGCTAAAAATACGGATTCGCAACAGTGGCCGTTTGAACGGGGAGAGGACCTCAAAAGGGGGCCTGGGTTTAAGAAATACCGTTCAGCGTCTAAAATTGATTTATGGTGATGAGGCATCATTTCGGATTGTGAACGAAAACGATAATTTTGTCCTGACTGAAATAATAATACCGCAAAAACAAAGATATGAGAGCATTAATCGTGGATGATGAGCGCCTGGCGCGAAAAGAGCTAATGAAGTTGTTGGAAGATCATCCGATGATCGAAGTAGTGGGTGAGGCGGCCAACGCCGACGAGGCGACGCAGC
>JBARAD010000180.1:0-2134 GCA_049791675.1 Chryseosolibacter sp.
TCCCAAACTTCTGGATGCGACAGATGCCCTGGCAGTTGCGGTATGTCACCATTACCAGCAGGGGCCGCAAAAAACCAAAGACAAGTCGTGGGGAACGTTTTTAAAGGAGAATCCTCAGCGGGTAAAAGGCAGCGTCTAAATAGACCCTGATCGACATCGCTTGTTATCCATCAGATCGAGATGATTTTCACCGGGTAATCGTCACCGTTCCCTTGATGGGTTCAAAACATTCACCCTCTATCGTATAGAAATAGATACCGGCAGGGACGCCGTCACCGTCCCAGTTGTTCTGGTAATTGGAAGAACTGTACAGTGGTTTCCCCCACCTGTTGTATACGGTAAAACGGGAACCTTGCAATAACCCATCCACGACAAAATATTGGTTTAAACCGTCATGGTTATCCGGCGACATAAAATTATAGAAGTTGAAATCCTTCAAAGGTTTTTGCGTGAAAGTGATGGAATCCGCAGCAACGCCGCATGCATTCTCGATCTGAAGCCAGTAATTCCCAAATTCTGTGGCCATATAATGCGGTTGTTTTGAACCATCCTGCCATGTGAAATCGTAGTCATCTTCCGGAAGCTCCGTCATCAGAAGGCGTGGCTCGGCCGTGCATAAAAATTCATCCGGTCCGAGGGAAAAATCCGGTGGAGGTGAGAGAAAAGATATCCTGATTGAATCAGCGCCTACCTGACAACCCATCCTTGCCTCTACGGCGAACTTCCCCGAATTGCTTACTGTAATGGCCTGGCTGGTTTCTCCTGTGTCCCATAAAAATGTGACTCCGGGCTCAGCTTGCGCTTCAAGAAGATAGGAGTTCTCCCCGCAAAGGGAAACGTCCGGACCAAGATCAACAACAAGTTCAGCAGTTTCAAAAGTCGGAATGATTTCCAGTCGCGTCGGGATTCCGGCGAGCGTTTCCGACGGTTGCCAGTTCGCCACGCTATTGTCATTCCTTCTATAGAATTTGCATACCACCCCCTCCGTAAAGTTGAAGTTGAAAGTATTGACGGCCCCATCGTCCGCCAAAAAAATACCATAGTATTTCGGTTGAATTGTTGTTATATCCAGACCTCCTGTCTGAGATGGTACATTATTAACGATGTATGTTTGTACACCATAAACAGTACCTGATACCTCGGCGACAGTAAGATCTTCTTGTGAAAGCGAGGTGCCAGACCAGTTCGTGGTATATACGAAAGCACTTTCATCGCCTATTGGGGCAGCCGAATAAACGCGTGTCGTCCCGCCCAATACAGTTCCATTATACCCTTTTGCCGAAAGATCTTTTACAGCATCGCCGCTGGTTTCATCAAAATTCCAATACCCGATCAATCCGGTCTCGTTTCCGACTAACCTGCGACACATCATTTCACGGACTTCATATTCGGAAAGCGCGCGGTTCCAGATACGCAGCTCATCCATGAAGCCATAGAACCTGTGCGTGGCGGAGTTAGTGAAAAAATACCCAATCTTGGCAAAGTCATTGGGGTAATTTGAAGCCATGGGCAAATCGGAGAAACCGGTGTAATCGCCACCTACATTATGGCCGTTGACGTACAATTGAATATCATTTCTGCTTTTCACAACTGCGGAGACATGAACCCACCTTCCCTGAAGATTGCTTACAACTGCAGATTTACCTCTCCGAAAGGCCGCATTCTGGTCTCCCTTGCCATCTCCATATTCAAAAAATAAATTTGTGGCTGTCAGACAAAACCAAAAACCATTATACAGGGGTGCATTATCCTGACTGGCAAACACAGGCAGCATATATTTTGAAGAGGGTTCTACGTACACCCAGGCAGAAATACTAAGTGGTAGTGTTATATCATCGTAAACATTACCTAAGTCAATGTAATCATTGATCCCATCAAACTGAATTGCGCGACCCGCGCCGATCAGGTCAGTCTGTGCCAGGGTAGGATAATGAAGAATAAGTATTAAGAGAAAAGAGGGTATAGCTTTTTTCATACTCAAAAATAATAAAAATGGACCATCGAAAAAAGTTCATCACATTGCCAATACACGGGCGTCTTTCCACATCAGGCTTGTTTCAGAAGGTCCATTTTCAAACCCACGACGTGCGTTTCAGATTTGATATTTCAATAATTTGAAAAGCTGCCTATCTTG
>JBARAD010000181.1:0-7637 GCA_049791675.1 Chryseosolibacter sp.
GGTATATAGTTCTCATCGACTATGTTTAACAATACGAGAGCCGAATCGCGCAAATCCTTGTATTTCAGGAAGCCACCCCAGGCGTTGCCGACGCTGGTCAGGAGTCTCGACTGCGAGACCACCGAAACTTCGGGCAGGGCTTTCAGCTTGTTGATCAAAGCTTCGGGTTTATTTTTTTGCAGACTGATATTGAGAATGTTCCCGGTATTAAAGCCGAGATCGAAAGCGAGAATATTCTTATACTGAATGAAACCGATGAGTGTACTGGTGATGAAGATCAACGTAAGTGAATACTGAACTACCACCAGCGCGCGCCTGAAGCTTAGCCCCTTGAACACTTTTACCGGCGACACATCTCTCAGCGCATGGATGATGCTCACTTTCGCGAAGAATATTGCCGGTAAGAGGCCCGCCACCATACCGACCACCATGGAGAATGCAATGAACGTCAACGCCATCGGCATTGTTATTTCGAGCTTCACCATTTTCAGGAGTTCGGGGGCGATGCTGATAAATTGCGGACGAAGCACCAGGAACATTCCGAAAGAAAGAATCAGCGCGACAAGCGACAGGATCACCGCCTCGGCCAGAAACTGCTGACGCACCTGGCTCTTTCCCGCCCCGATCACCTTGCGTAAGCCTATTTCCTTGTAACGACGCATCGATCTGGCAATGGAAAGGTTGGTGTAGTTGAAACATGCCGACAGGATCACTACCAGTGCTAATCCACTGATGATCCACAGCACGATCCCAGGCATAACGGGTCCAATGGAATTGTTCAAGTCTTCACCCAACATGATGTCGTACAATGGAAGCAGGGTGAGGCGTATCTCTGCTTCATCGTCCGCTTTGTTTTCCTCGTCACAGATCGCATCGATTCGCGCCTGAATGTCGGAGGCACTTGAATTTTTCGGAAGCAACAAATAGACGTAGTTCCGCTGCCAAACGTTTCCCCACTTAAGGAGGTTTTGATCTTTCGCAATCCGTGGCACGATTGTGCTGAATGAAACAAGCGATTCGAATTGGATATGTGAAAAGAATGGGACGTCCTTCAGGATCCCGGTCACCTGGTAATCGATGCTGTCGAAGTGAATGGTCCTACCGAAAGCATCCGCTGCGCCGAAAAGTTTTTTCGCCGAGGTTTCTGTGAGCACGATGGAATAAGGTTCTTTAAGGGCCGTGGCCGCATCGCCCTTCAACATCGGCAATGTGAAGATCCGAAACATCGAAGGTTCGGCATAGAGGCCAGTGAACGGAATAAAATGGCCGTTGATGTTTGCATCGCCGGAGAATTCAGTCCGTATCATCGCCGTCTCTTCCACCCCTGGCACTTTTTCCTGGATCAGCTTTCCGATCTTTACAGAGGTTGAAGCAAACTGATCACTGTATCCTTGCTTGAACTTTGCGTGCGAGGTAATGCGATATATGCGGTTCCCCTTCTCGTTGAACCTATCGTACGACAGCAGGTCGTGCGCAAAAGCGATCAGCAACAGGCCAACCGACATGCCGATGGCAAGGCCAACGATATTGATTGTCGAAAACAGCTTATTGCGCGTTATCGTGCGCACCGATGTTTTGATGTGGCTTCCGATCATGATCCAGTTGATTAAGAGGTTTATAAATGTTGGTGTTCGCACCGTATATGTTCTAAAGAACTTGAACGCATCGATGATGTAAATGAGCTTCGCGCGGCGCGGACCTATCGATTCAACATTCCGCTCGAAATATTCATTGAGGTCTCCAATCAGATCCTCGGCGAGCTGGGGCTTGCAATACCATTCAACGAATCGTTGAGCCCACTCAGGTGGTTGATGGTTGTTAGCCCGATCGCTATCGGAAGTTGGCTGCCGGGCGCTCATGCTTTCTTCCAGACCAATGAAGGAATTCTGTCCCAGAGTTGATCGCGCAGCGCCTTGGCTCGTACCAGCGCTCCCTTTCCCGGGATCGTGAGCTGATAAAATCTCTTCCGTTTACCGCCACGCGTTTTGGTGGGTTCGCCCAACTGACTTTCCACCAGGCCTTTCTCCTCCAGGCGATTGAGTACGGCGTGCACGACGCCGAGCTTTACGGATCGTCCGGAGTGATTAGAGAGTTCGTCACATATCGCTACGCTGTATGCTTCTTCCATCAGCGCAGCGATGGTAAGCAGCACCAGTTCTTCGAATTCGCCGAGGTTGGTACCCTTCATGTTAGGTATTAATTACGTAAATGTATGTATAATTGTTGCATAATCATATCGGAAGCAGCGAGTGAACCTAAATTCTGCTGACGCGGGGAAAGCCGGGAAGAGATTTTACGATCAACCGTTTGCAAGGCAGATAGAAATGAGTCCATCAAGGACTATCAAGGATGTAGCCTAATGGCAGGCTGATTCATCGCTACATATTGAATGTTCGTGCGCAATAGCGATCAGGGCCCTGGCTAATGCGCCCGTTTTTATGTAGATTACAACAAAACACTTGGTGAGGATGACCAAAATTCTTGAAAATCGTAAAAGCTTCCGTCACGCTTAAGCCCAAAAAGGCATCAGTAAAAAAACATTCCACAAAAGATTTACTTCCGAAACCCTTCCCTATAGTCGGTTTTGGTGCCTCTGCCGGTGGTATCGAAGCCTTTACTGAGCTTTTAAAACACCTTGATTCAAATCTTGGAATGGCGTATGTGCTTGTCATGCACCTCTCTCCCAATCATAAAAGTGCGCTGGCTGAAATAGTCCAGTCGAATACAAAAATGAAGGTGCAAACTGTGAAAGATGGAATGGAGGTTATGGCTAACAACGTTTATGTTATTCCTCCCAATACTTTCATGAGCCTGGTTGATGGCCATCTAAAGCTTGCACCCCGGTCGGTAACCGCTATTGGGAACTTTGCTGTTGACTATTTCCTGACCGCACTCGCGTCCATCTATAAAAATAATGCTATCGGTGTCATTCTTTCAGGCACCGCTAATGATGGTACATTGGGGCTAAAGGCCATTAAGGCTGAAGGAGGAATTACCTTTGCGCAGGATGATTCGGCAAAGTTTGACGGCATGCCGCGCAGTGCTTTTGACTCCGGATATGTTGACTTCTTATTACCACCTGCAAGAATAGCAGCGGAACTGGCCCGGCTCGTGCATGTGCCGTATACAAACTTGCCATCAGACAAGATTGAGGCCGTCCAGACGAAAGAGTTAGACGATCATACTGAAGACCTAAGAAAAATACTGGCAGTTGTTAAACGTAAGACAGGCATTGACTTTTTCCTTAATTATAAACATGCCAGCTTATACAGACGTGTAGTGAGAAGAATGGTTTTAAACAAGTTTGAGACGTTTCAGCATTACGCGGCCATGTTAAAAAACACTCCCAGGGAAGTCGAGGCCCTTTATGATGACTTCTTAATTAATGTTACCAGTTTTTTCCGCGACCCGGAATTTTATAAAATTCTTGTAAAACAGATCTTTCCAGCACTCGTCTCAGACAGGAAACACCTGGACCCAATAAGAATCTGGATAGCCGGATGTTCTACCGGAGAAGAAGCCTATTCAATCGCTATCAGCTTGATGGAATTTTTAGAAGAAAAAGAGCTTAGTTTACCGATCCAGATTTTCGCTTCAGATTTAGACGCAAACGCCATTGAAAGGGCGCGTTTAGGGATCTATTCAACGAGTAGTCTTCAGGGAATTTCTTCCAACCACCTCAAAAAGTATTTTAGAAAGATTGATGGTCACTACCAAATAGTAACCTCGGTAAGAGAATTTTGCGTGTTTTCTCAACAGAATCTCCTTAAAGACCCGCCTTTCTCCCGCATGGACCTCATCAGTTGCCAGAATGTATTGATCTATCTTGATGCACAACCGCAAGCAAGAATCCTGCAAACATTTCATTATGCGCTTAAACCCACAGGCTTTTTGTGCTTAGGCAAGTCGGAGACAATAGGATCTGCGTCAGATTTGTTTGAGCCAGTCGATAAGAAAGTAAGAATATTCTCGCGGAAATCAACCAAGTCACCTCAACTGGAATTCACAATTCAGACTACAAATTCAAGTGAGGACGAAAGCCAGTCCGCTGAGCTGAAAATAGACGTTGATGTTGAAAAGGATATTGGAAAATTAATTCTGTCCAGGTATGTACCTCCATGCATCCTGGTGAACAAAAACCTGACTATAGTACAATTTTTTGGTCCCATTTCCCCCTACCTGGAACCGGCTACAGGCAAAGCCAGTTTTAACGTTTTAAAAATAATAAGAGAGGACCTGGTTATCTACCTTGGAAGCTTAATACAACAAGCGAAGAAAACCGAAAAAGTTGCTGTTAAACAAGGCATAACAACACATCACAACAATATATCCAAGGAAATCACGATTGAGGTTGTACCACGAAAAAATGGTTCCGGAGATATCCTGTTCCTGGTGGTATTTAAAGAGAGCAACGTGATTCAACCGCTTCCAGAAGAGATCGGCGCAAAGTTAAAAGCAGGAACGGATTCGAGTGAGCGAGCAATTGTAAGACTTGAGGAACAACTTGCTGAATCACGAGGGCTTATCAGGGCTTCTAACGAAGAATACGAAACTACATATGAAGAGTTGCAAGCCTATAATGAGGAAATCTTATCTTCGAATGAAGAACTACAGAGCGTTAATGAGGAGCTGGAAACATCGAAGGAGGAATTGCAGTCCGCCATTGAAGAACTCACTACAACGAATGAGGAACTCCGCAAAAGAAATATTGAGTTAAAGCAATCCCAAACCTACGCGGAAGCGATTGTCGAGACGATGCATAGTCCTTTACTTGTGCTTACGGCCAACCTTCAGGTTAGAATGGCCAATAAGGCTTTTTATCAAACATTCAGATTAACGCCGGAGAAGACGGAGGGAAGTTTCATTTACGAACTCGGAGATAATTCATGGGAAATACCTTCGCTGCGCGAGGATTTAAATGAACTACTGGCAAAAAAATCCAACTATAAGCAGTTTGAGCTTAAACATTTCTTTCCCGTGCTGGGCGAACTGGTACTTGACGTCAATGCTTACAGGCTATTGAAAGATGATACCTCTAATGAAACATTGGTCTTGTTGGCTTTTAATAATATCAGTGATTTGCTAAAGGCGAATAAAGAGCTTAGAAAGGTTAATGAACAACTGGCGGAATTTGCATTTGTGTCAAGTCATGATTTACAGGAGCCATTGCGCAAAATTCAGGCATTCTCAAATTATCTCTCACAGCCCGAAGCGAACTTGAATGATTTTGCCAGAAAATATTCACAGAAGATCAATGCTTCAGCTTCGCGGATGTCAACGCTACTGAGAGACCTTCTTAGCTTCTCCCTGCTTGGGAGGGCTGAAAAAAATCTGGTAGCTGTAGATCTGAATGAAACCTTGAAGCATGTTGTGGAGGATTTTGAGTTGGTGATTGAAAGTAAGAACGCGGTGATAAATCTTTCCCCGCTTCCTTCTGTAAAAGCAGAGCCGGTTCACATGATCCGGCTCTTCCAGAATTTAATAAGCAACGCCTTAAAGTTTGCGGCGAAAAATGTTGTGATTAATGTAACTTCCGAAAAAGTCACAAAGGAAAGTCTGACAACTTACGAATTAGGCAATGATAAACAGTATGTTGCGATATCCGTTAGCGATAATGGGGGCGGCTTTGACCAAAGATTTGCTCATAAAATGTTCGGAATTTTTCAGCGACTGGAAAATATCAAAGGGGTCGACGGTACCGGAGTTGGCCTTGCAATTTGCAAGAAAATTGTAGAGGATCATGGGGGGGCTATTTTTGCAAAAGGAAAAGAAAATGAAGGAGCTACTTTTACAGTCGTTCTTCCCGTTTGACGTCCAGTAATCCATTGCTGGTTACTGGTGTGTGGTCGGGTGCTTCCTGGTCAACACGACTTGTAGCGATTCTATCAATTTATCGAACGAATATTCTTTTTGTATAAACTCTTCCGCCCCAAGCATGCGTATTTTTTTTGCTTCGCTGCTATTGGGTGTCGTTGAATAGATTATTACCGGGATGCTTTTAAAATGTAAGTCTGATTTCAGCTTCGACATGCATTCAATGCCGTTCATCCTGGGCATGTTTATATCAAGAAAGATGAAATCGGGAAGACGTTCCTGAATGCTCAGAATTTCCAATGCCTCTTGCCCATTCTTCGACAGGACAACCTTTATTGCCGGATCTATTTGCCGAATTGCGTCACAAAATATTTCTCGGTCTTCCGCATCATCATCGGCATAGAAGATTTTCATAGATTGACCCCGGCGGGGGTTGCGGTGGCGGGGTCATGTAAGGTACGGACCGTGACCGGCTTTACCTAATGAAATGTTGCTTGTTTCTACTTACCATTCATAGCAATACAGATTCCTCGTCTTCAACGATAACTTAATACTTCCACTTCCGGCACCGGACCAACAGTTCCATTCAGGTAAAGATGATTGCCGTAACCCAGGTCCTGCGCAACAACTATATTCCATCCATTTCTGTAAACACAAGCCTTGGTGGCAAATTGCCCGGGCCGGCTGCGGGATAACGTACAAGCTTTCATTCCCTAAAGGCAGCGATGACCAATCCGGTTGACGTACTGCGGGACGAGTAATCTTTTTATCACAAAAATCAGCCTGTACGTCACTCAGATTTGGAAATCTTAAAAGTATTGACCACTATTGTACTGTATTAGTAACGTAATACACTAAATCAGTTAACATGGTTAATATCAAGGGGTTGACATTCACCTACGGCAGAAAACAGCGCACCCTTTTCCAGGATCTGGATTGTGAGCTCCAACCAGGAAGCATCGTGGGGCTACTTGGCAAGAACGGCGCGGGCAAGACAACTTTGTTGAAACTCATGATCGGACTGCTTCGTCCCACTGAAGGAGTAGTGAGCATTATGGGGTATCAACCTGCAGCGAGACAGCCGTCACTTCTTCAGGATATTTACTTCCTGCCCGAGGAGTTCTATCATCCGAGCATTTCGATCAACCAGTATGTAAGAGCGAATTCAGGATTCTATCCGCGGTTCGACAAAGAACTGCTTTACCGTTTAATCAATGACTTCGAGCTTCCTGAAGGAAAAAGCTTGCATCAGCTTTCTTACGGGCAGAAAAAGAAGTTCCTGATCTCATTCGCGCTATCGACAAGGTGCAGGCTACTGATTCTGGATGAACCCACCAACGGACTGGATATACCATCGAAATCAATTTTCAGGCGGGTGATGGCGGGTTCGCTGAATGAAGACCAACTGGTGATCATCTCCACCCATCAGGTCCGGGATGTAGAGAACCTTATTGACAGGGTGCTGATGCTGGAAAAAGGAAGGTTTGTGATGCAGAAAAACATCTATGATATCGCTTCAAAGCTTCATTTTACCACTGCGTCTTCAGCGGATGCGGAAAACATCCTGTATCGCGAGATGGTCCCGGGTGGTTACAAGGTGATCACGCCGCAGAAAGACGGCAGCTCTTCTGTTGACATCGAGTTATTGTTTAATGCTATTTCCAACGGCACCGAAAAAGTAAAGGATTATGTCAAATAATATATTCAGCGGCAGGCGATTCGCCATGCTGTGCAGGCAGCATTTAATACACAATACAAACTTCCTGCTATTATCGATGGTGGCTTACATCGGGGTGGTCTTTATTGTCTTGTCCGTTATACAG
>JBARAD010000182.1:0-1730 GCA_049791675.1 Chryseosolibacter sp.
GCCCGCTCCACTCGTTTTGCGATGAACGAAGCGCGTTGCCCGAAACCATCCGAATAAAAAACTTCCAGCTTTGGATTCTTTAGTGCCTTTAGTTGACCCCGATCCTGCGCGGGGATTGCATGACTAACCACCAGTAAGAAGAAAATGGCAATGGGAATGTATCGTCGCATAAGCTTTGATGTTTAAACAAATGTCTTTGTTCAAACCTGGCATGAATAGTACAAACACGACAATTTATAGCCGAAGATCAGCCTGTAAGCGGATGGGTGCTAGCTCCAGGTCCCGTTCAATAATCGTTGGGGTAACGCCGGCAAATTCCCTGAAGTCACGGATGAAATGCATCTGATCAAAATAACCGCACTGGTGTGCAATACTTGTCCAGCTCAGTACCGGATTATTTTCCTTTAGCCTGTATGCTTTTGAGAAGCGAACGACCCGCGCAAATAATTTTGGAGGCAACCCAATCCGCTCCTTACTTATCCGCTCGAACTGACGAAGACTCAAGCAGGCCATCGAGGCCACCTTCTCAACAGAAATATTGCCATTATACCGAAGCAGTTCAAGCATGGCAGCGTCAAAGGGTAACGCTTTTTTCAAACACTTTACTTTTTGGAGAAGGAAAGCTTCAATCACGTTATTTATTTCATCAAAGGTAATCGCCTCCTGAAGTCTGGCGTTTACATCGCGTAGTTCCTTTCCAAAAACATCTGCCGCATCATAGCTGCAGTCGATCATTTCACTCATAGGGATACCGAGCATCCGGAATAGACCTCCCGGATGGAAACCGACGCGCACTGCCTTATGACTTCTGTTAATATCGAGGCTGACCCTTGTAACCTGCGGCCCCACGACGACACAGCGAGGTTGCAATACAAAATTTGATTCGCCATCCTTTCTGACCTTGATCCGGTCATTGATATAGAAGAAAAGAGAGTTCTGTGGGGCGGGGGGATAAGGGCAAATCACCGGAGAAGATGCGTATTCCAGTTCTGCATGCACGATCATGATGCAGTTTACGAACTGTTGCAGAAGTTCATGAGGCGTGTAAAACCTGACAACCATGAAATGAATATAATGAAATGTTTGTCAAAGCATCTCTCGCTGCATCTCTCGCTGGACTGTTCCCTTTAAATCGACCTTCACCCGGCCCGGTCAATGGGCCCCGGACAATCAGGCGTTTCAGGTCAATATTTATTCTCAATTTCTGAATATTTCTTCCTCTGATATTTGGTCGATCTAAGTAACATAAATATTTGCCGCTGTTTAGAATTATCCAAAAAAGATGAGAAAATCCGTACTGCACGTATTCATCGCATAATAAAGATAAGTAGGGGCTTAATATTCCGCTCATGCACGCTCAGAATTCACCTGCCCCCGCCCTGCACAGCAGCCGCTTCAACACTCCCTCACGGACTTGGAATTAATAAGAATCTTTCAAAGCGATGATGTCCCTCATACAACTGGCTTTGATTGACTTTTATTTTTACAAAAAACAAACTATATGAAAGTCTACATGATTTGGCTTGCCGCGTTTTTGATTTTCGGCAGCAGTACTGCCCAGATCCCCGAGATGAAAAGGGCATTGAAGAAGAAAGCGGAGCAAGCGGTTGAGAAGAAGATCGAGGAAACTCCGGATAAGGAAGCAGAAAAGAAAGCCGGTGAGGAAGAGCAAGAAGTGACAGAACCTGAAAAACAGGAGACAGCAAAGTCAGCGGATGAGGGCAAAACCC
>JBARAD010000183.1:0-8977 GCA_049791675.1 Chryseosolibacter sp.
TATTTGCACCTCCTTTACAGAACGGTCCGTTCGTCTAGGGGTTAGGACACCAGATTTTCATTCTGGTAACACGGGTTCGATTCCCGTACGGACTACCAATGAAGCAGACCCTGAAGCACGTGGCTTTAGGGTTTTGTTTTTTGAGCCCTGCTTCAGGGTCGCTTCATTGTCCGTCCGCTTCAGGCCGACCAAATTACCCTTTTTGCTATGCAGGAAGGGCTTTTTTTGTTTTCGCTGCGAAATGGGTGTTGTGTAGCAGCTTTTTGCAAATCGTCGAATGATTGTTGATTCCGTGAGATTTATGGATCACTTGTCCCGGATAGAACTTTTCGTGACGATCTCATATTGCATTTCCACAACAGACCGATTATGACCGTGCGCTGCGTCAGGCAGTAGTATAAACTCCTTTTTCGGAGCCGTAATCTTATTGAAATAATCCTCCGTCATTTCTTTAGGTGTGAGTATGTCTTCCGCACCCTGAATGAAATACACGGGAATGTCAAAATTCAAAGCATCCTTCATCCGATTGATCGATGGCATCATGGATTCCACGCCAAGCTGTTCATCGCCCGCAAAATTTACGAAGGAGTAATCGTCTCCATCGGCGCGATGCCGCGCGTCTTTCTCATTTTCATATTTGGCTGACGCTACCCACCACGCTTCCGGCGCGGCAACTGACTTCTTTCGCTCGTACTTTTTTACGATCCTCAGAAGCTGGCCTAAACTCTTCGCTTTGCGATAAGGCGGCAACCCAATATTCTCCAGCGTTTGTAGTGACGCCGTGTCCGCTGCGCCTAGCGCCTCGCGTTGTACTGTATGATACGCTGCAACCATGCCGGCAGCCGGATTGACCACCTGCGCATGTCCGATGTAAGCATGGAACAGGTCGGGACGCTGCAGAGACATCTGCACACCCGGAACCGATCCCCACGATGTCGCAACCAGAATGATTTTTTCTTTTCCGAGATGTTTAATTAAGTATTCTGCGAGCGCGATGCCATCAGCAGTGATCTGCGCTACTGTCAGCGGATTTGCCTGCAGATATTCCGGGGTCAGTTCCGCAGGTGCGTCATGCCCGTATGTTTTACCCGCCCCTCGCTGATCCCATTGAACAAGAATGAAATCTTTTTCCCAGGAGCCGTAAACAGCGTCTGCATACGGACTCATCGTGCTGCCCGGCCCGCCATGAAGGAACAGGATCACGGGCTTTGTCTTATCTCCTTTGATGGTTACCCACTGCGCGATCCCGTTGATCATAATGAATCCTTCTTCCTCGATCTTGTCCTGAACCAAGGTATGGGGGACAGCGGATTGCAGCGTCAGGACCGTGACACAAAGCAAGAATGTCGCGCCGAGCGCGGATAATTTGTTATTCATGGATTCCGGTTAAGAACGGGACGTGCAAAGTATGGAATTCCCTGTGAACGTCTAAACGCGATCTGTCGCGGCTCCGACCCGCTCCTTGCGAATGCTCCAAACCCGGGTCAGGCAATGGCATGCGTTGCTCATTTCTTTCCACTGCTCATCAGGTACCAGCTTTGCAATCGCAGGGCCATGCATGGCCTGCTTTTTTCTGATAGACAACGAAATGGGGTATGGGGCTCCGCATGGGCAGTTACTCCCCGAAAGTTGAAAATAAAAAACAATGATATGGGCTTAATGGATTTTTTTAAAAAAGGAAAAGAACAACCGGTCAGGCAACGCCCCGAACCGCCTGTTCAACGACCGGCCGATACACCCGCGCCGGCGACCCGCGATTACACGATCAAGAGCGGCGACAGCCTCTCGAAAATCGCAAAACAATTTTATGGCAATGCAGGAGACTGGCAGAAGATCTATCAGGCAAATAAAGACAAGATCAAAGACCCGGACGTCATCTTTCCGGGTCAGAAGATAATTATTCCTTAATTTCAAAAACAACGAACATTATGAAGCACTTGATGTATATCGGTTTGTTTCTTTTTGTCCTTACCGGTTGCGGTAATGACGCCATGACCAATGAAGAGAAGCTGGCCGGGGAGACGGAGAAAACTTGGGAGGCTGAGAGAGAAACAACCGCTTCCGGAGATAAAGACAAACTGACGCGGGAGGAAAAGAAAGAAAAGATCACCTTCTCCCGGAACGGAAATGTAAAGATGGGTGACGGCAACGAGATGATGTCTGGTCAATGGAGCATCGAAGGAAATAATCTGAGCCTTCATTTCGCCGGACAAAATGTGACGGAGAACTTTACCATTATTGAATTGGAAAAGAACAATATCAAACTCCGCGCAAATGATGGTTCGGAACTCACGATGAGTCCGGATTAATAGAGAATGGTTTCAGAAAATAAGCCACTCGTCAACTGCGGTTGCCGGTGGCTTTTTTTTGTTGAAACACTCCGGGAGCGGATACAGCCATCAAACGATCAGTGCATCTCAACGGCACATGTGCCCAGGCCACCGCGGAAGAAATTGAACTGAACATTCGGGTGGTCCGCCAGTAAAGACATCGGCACAGCGGTGTCCTGAATATTTTTGGATATCATGAGTGTCGTTAACCGTTGGCCAAACGGGTTGTCGTGCATGCCGGCGTGCCAGATGGAAACTTTTTCGGCTTTCCATGTTTCCGCGGGGCCGACCGTGATCGCCTGTGTCGGCACCATCGTAATATTTCCGCCGCCGGAAGTCCGGGCATTCTGCGCGATGGTGATCGGATGCAATTCCACGACGCGTGTGGCTAGCTTGCGATATTCCTCCGGTGGTGGAGGCGCGTTCTGGTATTCGCCTTGCCTGCGCGGAGGATCGTTGAACGCCCAATGTTTGATATCACCCTGACCTCCCTGCATGACGGCACAGCGAACGCCGTCCCAGCTTTTGCGATAAGTTGCAGTGTCAGCCTTCGGAAAATGCAGATTGCTGTCAGGCATCACCAGATCTTTCCGGATACGGTTGAAACACAACTCCCTGTCAGCTTTTTCAAATGACAACGGATGGTCAGGAGAAACTTCCCTGCCGTTCAAAAACCATTCATCCATTCCCCAGAAGTGCGCGGACCTCACATTCAATCCCAGTTCATTCACAATCCGTGCAACGAGGGGGAGCTGTTCCGTAGGACCAATGGGACCGCAAATGCCGACCGGGTTGTCGTCGGTTGATTGTTTCCAGGCGGTAATGTATTCCAGCGCCTCCGCGAGGTAGAAATCTTCAAGCGTGTCGTAGAATACAACCCTGAAACCGGGTCGTGACAGCCTGAGCATCTTCTCCGCCGTGAGTTGTGCCGCCTCTTCAATGATTTCCTTATCGAGGGTTGTGTAATCCCACCATTCGGGGGCTATGGAACTCAGTTTTCGTGACATTATTTTTCAGTTATGTTTTATGGATCGTTCAGGCGCCTTTTAAGAGGTTCTCCTCATAATCTTCATTGATGATGTAATCATTTCCTAAATCGCGCAACGGATCGGCATGCGCGTCACAGAAGCCATAATGCAAATGACGGCGCCATCCTTCGGCATGTTTATATTTTTTTGACATGCCCCCGACTTTCAGGGAGAGGTCTTCCATCGTCTGCAGGTAGGAATCAAGTTTCTGACTTACACCGAGCCAGTGGTGCTGGCTTTGGTGTGCCTTCAAGGCCTCCATTTTCGCTTCAAATACGGAGGTGGTATTCACAAACGCACCGGGTATGATGACGCGCCGCAGGTTATCGGTAAGGCTATGGGGCAGGGCGTGGTACACTGTGCAGTCATAATCTGCTGCCTGGCGGGATGGATCCGTGGTAAAATTCCGCATGCCCCTCGCGAAAGTCGCTGATACGGCCAGGCGACAGGTATTGGTGTGATCTTCCATGTAATCCGCGGGCGAATGGGTTAGTACGATATTCGGCTTCACCTCACGGATGATGGCGGCGACATGCCTGAGCGTTGGCAGGTCGTACATGATCTCCATGTCATCCCGGAAAGCCGGATGGAAATGAGCGCCCAGGATCTTCGCCGCCTGCTTCGCCTCCGATAGCCGCATCTTCTTAATGGTGTCGTAATCATGAACGGTACTGCCACAGTTTCCCGAACCGATGTTCATATAATGAATTTCATAACCTTCCTTTTTCAGTAGAAGAAGGGTGCCGGCCATCATGAATTCGATGTCGTCGGGATGCGCGGCAATTGCGAAGGCTGTTTTCATCCTCGTCTGGCAGTCAAAACAACAACCCGGTAACGGACGCTATGCAACGGGGGCGCGATCAATAAATTCATAGGGCTACAATTACAATTTTACGGGCTTGCCAGTGGCGGCGGATTTGTCTGCTGCGAACATGATCTCATGCGTGATCATCGCATCTTTCAAAGTGGTAAGTGGCATGTCGACGCCTTGTTCCAGGGACTCAAAGAAACGGCTGAACTGTGTGAGGTAGGGATGGTCAGCAACATCTCCGGAATCCAGCATCTTCATGGACAGCGTGCTCCATGCAGCTTTGTTCGTACCGAGTTTCATCGAATGGAATTTATTATCGAGCAGGCTTCCCTGACTTCCGCATAAGTGCGTGTGAAAGTAATACGGCTGAAGGCAGTCAACAATGGCTGCGCATTTTCCGATGCGGCCACTTTTGAATTTAAGGATCGTCACACTGCTCGTTGTATATTCATAAGGTTCAAAGATTTCACTTCGCGTTTTTGTGTCGTAACTGGTAACCTCTTTAACGTCATTCCCCATACAGAGCAATAAGGCGTCGAGTGCGTGGCACCCTGCTGTGAGAAGTGAACTGCCACCGGCATCCTTCCGGATGTTCCAGCGGAATTGTCCGTACCAGGGGCCGAGTCCATGGTAGTAATCAACTTCTCCATAGTGAAGATCGCCGAGCAGCCCCTCGTCGATGACGGCCTTGGTTGCAATAAACTGACTCGAATAACGGCATTCAAAACAGAAGCATGTTTTTACGCCTGCGCTTTTGACTGCTGCGTCAACAGCCTGGCAATCCTCCCATGACATCGCCAGTGGTTTTTCAATAATGAGGTGTTTGCCCGCCCTGGCTGCGGCGATCGCCTGGTCTTTGTGTTGATTGGGAAAACTACAGATGGAGACGATATGGATACTTTTATCTTTCAGCATTTCGCCCAGGTCTGTGTAGGTCTCAATGGGGGAATGGTAAGTTTCGCTCAACTCGCGGCCATTCAGCGGGCGGGAAGAATAGATCGCAGTGACTTGTGCATGGGGCGTTGCGTTGATGGCGGCAATGTGCGCGGTGGCTACCCAGCCGTACCCAATAATTCCAACGTTGTATTTTTTCATTCACGTGTGGTTAGGTTGTGTTTCAGGAGATTGGTGATCTGTCGCGGAAGGGAAACTACAAAACTAAATGCATGTGTCCCCCAAATGCATCCATTAATTTTTATTTATTACAAACAGCTGACAATTTGTTTTATGGGCGGTTTTGGCGGAGGATGCCGGCTGACGATGGCGGGACAGAAGTCGTCATTCCAGATTCCAGGATCGTCGCTTGCGCCGGCGCCTGCCTGAGCGACGCTGCCACGGTTACCTGGGTTTGCGCCGTGATGCGCTCACTGATTCACCTGCAAAGGCTCATCATACTGTGAGCAATCCAGCGCCAGGTCAACGCTGTCAACAGGCATTTTGAATTTGCCTTTTCCGTATCCTGTGGAAATGTCATGATAGACACGTGTCATGAATTTTTCCCAGATCGGGCGTGCGGTACGTCCGCCGGCGCCGAATACCCACGAGGGAAAATGGATGCCCGGCTCATCGCCACCTACCCAGACGCCGGTCACGAGGTTATGGGTAACGCCCATATACCATCCGTCAGAAGCGTTGTCTGTCGTTCCGGTTTTTCCGCCCAGTTCATTATCAAATTTCAGGAAGGGGTCGATTCCCGCGGACGTGCCGCCTTCTTCTTCTACGCCGCCCATCAGCATGTAAAGCATCTTATAGGCGGTCTTTTCGTCCATCACCTGCCGGGTTTGGGGGATAAAGCTTTCGACGACATTCCCGTTCCTGTCTTCAATGCGCGTGATCAGGAACGGTTCGGTATAGATGCCGAGGTTGGCAAAACTGGCGTAGGCAGCCACCATGTCGTATAGCCGTACCGTACTTGTTCCCAGGCACAATGAGGGAACGGCTTCGAGATGCGTCGTGATTCCCAACCGCTGAGCAAACTCCACGACACTGGCTGGCTTTACCAGCTCAATTACCTGCGCACTGATGGAATTTTTCGATCGGGCCATCGCCCTGCGCAGCGTCATCTCTTCGCCCAGGCCATAGTCTCCTTCGGAATTCCGGGGTTGCCAGGTTCCACCTTCAGGAAGAGAGATCACCGGTGACAAATCAAACAGCGTATAGCAGGGTGGATATCCTTCCTCGATGGCCTTACCATAGACAAAGGGTTTAAAGGTTGAGCCAGGCTGCCGCGCGGCGGATCTGACATGATCAAATTTGAAGTATTTGTGATTGATACCGCCTACCCAGGCTTTAACTTCTCCGGTTCGCGGATCCATTGCCATCAAACCGGACTGCAAGAAACGGTTATAATATCGCAGTGAATCCATTGAACTGAATAGTGTGTCCCGCTCACCTTTCCAGTTGAAGACGCGCATGCGTTTTTTTAAATTCAGCATGATGTTGACAGAATCGGGTGACGTCACATATTTTTCTGAGAGTGTCTTATACAGCTGTGTTTTCCGGATCTTGTTCTCCAAAAATCCTTCCAGCTCATAGCCGCCTTCATCAACCCATGGCTCGCTCCCGCGCGCACGCCATTGCTGTTCAAACGCTCCCTGCAAAAGGGCCATGTATTCCCGCATGGATCTTTCCGCATAGCCCTGTATCCGGCTGTCGACGGTAGTAAATATTTTTAACCCGGATTCATAAAGGTCATAACCATTTGCCTTGCACCACGCGTACAGGCGGCTCTCGAGACTGGTCCGTAAGTAGGGTGCAAGTCCGACGTTGTGATTCTGGACTCTGTAGTCGAGGACGATCGGTATCGATTTCAAGGAGTCGTAGGCTTCGCGTTCCTTGATATACGCGTGTTTGTATAGCTTGTAAAGAACCTGATTTCTTTTCCGCAACGCATTGTCAGGGCGATAATACGGACTGTACAGCGCCGGATTTTGCAGCAGGCCCACGAGCATCGCAGATTCGTGGATATTCAGCTTCGCGGGCGGCTTATTGAAATAGGTTTCCGCCGCAACCTTGATCCCATACGCATTGCTGCCGAAGTAGCTTGTGTTTAAATACATGGTGATGATCTCCTCCTTGGTAAAATTTTTTTCCAGCTGGATGGAGATGATCCACTCTTTTGTTTTCTGAATGATCCTCCTGGGCCCTGCTCCAAGCGCCGCGAGGGGTCCGTCCAGTTCAGGATTGAGCGTATAAAGGTTCTTGGCAAGTTGTTGCGTGATGGTGCTCCCTCCGCCTTGCGAACTAAAAGTAATAATACCCCACAAAACGCGGGGATAAGCCCAGAAGTCCATTCCGGCATGGCGGTAGAAACGGTGATCCTCCGAAAGGAGCAGTGTGTTTACGAGGTGGGGGGAGAGCTGATGATAGTGGATCTGACTGCGATTGTTGTAACGGAAGTAGCGACCCAGGGAAACACCGTCTGCGGAGATCAGATCCGACGACAAATCGTTTTCCGGATTCTCCATGGCGGCATACCCCGGCATTCCGCCAAACAAACCAAAGAGATCGATCTTTACTGTATATACGTAAAGTGGAGGAATGGTGATGACACAAAAGAAGGCCACCCAGATACCTTTGATCACTTTTTGAATCCTTGAGGGCTCCTTCATGGGAGGGAGTTCTTGTTTACGACGGACACTTTGCTGCTTTGAAATAACAGACGATTCCATTCAGGCGGGGGTTCTGTGAGCGTTTTTTGCAATACAAAAATATCGTTATTTCTCATCGCCGCTACAAAGGGCTGACGAAAAGCACTTTAGGGCTACCGAATATACGATTAATGGCGGTTAATTTCCCGCCAGATGTGGCCGCGGCGCGGCTGGGAAGGACAGGTGAGGAAGAAGATTAGTGACTGTGCGAATTTTCAATGTTCAATGGGCGTGGATATGGAAAATTCCTGCGTCTCATGATTGTAACCGTCTATCATTTTGGAATGACAACCGCAGATCTGTAAAAGGGATTCCCGTGCATCTTCCGTAAAACCACTTTTGGGGTAGGCGCAGAGAAGGCTGAATGCCTCTGACTCACAGAATTTGTTCCACAAATGTTCCAGGGATACCGTTGCGCCGCTCAAGCCCTGGCCCCATAATACGGCCACCATTTCACCAAATGCGCGGACTTGCCTGTCCTTTTTTCTCGCGCGCAAAAGCAGGTTGGTAAGGACATGGTAAAACAGGTTTTCATCGGGCCAGCCGTTGATCATAAACTGGTCTAATACGTCTTCAGCTTTAAGTGGCACATATTGGTCCTGCAGGGAAAGGGAGAAGAGGTCGAACCCCTGAAGTCGCAGGCTTTGATTCAGGGCGCTTAAATGTTCAGCGGTGGCAATAACAATCACCGAGTCCCCGGCTGACAGACCGCTGGATACAAATCCTTCCAGTGTGGTGATGAATGTCTTATCGTCTTCGTAAATCTGTAACAGATGATCGCATGGGGCTATTTCTCCCCAAAAAATATCCTTTTTGGTCTTTTTCCAACCGTTTGTATCAACAGTAGTGATCATTCCACATGTTTAAAAAACTGCAATCATTTAATAAGAAGCCTTAAGGGAGGCTTCTCTTCAGGGAGGTTCCAGCCTTCTAGCCTCTCGTCCAGAGGTCCGGGTCGGAAAAGGTCCCTGCGTTAACCGTTCTCCAGGAATAAAATCATACCAACAGCATGGCATTGTTCCGGATCAGAAAAACTCAGCCGTCGCTATGGCGGCGACATCCAGAAAAAATAAATGTTAAAAAAAATGCTAAGAGCATTTTTGAAGGACAAAACTTTTTGATCAACTTGCCTTACCCCATTCTGTGACTATGACTATT
>JBARAD010000184.1:0-2811 GCA_049791675.1 Chryseosolibacter sp.
GTTGTCTTCAATCAATCTGTTTACGGATTCGAGGATAACCTGCTCAATATCTATGATGTTGAGAAGCCGAAAGGCCGCGAGCATATCTTCCTGATGTCTATGGATCGAAGCGGTGTGATCGAAGGAGACTACTCAAAGATCTCCAAGATGTTCATCCCTTATATCGCCGGAGGTGACATTTATCTCGATGACCAGGATGGCACCTTCACCAAGTCTCATGATGGCTGGAGCGTGTTTCAAACGGAGCAAAACTTCTACAACAGCTTTGAAGCAAACGACAAGCGGGTTGAGTTGCTGATGGTGGACTCGGTTTACAATGCATCGGGAGCGCTGATCGCGCAGTACCCTGGAAAACTTGAATATCCATTTACCAGAAAATATGTTGATCCCCTTTTCATGGTTGACAAGACCAGCGTGAAGCCTTTCCTGATCCGTTTTTCTGACATCGCCCTCGTGTACGCGGAGGCGGCTGGCCCAACGGCGGAGGCATACGCCCAGGTGGACTATATCAGGCAGCGTGCAGGACTTGCTCCGCTCACCGCAGGGTTAGGGGTCAATGAATTCCGGGAGGCGATCTGGCAGGAACGCAGTTTTGAACTTGCCTTTGAGGGTAACCGCCTTTATGATCTTCGCCGTTACAACCGGTTGACAACCGTTGTGGAGGAGGCTGCAGGACTGACAGCTGAACAGGCTGCTTTTTATCCCATCCCGCAGGTAGAGATCGACTTAAATCAAGGTTTGTAATCATACTATTGAAAGCATTATGAAAAACAGTAATATAATTGTGGCGCTTCTGCTTGTACTCTTACAGGTATCGTGCGTAAAAGATCCACTCGAAGAGATTGAAGAAGGCAAATGGAACAATGAACGCAGCGTGCTGAGCCTGCGCTTTGCGAACCAGGTCGGACAACCGACCATCACAAGGGTGGATGACCAGTCCGGTACCATCGCCGTTACGATCAATGTTGACGCCGTGCCTGACCTAAGTCAGATCACACTGGAGAGCTTGGTGCTTTCCTATGGCGCCACAGCTTCCGTTAATGAAGGCGAGTCGCTGAACTTTCAAAACGATGGTCAAAGTGCAACGTTTACCGTCACGTCTCCGACCGGAAAAAGCCGCGAGTATACTGTGGTTGCAAGCTCCTTCCAGGAGACAATGCTCGGTACCTATGACATTACCGATCTGGTAGTGTATGGTGGAACAGGCCCGGAATACGGTGGGGCTGCAGTGATACCGATGATGAATAAACCGTGGATCTGGTCTACGACAGACGGACCGGGTGCGGAACTGGATAATACCCTTACATTTGAACTGCAGGGTATCACTGAAGAAGGAAACACCTATGGCAAGGTGATCAACAACGCCGGACCGGATGAATTGTATGCCAACTTCATCTACATCGGCAATCCGCAGACAGATGTAAATCACTTTTACAGAAAGATACCGAAGGGAGAAGGCAAGTGGCTGCGCGACTATGCGACCGGACAGGTGATCTTTACCTTTGCCGATGGAAGCACAGCTTCCGGTTCATTGATCGGACCCGGGACGGAAGACCTTGGAAACGGAAAATCGAAGACTACTACCGATCAGGCATTTGTATTCAATCTGAGCGGCACGGATGACTGGAACAAGATCTATTCCGACTATGATAAATTTGTCAAGCGTCCGAGAAAATTCTGGATTGATCTGAAAAAACAATAGGCAATGTTAACTGAGGCCGCCTCCATGCGGCCTCAGTTGTTTTCACCCGGTGTTGTGATGTTGACTGTTCTTGTTAATGTTATAAAGATTTGAGATGAGTATTAAATGCTTGCTTCCCGTGTTGATCGTCCTGTGTGGCGCATGCTCAACGGATGACAATCCACCCCCCGTTCCGGGAACCGTGCAGGAGAATATTGTGCTTCAGCTCGTGGATAAAAATGCGACGGCTGAAACCAAAGCGCTGTACGCCAATTTGTGGAAGGTGCAAGGTGACGGATTCATGTTCGGCCATCATGACGATCTGCTCTATGGACGCGAATGGATCTCGGCACCCGGTCGTTCGGACGTGAAGGAAGTGTGCGGCGACTATCCGGCCGTTTATAGTATTGATTTTGCAGAGATCATGGACGACCGATATACCACCGGCGAGCTGAACGCGGATCGAAGGCGGACAATTCTCGAAGCCCGCAAAAGAGGCGAAGTGATCATGGCGAACTGCCATTTGAATAATCCGCTAACCGGTGGTGACTCCTGGGATAATTCGGATAATACCGTAGTCAGTAAGATCCTCGAGGAAGGCAGCGATGTCAATGTGAAATATAAATCGTGGCTCGACCGGCTGGCTGCATTTGTATTGGATCTAAAGGACGCAGATGGAAACCTGATTCCGGTCATTTTTCGCCCATATCATGAACATACGCAAACCTGGTCATGGTGGGGAAGAAGTTGTACGACGCAAGATGAATTCATTGATCTGTGGCGTTTTACCGTAGACTATCTCAGAGATCAGAAAGGCGTGCACAATCTGATCTTTGCCATTTCTCCTCAATTGGATGCGGCGGGAAGCATTGATAATTTATTATACAGGTGGCCAGGCGATGCGTACGTGGATTTTATCGGGATGGATAGTTACCACGGTACCAACAGCGACGCCCTTTCTGTCAATGTTAAGAACCTCGAACAACTTTCAAAGGAAAAGCAGAAGCCTTGCGGCATCACGGAGACGGGTATTGAGGGGATCAGGAACAGCAGTGGGAATGAATATGCGGACTATTGGACCAAAGAAATTCTCTTGCCGGTAATCGGCAAAGATATCAGCATGGTAGTCA
>JBARAD010000185.1:0-10699 GCA_049791675.1 Chryseosolibacter sp.
TTAAATCTTAAATCTTAAATCTTAAATCTTAAATCTTAAATCTTAAATCTTAAATCTTAAATCTTAAATCATTCACCGCGCTTTACAAACTTCACATGCTTCACCCTTCCGCTCGATACCTTCAATCCGGTGATCTGACCATTGTCATCCCTGACAAATTCGATCTTGCTCATGAACCAGGCACCGGTCGAAAAAACATCTTTGCCAACAGGGGTCAGCGCCGTCGGCTCATGACGAATATGGTTTGCCCGTAACGTGTCATCTTGCACTGCAAGTGTATAGCTCGTCTGGAGTTCCGGACTGTAATAGGTGCCTGTAAAATCTTTGATCGCGATGGATCCAGGATCGAAAGGTTTCATCCTCTTAGCAATAATGGTTTGTCCTCCCTGCGAAAATGTCAGCTGCTCAACCGGGCCATCACTCTTTTCGGGAAAAGAAATCTTCACGCCATACTGATCAAGAACAAACTCAGAATCAGACTTTGCGTCCAGAACGACCATGGGCTGTCCCGTAGCCTGCGCCGTTAGTTTTCCCTTGTCAGACTTAAAAGTCAGGACCATTTCATCGCTGAGTAGATATTGCCCCTCATACTTTTTAAGAAGCGCCTCACTGACCGTGACCGTACCGGCGACCTGTTTTTTATCTTCCGCTTTCGCAGGATCTTCCTTCAGGGAACCTTTCAGGCAGATATCCGCGATCTTATAGGCCAAACCTCCCGGATTGAAGGAGCCCAGGTTGCTCAGCACGGCGATCGCATAATTTTGTTCCGGGAAACGCAGGAGATAACTTCTGTAGCCTGCGTCGCCGCCGGAATGGGCAATGGCTTTAAGGCCCTTGTATCTTGAAACATCCTGCCCGAAGGCGTAGGAGATCGTATCGCCTTTGTTCAGCACGCCACGTTCCTCCATTTGTTTCATTACCCTCGCATTGCCGACCTTCATCACGTAAAAATTGTCCGACCATTTCATCAGGTCTTCCGCCGTCGTAAAGAGACTGGTAGCGCCCGCGTTGGCATAGCTCAGCACACTCTTCTTCAAACCTCCGGGAGCATCCTGGAAAGAATATGCTCTGTTCTTCACGATCTTTTCATGGTCGTCATAGAACAGCGTGTTTTCCATGTCCAGGGGGGCGAAGATGTTCTCGCTGCACCATTCCGGAAAACTTTTTCCTGTTACGCGGCTCACGATCTCGCCCATGAGCGTATAGCCCGTATTGCAATAGTTGAATTCCTCACCGGGCCTGGTGTTCAGCTCTTCCTGGTGGCTGATGAGTCGCAGCACCTGATTGCGGGTGATGACGTCATCCAGACGCCACCCTGCCAGCGCCAGCAGGTTCCATTGGTCGCGGAGTCCGCTCGTATGGTGCACAAGGTGTTTGATCGTGATCTTGTGGCCGAAGTCGTGTAGCTCCGGCAGATACTTCCTGATGTCGTCATCGAGCGAGATCTTGCCCTGGTCCGCAAGCAGCGCGATAGCGAAGGCTGTGAATTGCTTTGAAACCGAAGCCACATGAAATACCGTCTGCGGAGAATTGGGGATATCGTACTCCGGATTGGCAGATCCGTAACCTTTACTGAAAAGTATCTGATCACCTTGCGCCACCGCGACGGTGACCCCTGCGCTTTCCGGCTTGATCATGGAAGCTATAAGTTTGTCGATTTCTTTCTCTTGTATCCCAGGCGCTTTCTGACCGCACGCAGCGCAGCTGATGAAGACGAGGACGGCGATGGATTTTTTCATGGGGTAACATTTATATTGAGCATGTGGAAGTTACGATTTTTCAGAACGGAGTTCAAGAGAGGGAATGGGGGTTTAAAATTTAAGATTGAAGAGACGCTTCCGAGATTCCTGGGCGGCTCTCAATTTTAATCTTGAATCATTCACGAATCGCGAATTGGTTTTGTCCGGGAAAAATCATACACGCACGCTCTGCTATGAAAAGCACAAAGCTCAGCCAGCACGCCCCCATTCACCATTCACGACTCACGATTGACGGATCACGGCCATTGCATGGAACACGTTCGATGAGCGTTACGTGTGGGATGTGTTGCAACGTTCGCGCGTGGGTGTAAACTTCATCTTTCGCCCTTTCAGGGCTCTGTCGGTTTGGATAATCTGCTAACCCAGGGCTCTGAAGCTGGCGCTTCTACACCCTGGGCTGATATATGTCGCCCTTTCAGGGCGGCAGTCAGTAGTTCTCCCCGAACAACACTGAATCTTGAGGGCTGCATATTATCCGTTTGGCAGAACTAAATCTTAAATCTTAAATCTTAAATCTTAAATCTTAAATCTTAAATCTTAAATCTTAAATCTTAAACCTCCGCCCCCAAAGCAATCCCGAGGTGCGCCAGGTGATGCTTCACATGCCAGGCCGACATCGAGATCGCCTGTTTCTGATTTAACATTATTTTCCTTACGGGATGGTAGTACGCAATGGCCTGCTGCTGTTCGTTCAGGGATCTCATCAGGTGAACAAACCGCTTGGTAATCCCTTCAAACATATCCAGCGAATCTGCGATGGGCGAGGAGAGGCCATCGGAAGTGTGCGCCCAGGCATCCATGTTCACGAGGGTTATTTCTTTGTAGTCTGCTTCTGTCAACGCCTTCTTCATCCGGAAGAAGTGAAGCAATTGCATGTCCGCCACATGATTGACGAGTTGCTGCACATTCCAGCCTCCTTCACGATAAGTTTTCTTCAGATCATTCGCCGCAAGACCTTTCGTGATCGCCCTGTAATCGGCAGGCGCCGACGCTATGGTGTTGATCATTGCATCAAGCTCGGATTCATTGATGTTTTCCTGAGCTGTAAAAGGTCCGATGGGAAACTTAAGCTGCGTGAGTTGGTCGGGAGTTGTCATGTGCAATCAATAGATTTCCTCAAATATAGTTCAAGGTTGATTTAATCAAAGCATTGGAATTTATTTTAATGTTGTGCATGCTGTCCGAGTGAACGACGTTTTCTCACCTTTCCGAACCCGCTTTCGTCGTCAGCGCCATCCGAACTCAATCTTTCAATTACTTTGTCCGCCACTTTCGTGCCGAGCTCCAGACCGGCATCATTATCCGTGCGGAAATGAATACCCGCATAGAAACGCGACTCAGCTCCATCCTTTGCAATCTTCGTGAACAAGGCTTTCTCTGAAGGGAAAAAGTAAGGAAAGAGCTCGCCAACAACGCCACTCATCACCGCATGTCCCGAAGGATAACCAGGGAAGGGCGGTGTGGGTATCAGGGGTTTGTAAGTGGAATCATATTGATCCGGTCGTATTCCCCAGTACGCGTACTTGGCGTCGAAACACGCTGTGAAGGCGTCATAGTAGGCTACCGCTACAGCGGCATGCAATCTGGCCGCCCGTGGTGGATTGAGATGAAGATTGTATTCAAAAATCTTTTTGTTGAGCAGCGATTCACCCGTGGACTGGCTGGCGTAATGCCACGCATTGGCACGTGTACGGAATGTCTGTTTGAAACTCCTGAGTTCCTCCATCTCTTTGGCGAAATCAGGAGGTGGGCCCGGCCTGAATTGACTCGCACTGTCAAGCACGACAGTCCTGCTGAAGCCCGCCATCGGCAACATTGGGTTCTTGCCTGTCCACACGCCAGGCCCTTGCGGCATCTTTCCATCAAACTCCTTTTTGGTAATGAAGTCTCGTGTGAGTTCAATTTCCTTTTCAGCGATCTTCCTGCCGAGTTCAAAACCCGCACGCGTATCGCCGGGAAAGGCAACTCCCGCCGCAACGCGCGAATCCATCGCTTCCTGTGCCATCCGTTTCACTGAATCCGCCATGGCAGGATAGAAATGAGAAATCAATGTCACCGCGACCCCTGCCGCCACGGAGTGTTCGCAAGGATACGAAGGACTTTCCGGCTTTTGCGCATACAGTTTTACATGACTATCGGCAGTGAAAGGACGCGGACGACTGAACGTATACTTGGTATCCCAGGCTGCCAGGGTAGCATCATAGATCGCAGTGCCCATTAACAACTGGGCCAGCGCACCGTTGCCTGTAATATCGGTCATCCATAATCTGGACGCCATGTCATACCACCGGTAACCGGGGGCCCCCGCATTCCAGAACAGGATCTTCTGCATGCCCACGGAATCAACGTTGCGTTGTGCTGAAAGTACCTGTGCCAACTCCGCTTTGTCCGCCGGAGGCGGTGGCAACCGGTACGCCCTACCCGACGCGATAAACCAGGGTTTCCAATTGCCAGCGCCCGGTTCTACTTGTGCGGTGGCATGAACTGTGATCGCTAACAGCAACACAGGGAAGAGTAACTTTTTTTTCATATTGTTTTGCGTTTATGCAAGAATACGGATGGAAGGAAAAAAATATACACCGCATCAATGAACAGCAGGGTATCGTACACAAACAGCGTCTTTTGGTCAATACCGGAAAATGAGGCGCGGCGCCATCGCCACATTATCAAGCGCAGCAGCCTGCTGCATATTGTGGTTGACTTATTCCCGCAGTTGGTAGACCGCAAAGTCAATCCCGTAGACTGCAAAATCAAAAAGGGAAATATTTTGACGACATTTATCCTATCAAAGGCAGGATGAAGGTATCAATCGATAAACACCGCTTCAAGATCTATCTATGGATCGGGGCAGCCTATTTAGGGCTGAATCTCTTCAGCGACCTCATCAACCACGCGGATACATTTTTCCAAAGAGCCTGGAATAATATCTGGCTGGTCAGCTACCTGGTAGTCCTCAATTTCCTTTTCCTTGAGTTTGCCCTTCCCTTTATAAAACTGACCTGGAAAAGGATCCTCATCGCCCCGGCGATCCTCTTTCCATTCCTGATGTTGTATTCTTTCGGTTTTTTCGGCTGGAGGCAACTCGGCATCGCCCTGCATCTCTACTTTGAGTTGAGGGTCCACGAATCGACGTTAACCGGCGTCGAATATCACGTGGGGTACAGCATTCCTTCGATTCTCTTTTTTGTCATCCTCAGGCATGTCTATGATTACCGGAAACTGAAAGAAGCCACCCGGCAATTGCGCATTGAAAAACAGGAAGCTGAATTGAACTATCTCAAATCGCAAACCAATCCGCATTTTCTATTCAATACCTTGAATAACATCTATTCACTGGCGCGCGACAAGTCGGATCTTGCGCCGGAATCCATTTTACGTCTCTCGAAAATATTGCGCTTTATGCTGTATGAAGCCGGTGCAGCTTACATCGCGATAGAACAGGAACTCAGGATCATGAGTGACTACATCGCGCTGGAGAAGTTACGGTATGACGAATCCTTACGGGTGAATTTCAATCATGACGTTGAGGATATGAAACAGGCCATACCGCCCCTGCTGATGATACCCCTGGTGGAAAATGCATTCAAACACGGCGTCTCTGAAACGCGGAACGAACCCTTTGTCGATATCCATCTTTCGGTTAACAAAAGGCTGCTGACCTTTGTGGTAAAGAATTCAACCGGCTCCGTTTCGTTCGATCAGCATGTCAGGGAAAACATCGGGTTATCCAACCTGAGACGTCAGCTGCAACTGCTGTACACCGATTACGATCTATCGGTTCATCATCACAACTCCTTGTTCATTTCCACATTGAAGATCAATCTTGCGAGCCATGTCTAAGATCACCTGCATTATTGTTGAAGACGAACCATTGGCCGCGAAGGTGCTGATGGATTATATTGCCCAGGTTCCCTTCCTGGAATTGAAAGGATCGTTCAAAGATGCTATTCTCGCAGCGGACTACCTGAGAAACAGTACCGTGGACCTTATCTTTCTGGATATCCATCTTCCGAAATTGAAAGGGATGGCATTTCTGAAAATGCTGACGCATCATCCGGCCGTGATCATTACCACGGCCTATCATCAGTATGCAGTCGAGGGATTCGATCTCAACGTGACCGACTACCTGCTCAAGCCCTTTGAGTTCGAGCGATTCCTGATCGCGGTGACAAAAGTGAAATCCGGCCAAAGTCAGAAACCGCAGCCGGAAGACAGGCGTGATACGAAGGAACATCTCTTCGTGAATGTGCAGAAAAAGAAAGTGAAGATGTTACTCGCCGACATCCTCTATATCGAAAGCCAGCGCGAATACGTCAGGATCGTCACCACAAAGAAAGAATATGTATCCAAGATCAGCACCCATGAAATAGAGGCGCTTTTGCCTCCGGATCTCTTCACCCGTATTCATCGTTCCTTCATCGTGTCAATAAACAAAATTGAATCCTATACGGCAGAGGAAGTGGAGATAAACGGGGTGTCCATTCCTGTCGGGCGGGACTACAGGCATCTGCTGGAGAAGTTGTAACCCCTCCAACATGTCTGACCCGACAAAATAAGTACACGCGTCAGATCGATCACTGCGCCATCCGTCAGAGCAAAAGGGTTCATTACCCTGGATCTATTTATCCAGAAACTCTCCGCTATCAGTTACGTTCACTCTCATCCGTTTGTCGCCATTTTCCAGCAAAAGCTTGTATACCTTTCTGGTCGCATACCCTCCGGTATCGCGATAATTGACGAGATAAGCATCTTTGGAGATGGTCCAGTTGGCAAATCTTTTTGCCACAGCCTCCCTTACTTTCGCAGGAACCGCCACGTCTTTGAACCTTTCCGCCGTGCGCAGCAGTTTGCCATCTTTATCGTATGCAGCGAGGATCTTTCCCTCGGGAATGTAAAAGGAGACTATATAGTTCTGATACACATCATTATAAAATTCCGAGCCTTTAACATCATAAGCTGCGGCATACTGTTCAAGCATGTCCACGGGTTGCGCTGCTTCCTCCGGGCTGATCGCGTTGAGATATTTGTAATTAGCCGCTGTTATCACGATCTCAGGCAGCACCTTCTGCGCGAAAGTCTGTACGGTGGCTCCCGACAACAACACAACCGCCGACAGCATTCCAGGGATAACTTTTGAAAGTTTCATAACATTTGAATTTAAATTGGGAATTGATTTGTCTCTCAAGGTGGGCAAACTATATCAACCGGCAAATGATCAACATCATTCATGAAAGATGATACGCATCACCCGTCCGGATAAGTCACTGCGAGGCGCAGGACAGAAAAATGCGCGGGACAGCGGAAGCAATCTCCTGCATTGGAATGGCCAAATATTTGTATTAACTTAATCAGTGCTGCGTTGTGCAGCACCGTTCCAAAACAAAACCCCTTTCACCTTACCCCCACATTATGCAAAAGCTGACAGTCCCCGGAGGCAAATTTGCGCCAGGCGCGATTTTGCTGGCATTTCTGCTTCTACCAATAATCTCAGCCGCACAGACGAAGTCGTCAAAGTCTGCTACGGTAAGCACCCCGGATCGGAAACCAGTGACAGGCTATTCGGAAGCAACCTATTCTTTGTCCGGGAGTGGACAGTATATGTCCGCCTGGCTCGTCGCCGGACCTGTTCCCGTAGGAACTCCGGAAGGAAATCCGCAGCCGGAAACACAAGTAAGTTTCTTCAACGAAGAGGTCCCTCCGGTAGTCGTCAATGCAGGGAAAGCCGTCGCGCCACTCGAAATCAAAGGGAAACAATATGCATGGACGCTGGTCAAAACTTCCGACGATTTAATCGACCTGGACAAACAATATTCAGGCGCTGACTTCTCCGCCGCATTTGCGATGGCAGAGATCCAGTCGGACCAGAAAGTGAAGACGTTCCTCGGCGTCGGCAGCGATGATGGCATCCGGATATGGCACAATGGAAAACTTATCCACGATAACTGGATACCTCGGGGTGTGAGTAAAGATGCTGACCTCGTTCCCATCACCCTTCAGCCCGGCAGCAATCAGATCCTGTTGAAAGTGCAGGATATGCAGCAAGGGTGGGGATTTGTTGTCAGGCTGCTGAACAAAGAGTCGATCTCGGATCAACTCATCACCGCATCAGGGAACGGTGACCTCGACCAGATCAACCAGTTACTGGAAGCCGGTGCAAACCTGGAACAAAAGAACAGCTCCGGATTGTCAGCGCTCAACAATGCGCGCCTAAACGGGCGGGATGAGATTGCCCAGTTGCTTCTTTCAAAAGGTGCAAAAGAATCAGCTTTTCCTGATGTTGATGCATTGATCGACGGATTATACAATTCCCTAGACGGGAAATCCGCGTCAGGCATTGCAGTCCTTGTTTCCAGGGATGGTCAGGTAATCTATAGGAAAGGGTTTGGCTATGCGGATATAGAAAAAAAGGAACTGATCAAACCCGATACGAAATTCAGGATCGGTTCGATCACAAAACAATTCACGGCCGCCGCTCTTCTGAAATTGCAGGAAGAAGGAAAGATCACCGTTACAGATAAACTTTCGAAATTTCTTCCGGACTTCCCCCGCGCCGACGAAGTCACCATCCACCATCTGCTCACCCATACTTCCGGTATCCATAGCTATACCGGCAAACCGGATTTTATAAGCAAAGTCATCTCCCCGGTGACGGAAGAGGAAGTGATTGCATACCTCAGAGATGATCCTTACGACTTTAACCCGGGAGAAAAATGGCTCTACAACAATTCCGCCTATTTTATTCTTGGTCATATCATCGGCAAGGTTACCGGAAAACCTTATGGCGCCTATCTGAAGGAGACTTTTTTTGATCCGTTGGGGATGAAGAACACAGGAGTTCATAGTTCAAAACTGAAACTGAAAAACGAGGCCAAAGGCTACACGAAGGAAAATGGCCAGTATACACTGGCGGCGAACTGGGAGATGTCGTGGGCAGGTGGGGCCGGCGCATTATACTCTACCGTGGAAGATCTCCATATATGGAACGAAGCCCTCTTCAATGGAAAAGTACTCCTGGAGAAAAGCATGAAGGCCGCCTTCACGCCCGTCGTGTTGAACAACGGCAAGAAGCCCGACAACGGAAGCTACGGCTACGGATGGGCGCTTGGTGACTACCGCGGGCAGGAAATCATTGAGCACGGCGGAGGATTGCACGGCTTCCTCTCGCAGCTGGCGCGATTTCCCGAAGAAAATACCACGATCGTCCTGTTAACGAATATTACGCCGCCGGAAGTGAACATAAACCATCGCAAAGTCAGCGAATTCCTGCTGTGGGAAAAGATGGAGAAGCAGGCATCGCGGTCGCTGAATGCTTCCGTTATGGAAGACGTAAGCCAGTATGCCGGACGTTATGATTTTTCGAACGGCGCGGTCATGATCATCACCGTCGAGAACGATAAACTTTTCGCGCAGCTCACCGGACAACCGAAGTTCCCGATCTTTCCGGCAGGAGAAGGAGAATACTTCTGGAAGGTGGTGGACGCGAAGATCAGGTTCGCAAAGAATGGCAACGGCGAAGTTGAATACGGAGATTTCGAACAAAACGGAAACAAGCTCAAGGTGGCGAAACTGAAAGACGAAGCGATCGTCGACATCGACAAGGCGCTCTATAAACTGTATTCAGGAAAATATGATTATGGAAACAATATGACCATCGCCATTACCACGGAAAACGACAAACTTTACGCGCAGGCGACAAACCAACCCAGGTTTGAGATACTACCGATCTCAGAGGAAGAGTTCACCGTAAGGGAGCTCAACGCGAAGTTCAGGTTTGTGAAAGAGCCGGACGGGAAGGTCAGGAAATTCATTCTGGATATGGCGGGGCAGAAGAAGGAGGTGGTGAGGGTGGTGGAGTAGATTCAAATTTAAAATACAAAATTTAAGATTTAAGATTTAAGATTGGAGATTGGAGATTGGATTACCTGCACCCGGAAGAAATCAGTATGATCGTTGAATGGTCGTAGGGGCATCCCTTGCGGATGCCCTTTGAAAACATGAATCGTCAATTGCCGTGCCCGACGCAGCGTAGCCGGAGTGAAGGGCCTGGCCCACCACCCCAGATTTCGTCGTGTGACAGATACCAAGTCCCGGAGGGACGATCTTATGGTAGCCCGGGGTCGGGCAGCGCACAGCTGCGGGACCCCGGGAAAACCGAAGCGTTGAGAATCAAGTCCCGGAGGGACGGCCTTATGAAGCGCACGACCGTGATTTTCGCGATGCAACGTTCAGATCTGCGCGTGTAGTCGCGCGACTGTTTTTTTAAAATATTAACCAAACCTTACCCGGGTTGTCTTTTGATGAAATCAACACGTCACGGATGGGATATGTAAAGTACCTTATGGTTAAAACGCTAACCTAAACCTCATCATCTTATGGAAACAAAGCAGTATTTAATCTCTAAGATCGTAGCATTGGACACAGACATCCAGGATTGGACAAAAGCCCTCATCATTCTAGACCAAAATCCTGCAGTAAAGGCCGGCTGCCTGGACCAATACCTGGGACTACGAAGAAAAATTGAAGACACACAAAAACTCAAAACGGCGTTGGTGAATATCTCCAACCAATCGTAGCACGTTGCAAAACCCCGGATCGTAGACAAACCCCGCTAAGCCGGGGTTTTTTATTATCACACCGCGTTCATCCCGATCTAATTCCTAATTCCCAATGCCTAATGCCCAATCCCGATTCGAAGAGATCTCTAAAAAAGGAAACCTACTCCGTTAACGCATAATTATGCGTCCCTACCACCTGCCGCACATGCGGCCCATGTGGCGTTCGGCTATTACCAATGACTGATTACTAATTACTGAATACTTATTACTGAAATTACTGAATACTGATTACTGAATACTGATTACCGATTACCGATTACTGATTTGTAAAATCTGTTCCTTTTCATTTCTTTTATCCAGTCACTTACTCCTGTGAATATGAAC
>JBARAD010000186.1:0-4620 GCA_049791675.1 Chryseosolibacter sp.
GGTAAAAGGGTAAAAGGGTAAAAGGGTAAAAGGGTAAAAGGGTAAAAAAGTAAAAAGTAAAAAGGTAGCCATCTGCATGGGAGCTTATTCTTTTACAGACCCTGAGGGAAGGAAGGGTGATTAATATTGTTGTTGACCCTGTCCTTCCCTTTATCTTTGTATAAATTGGTCTTAAATTGAATGGCAAAAAAAGATCTACGCCCTGGCAGCTTCAGGAAAACCTTGATCGACTGGTGTCCCGAAAAACCAAAATCCTCATGAAGAACAAAAAAGCCCCGCGTGCATGGCGTTAATGATTACCAGTATTGTGGCCTTCGTTTCCACCAACATCGATGACATTTTCTTATTGATGCTCTTCTTCGGAGACAGAAGATACAGAACTGCAGACATTTACATTGGCCAATACCTGGGGATCATTTCCTTGATTGCCATCAGCGTACTGGGTTCATTGATCGGGAACGTTGTTGAAGGCAAATACATCGGGCTTTTGGGCCTCTTCCCTATTTACCTTGCCATCAGGCAGCTCACGGATTTATGGAGAGGTACCGCCACCAATACCGGGTCAGAAGGAAGTGAACAGCCCTTTGTGACCACAGGATTTCTCACCGTCGCGACAGTAACCATGGCCAATGGCGGTGATAATATCGGTACGTATATCCCGCTGTTCGCAGCGCTCACTCCGTCCGAAAAGTCAATCATGATCGCCGTGTTCCTGCTCATGGTTTTTGTTCTCGTATCGCTCGCCCGGTATCTGACGAAGCACCCCGCCCTCGCAAGATCCATTTCAAAATACGGACACATCGCAACGCCCGTTGTGCTGTTCTTACTGGGACTGTATATTTTAAGAGAGAACGGAAGTTTTCAGTTGGTTGGTTGACGGTGAAAAGGCACGTTCAAAATCAGTAATCAGTAATCAGTAATCAGTAAATCAGTCATCAGTAAATTGGTCATTGGGAATTAGGCATTAGGCAGAGCCCGGACATGGGCGGAATGTGCGGTGGGTGGTAGGGACGCATTATTATGCGTCCTGATTGGTCATCAGTAAATCAGTCATCAGTAATCAGTAATCAGTCATCAGTAATCGGTAATCAGTAATCAGTCATCAGTCATCAGTAAATCAGTCATTGGTCATTGGGAATTAGGCAGAGCCCGGACATGGGCGGAATGTGCGGTGGGTGAGTCTTTCCAATTCCCACGAATCTTAAATCTTAAATCTTAAATCTTAAATCTTAAATCTTAAACCTTAAATCTGATCGCGGCACTTTAAAAACCTGACAGACACCCGTATTTTACCGCTGGCGTAAATTCTGGTACGGAAGGCCGCTCTTTTGTAACTTAACGCATCCTAAACTCTACTACAATGCATCGTCTGATTTTGCGTTTTTTACTTCTGATCGTTCCGTGTCTTGTTCTGTCATGCAACGAAAAGCCAGCTGCTCCGGCGGGGTTTGAAATCGAATCTGGTTTCAACCTGCAACTGGTCGCCAGCGAACCCCTCATCAAGGATCCCGTTGACCTCGAGTTCAATGAAAAGGGCGACGCCCTGGTGCTGGAGATGCCGGGCTATCCTTTCGGGGAACAACAGAGCAGGATCATTGTCCTGAAAGATAATGATAACGACGGCGTCTACGACGATCACCAGGTCTTTGCGGAAAACCTCCAACTGGCCACCTCCATCCTCCCTTACAGGGATGGAGTTCTGGTAGCGGCGCCTCCCTATCTTCTGCATGTGAAGGATCCGAACGGCGATTACAAGGTCGACGCAGTGGATACGCTGATGGGCGGATTCTCAACGGGTAACCTTCAACATAATTACAACGGATTGACCTATGGGCTTGACAACTGGATCTATGCCGCCAACGGAGGCAACTCAGGCAAGATATATTGGTGGGGTGATGATTCCACCGCCATTGATATGCGGGGCCAGGATATACGGTTTAAGGTGGAAGAAAAGATCCTGGAGCGCATCGGACGATCTTCCGGGGGATTCGGCCTTGCCACGGATGAGTTCGGCCGATTGTATGAGACGCACAATCTTCGCCATATTTCCCAACTTGTGTTCCCGGGTCGTTACATGGAAGGTATCCGGCTAACAAAGGATCACGCCTTGGTAAACGTTTCGGATCATGAAGAAGACGGGCTTGGCCGCATCTATCCCATCGGCGAACAGGAGTCACGCGTGAACCACCCTGAGCAGTCGGGATATTTTTCCGGCGGATGTGGCATCACCTACTATGGAGGCGGCGCTTTTGGTCCCGAATATGACCAGACGGTCTGGGTAACGGACGTGGTACTGAACCTGGTACACGTTGACAAGATAAAACCAAACGGGTCCGCATTTGCTGCCTCGAGAACATTGGAACAACGCGATTTTCTTGCGAGCACCGACCGCGCGTTTCGTCCGGTGAACATGGCTGTCGGACCTGATGGCGCGATGTATGTCGTGGACATGTACAGAAAGGTGATCGAGCACCCGGAATGGATCCCTGATGAGCTGGAGAAAGACATGGACCTTAACGCGGGTAAAGACCAGGGACGGGTGTACAAGATCACACGCTCCGGCCGGAAATCAGAAAAATTTGATGCAACAAAATTCGACAATGCAGAAGGACGCATCAACAGTTTATCCGATGCAAACCAGTGGGTGCGGGTAACGGCGCACAAGTTGCTGATGGACCAGACCCTGACTGATGAAGAGTTCGGGAAACTTGCCGGATTATTATCGTCCCAGGCGACGCTTGCCCGTTTGCATGCCATGTGGATCCTTGAATCAAAAGGAAAGTTGACGGAAGCACAACTCCTGAAGGCACTGGATGACCAGTCCGAAGGAATAAGGGAAAATGCACTGGTCATTGCTGAGAGCAGGCTGCATGCGAGCGAACAACTCGTCCGGAAATGTCTTGCCCTCTGCAACGACAGCGACCAGCGCGTGAGAATGCAGGCTGCATTGTCGGCAAGTCGTCTATCTCCTGAGGCCTTCAACAAAAACAAGGAAGAAATCCTCAAGGCGCTGATGAATGCCGCTGAAAAGTCTTCTGATGACTGGAATGTTGCAGCCATCACACTCGCGGCCAGACACGATGCGCCAGCCCTGTTTGCACGCGTCGCCGCCGAATCAGGTAAGAATAGTGAACCCTTGCTTCAATCTCTGGCAAGGGTAAGCAGCACGACATTGCCCGGCCTTCAGCAGATACTGGAGACGACTGCGAAGTCGGACCTGAGCACTGAAACGAAAGCGCGACTGATCGGTCAGCTCGCGGGCAACAATCTTCCCAAAGGAAATAATGGACTCGTGCAACCGATCCGTATGCTGGAGCAATCCGGCAACATGGGTATTGTTTCGGCATCAGCTTCACTTCGCAATACACTGAAGCTTCCCGCATCGCCGGAATTTGTGAAGGTGAGCAGAACTTCGGTTAAATCAGTCATGGATAAATCTCTACCGGACAGTGTGCGACTCGATCATCTCGAAATGATTGCACTGCTTCCCTATCAGGAAAAATCAGAAGTGCTTTTTGCCTGCCTGAACAATACCGAGCCGCTGAAGATACAGGAAGCCGCCCTTCAACAGTTGGCCGCAGTGCAGGATCCTGTTATCGGCAAACGCCTGGTTGAGAAATGGCCCGACCTGGGACCGCAGATCAGAAGATTCGCCGGTGACGTGCTGTTGTACCGCAAGATGCATCACGACGCGTTGCTGACCGGCCTGGAGAAAGGAATTATCAACATCGGCGAAATGAACTTCGACCTTGAGCGCAGAAGAACTTTGTTGCGCTGGACTGACGATGAGAACACCAAGCGCAGGGCACAGGCGTTATTTTCCGACGCAGGTGTCGTAAACAGGAAAGAAGCCATCGACAAAATGCGGGACGCTTTAAGCCTGACAGGTTCTTCCGCGAACGGCAAGAAAGTATTCACCAACATTTGCGGACATTGCCACATGTATGGATCGGAAGGTAAGAGCGTTGGGCCGGTGCTGACCGAGATCAACCGGAAGAGCAAGGAGTCATTGCTCCATGATATTCTGGATCCGAATGCTGCCGTCGACACCAAATACATCAACCACAGGTTGGAGACCAAAGGCGGCGATGTGCATATGGGTATCGTTGATTCTGAAACTGACGAATATATCATCATCAGGAAAATGGGCGGAGACATGGTGACGATCAACAAGACCGACATTCAGAAGTTCAGCTCGCTGGGGACTTCGCTGATGATGGAAGGATTGGAAGGAAGCATGAGTCCTCAGGAGATGGCGGACCTTCTGGCGTACTTACAGGAGGGAGCAGCTTCCACGGTCGGAAAGTGATCCCCCTGATGCGCATCATGCGATAGCAGCATAATCATACACAGTAAGTACAGGTCCCTTCGCGAAATGCAAAGGGACCTTTTATTGATCTTCAACTTGTAGCGCGCGTTCATAGCGTTGACACGCCGGTCGGGTCACCTCTACTGGCGTGCACTTCCATGTCACCCTGAGTACTTGATCGGATAAAATCACTGATTTTTTTTGTTAACTTCGTTTACATTACATCGATCCCTGGCACGATGCAAATAAGATATATCAAGGGCGACGCTACAGCCCCGGTCGGTGAGGGTAATAAAATCATTGTGCACGTC
>JBARAD010000187.1:0-66464 GCA_049791675.1 Chryseosolibacter sp.
TAGTCCTACTCTGTCATGTTATCCGATTATCAAAACCCTGAAGGGGTTCAATTTGATTAGCCCTGGGTTTCAACCCAGGGTTAAATGGAGAGCGTAAACAGTTTGCCCCAGGAAAGTCCTTTCCACGTCCGCACTATCGGGCAAACGGAGGCAAGCCTGATCGAAGTGAATTGCCGCATCCGACATAAAAATTCAAACGTGACAAAGTAGGATTAGGAATTGGGCATAATTTGAAATTTAAATTCTTGAATTGAACACTAGCCTTCGAAATCCCACGAATCTTAAATCTTGAATCTGGAATCTTGAATCTTGAATCTTGAACCTTAAATCTTAAACCTTAAACTTGAATTCGCCCTGCTAATGATCGTTAGTGATAAATTTTTTCCGGTTTTTCTTTGTCGCACGAGGGGATTTTTGGCATATTCGTAGTTTAGAAAACCACAACAAGAATTTACTTTAAGCAAACGTTGTAGTATCAATAAAATACTTCCCGCCCCTTCCGGAAACTTCCGGAAGGGGCGGTTTCGTTTCAAAGTAAACGATCCAAACTAACAGTTGTAAAGCAATTAGCAATCGAGGAGAAATGAGTCACTCAGCCAAAACATTGTTCGACAAAATCTGGGATGCCCACGTCGTAAAACACAGCGAAGGACACCCTGATGTCGTGTACATCGACAGACATTTTATTCATGAGGTAACAAGCCCCCAGGCTTTTGATGGCCTCCGCAAAAGAAGTGTAAAGGTTTTTAATACGGCACGTACCACTGCAACTGCAGACCACAACGTTCCTACGAAAGATCAGCACCTTCCCATCCGCGAAGCCCTTTCACGTCACCAGGTGGAAACCCTCAAGAAGAATTGCGCAGAATTCGGGATCAACCTGTATGACCTGGGCCATCCCTTCCAGGGCATTGTGCATATCATAGGTCCCGAACTCGGCCTCACCCTGCCTGGAATGACCATTGTCTGCGGCGATAGCCACACCTCCACCCATGGTGCGTTTGGGAACATTGCCTTTGGAATCGGCACCAGCGAAGTTGAACAGGTGCTGGCGACCCAATGCGTATTGCAGTACAAACCCAAGCGCATGAAGATCGAAGTGAACGGGAAGCTGTCCAGGGGCGTATTGGCAAAAGATATTATCCTCTACATCATCGCAAAGATTTCCGCCAGCGGGGCAACCGGCTATTTCGTGGAATATGCGGGCGATACCATCCGCAACCTTTCCATGGAAGCGCGGATGACGATATGCAACATGAGTATTGAAATGGGGGCGCGCGGTGGACTGATCGCTCCGGATGAAACAACCTTCAACTATATCAAAGGCCGCGAGTTCGCTCCGAAGGGAGAACAGTTCGACCGGCTGGTGGAACAATGGAGACATCTTCAATCTGACGCAAATGCAGAATTCGATCAGGTGCTGAAATTCGATGCCGCGGATATCGGTCCCATGATCACTTATGGAACCAACCCGGGCATGGGCATCAAGGTGACTGACCGTATCCCTACCGTTTCCGAACTAAAAGACATCAGCGAGCAAACATCCTTTTCAAAATCGCTGGAATATATGGGTCTCGAACCCGGAAGCCAATTGCTGGGAAAATCCGTCGATTATGTCTTCATCGGAAGCTGTACCAATGCACGTATTGAAGATCTGCGACTGGTAGCACAAATGGTCAAGGGAAAAAAGAAGGCACCCAATGTTGAAGTGTGGGTCGTGCCTGGATCAAAACAGGTTGAGCAACAAGCGCGCAAAGAAGGCCTGGACAAAATATTTGAAGCAGCTGGTTTTGAACTACGCGAACCAGGCTGTTCCGCATGCCTGGCCATGAATGAAGATAAAATTCCCGCTGGCAAATATTGTATCTCCACCTCGAACAGAAACTTTGAGGGACGCCAGGGCCCCAAGTCCCGCACTTTCCTTGCAAGCCCGCTGAGCGCGGCTGCGGCCGCTATCACCGGCAGGGTTACGGATGTTCGCGAGTTCGAAATGACCAATGAATAATACGTTTGACGATTTAAAGCCATGAGCAAAGAGAAATTCATCACGCTAAAAAGTACGGCAGTTCCGCTGCCCATTGAAAATATTGATACCGACCAGATCATTCCTGCACGTTTTTTGAAAGCAACAACACGCGAAGGTTTCGGAGAAAACCTCTTTCGCGACTGGCGGTATGATGGCGAAGGCAAGCCAAAGGATTTTGTGTTAAATGACAAAACGTATTCCGGAAAGATCCTCGTCGCCGGAAAGAATTTCGGATGCGGCAGCAGCCGGGAGCACGCTGCCTGGGCGATCGCTGACGGCGGTTTCCGTGTTGTGATCTCCAGCTTCTTCGCGGACATCTTCAAAAACAACGCCCTGAATAACGCGCTGTTGCCTGTTCAGGTCACCGACACATTTTTGAAAAAGATCTTCGAGACCATCCACAAAAATGCATCGACGATCATCACGGTTAATCTCGAACAGCAAAAAGTTATCCTTGAAGATGGCAGCTCCGAAAGCTTTGATATCAATCCCTATAAGAAGACCTGTCTCATGAACGGCTATGATGATATTGACTATCTGCTGAACCTGAGGAACGAGATTAAACAATTTGAACTGACCCACTAGTACAACAATGAAGAAAAGAATCACCATCCTTCCGGGCGACGGAATCGGCAAAGAAGTGACAGCCTGCGGAAAGAAAGTGCTGGAGCAGGTTGCAGAATGCTTCGGCCATGAATTTGTTTTTGACTACGCACTCATCGGCCACGAAGCCATTGAAGCTACCGGGAATCCCCTTCCCGATGAAACGCTTGCCAAACTGAAAAATACAGACGCCATTTTGTTTGGCGCCGTGGGGCATCCGAAATACGACAACGATCCTTCTTTGCCCGTGAGACCTGAGCAGGGATTGCTGAAAATGCGCAAGGAGCTTGGCCTTTACGCCAACCTGAGGCCTATCAAATTGTTTGATGAGTTGCTTGGAGCCTCCAGCATCAAGCCCGAGATCCTGAAAGGCGCCGATATTCTTTTCTTTCGCGAACTGACCGGAGACGTTTACTTCGGCGAACGCGGTTACAAGAATGGACGCGATACAGCATACGACACCATGATCTACTCAAGATACGAAGTAGAGCGCATTGCGCACAAAGCCTTCCAGGCAGCGCAGACCCGCCGAAACAAAGTCACTTCCGTAGACAAAGCGAATGTGCTTGAAAGCTCGCGCCTTTGGCGATCGGTAGTTCAGGAAGTAGCGAAGCAATATCCCGGCGTTGAAGTAGAACATATGTTCGTGGATGCCGCCGCGATGAAACTCATTCAGAACCCGAGAAGTTTCGATGTGGTGGTCACGGGAAATCTTTTCGGCGATATTCTCACCGACGAAGCCTCGCAGATCGCGGGTTCCATGGGCATGCTTGCATCGGCTTCAGTGGGCGACACCGTAGGCTTATACGAGCCCATTCATGGAAGTGCGCATGACATCACCGGAAAAGGTATCGCCAATCCGTTGGCGTCTATTCTATCCGCCGCGCTGATGCTGGATATTTCTTTTGGATTCAAAGAAGAAGCAGGTACCATCATCAAGGCTGTCGAAAGAACGCTGCAGGAAGGATACCGCACACGAGACATCGCAGATGCGAATACGCCGCATGAAAAGATCCTTGGCACAGAGGTGATGGGTAATGTCATCTGTAACCAGGTGCGAATGGTCGCCAACATTTTGATAAACAATTGAACCTGATAATCAAATAACAATATCATGAGCCACAAAATTGAAATCTTCGACACTACATTGCGCGATGGAGAACAAGTGCCGGGCTGCCAGCTATCGACTGATGAAAAGGTGGTGATCGCCAGGGAACTCGAAGCGCTGGGTGTAGATGTTATTGAAGCGGGTTTTCCGATCTCAAGCCCGGGAGATTTCCTTTCGGTGATCGAAATTTCAAAGGCCGTGAAGGACATAAAAGTCTGCGCCCTTACGCGGTCGAAGAAAGATGACATAGATGTTGCTGCCGAAGCGCTGCGTTATGCGAAACGCGGCCGCATTCACACAGGTATTGGCTCTTCTGATATCCATATCAAACATAAATTCAATTCCACACGCGAGCAGGTGCTTGAACAAGGTGTGTGGGCGGTCAAGTACGCTAAAGAAAAAGGCGTCGAAGTGGAGTTCTTTGCCGAAGATGCAGGCCGCGCAGACCTGGTATTCCTCGCGCAAATGGTAGAAGCTGTGATCGAAGCCGGCGCCGATGTGGTCAATATTCCGGATACTACCGGCTATTGTTTGCCCCACCTGTACGGCAAAAGGATCCTTTATCTTTTCGAAAATGTGAAGAACATTCATAAGGCAACCATTTCCGTGCATTGTCACAATGACCTCGGTCTTGCAACTGCCAATACCATCTCCGGACTGATCAACGGCGCCAGACAGGCCGAAGTCACTATCAATGGAATCGGTGAAAGAGCTGGCAATACCTCTCTTGAGGAAATTGCCATGATCATCAAGACGCACAAAGACCTTGATCTCCATACGAACATCAAATCCGAGAAGATTTACGCCATCAGCAAAATGGTTTCCGAAATGATGCGCATGCCTGTGCAGCCGAACAAGGCGATCGTCGGCGCAAATGCTTTCGCACACTCTTCAGGCATCCACCAGGATGGGTTCCTCAAAAATTCCGAGAACTACGAAATCATCAATCCTGACGATGTGGGAGTACCCTGTTCTTCCATCGTACTGACCGCACGCAGCGGGCGCGCAGCGTTGAAACACAGACTTGAATTGCTGGGATACCAACCCAACAAGGCTGAACTCGACCAGATCTACCACCACTTCCTGATCGTCGCTGACGAGAAAAAGAAGGTTGAAAATGAAGACCTGATTGCCCTGGTCGGACAGATACCGGTATTTACAAAATAGGTCGCTTAACACTTCATTCAATCTCCGGACTAACGTTGATCGCATGAAGTTTCTCGCTTTCAACTTCGTGACCATGAACCATAGCATCAGTCTTTTATTTTTCTGTAGCCTGCTCACCTTTACTGCCTGTCAGGAAAAATCGGGAGACCACAATCATGACGGCCACACCAAAAGCGAAAACAGCCCGAACAAGAAACTGTATGATCAGGTCATGGAAGTACATGATGAAGTCATGCCGAAGATGAATGATCTGTACAAGGCAAAGGCAGCTTTGAAAAGCCGGCTTTCAGCGGCGCCGGACGACAAGCAGAAAGAAGAAATAAATGCAAAAATAGCGCAGATAGACGCCGCCAGCGAAGGCATGATGGTCTGGATGCGACAATTCAATCCGCTACCCGACAGTGCCGGAGAAGATACGGCCAAAGCCTATCTTGAAGCGGAGCTGACGAAAGTAAGAAAAGTAAAAGAAGATATTCTACGGGCGCTCGAAACCGCCAAATAAGATCCCGGCCTGGGCGTAAACCACATTGCTGAATTGTAATTCAGCCTTCTTGGGCAATAGCCCTTTTTATGCCCCTTATTAATCCTCAGTCTGACCCTTTGCCGCTCCTGCTGACTTAAAAAAATTATTTTACCTTTGTGGCCATCTGGAATGCCCTATGGAAGAAGTCAAACGCATACCCCTGAATGATCTGCATGTTAAACTTGGCGGCAAGATGGTACCTTTTGCAGGGTACAATATGCCTGTCCGCTACTCCTCGGATATTGAGGAACATATGACCGTCAGAAACGGGGTTGGCGTTTTTGATGTCTCCCACATGGGCGAATTTACCATTAAGGGCCCGCATGCGCTCGACCTGATCCAGCGTGTGACTTCCAATGATGCATCCAAATTGGCCGACGGCCAGGCCCAGTACTCTTGCCTTCCGAATGACAAGGGCGGGATAGTGGATGATCTCATCATCTATAAAGTCCGCGATCATGATTACCTCATCGTAGTCAATGCCTCTAATATTGAAAAAGACTGGAACTGGTTTAGCCGCTTCAATACAAAAGGCGCGGAGATGCAAAATATCTCCGACGACACTTGCCTTTTCGCAGTACAGGGACCGAAGGCCATCACGGTTCTTAAGAAACTCACAGACACAGACCTCGAGGCTATCAAATATTACCATTTCGCCATCGGAAAACTTGCCGGCGTGGACCAGGTCATTATTTCCAATACCGGCTACACCGGTGCAGGTGGGTTTGAATTGTACATTCCCAAAGTTCACGCTGAAAAAGTGTGGAGCGCACTTTTCGAAGCCGGAAAGGAATTCGACATGAAGCCCATTGGCCTTGGGGCCAGAGATACACTCAGACTGGAAATGGGCTTCTGCCTGTACGGAAACGATATTGATGATACAACCTCTCCCCTGGAAGGAGGGCTGGGTTGGATCACAAAATTCACAAAAGAGTTTACCAATTCCGCCAACCTCAAAAAGCAAAAAGAAGAAGGGGTAAAACGAAAACTTGTCGGTTTCAAAATGATCGACAAAGGCATCCCCCGCCATGATTATTCCATCAAGGATGCATCCGGCAATGTGATTGGAAAGGTAACATCGGGAACGATATCACCTGTCCTGGGAGTAGGTATTGGTCTCGGATATGTGTCTGCCCAATCCAGCGCGCCCGGAAGCGAGATCTTCATCGACGTAAGGGGAAAAAGCCTGAAGGCCACCGTCCAGAAGACTCCTTTTATTTCTCAATCGTAAGCGGATTTCATGAAGCGAACCATAGACGTTTGTCTCTCCCCTGACCTTATGCATTTGTACAAGGTCCAGGATCTGACGGTAGTCGTAGTTGATATTTTAAGGGCCACTTCCTGTATGACAACAGCCTTTGCCCATGCCATACACAGCATCACGCCCTTTGCAAAACTTCCGGAATGCCTGGCCCTGAAGGCTGATGGCTATCTCACAGCGGGTGAAAGAGATGGAAAGAAAGTTGATGGATTCGATCTGGGTAACTCCCCTTTCGAATATATGGATCCGAAACTCACCGGAAAAAAGATTGCTTTCACCACCACGAATGGAACGCAGGCCATCGCCAAATCCATTGGAGCAAAGAATATCATTATCGGTTCCTTCCTGAATCTTTCCGCCGTCGTTAAATACCTGCGCGAGGTACCTACCGATATTCTTATTGTATGCTCGGGGTGGAAGGGTAAAGTTAATCTTGAAGACACCATTTACGCGGGAGCATTGGTCGAAAACCTGAAAAATGATTTTGAATCGGCCTGTGACGCGCCCATCATGGCCCAACGGTTATACCAGCAGGCGCGGCCCGATCTGAAGGAATATCTCAAGGACTCCAGCCACATTAAGCGCCTTGAAAGACTCAATATCTATAAGGACATCGAGTTTTGCCTGACGGAAGATATGTACGATATAGTGCCCGCCATCACCGGAAATGTGATCACGGCGGTCACACCTTGATGTATATCTTTTTCTTGTCCAGGATATAGCCCACGGTCCAGTTCAGGAGCATAAAGAATACGGCAAACAGGAAGGACGCAAGGTAGGGCCCTGCAAGACTGCCGAACACATCCGCATATATCCACCGTTGTAAATTGGTGTCAGCGAAGGTGATCATCGCCATGACAGTAATCAGGATATCGGCCATAATGTAAATGAAAAGCGGATTCCTTCCGAAAACAACAAAGAAATAAGTCCATTTCTGCTTCTTGTAGATCTCTATCGTGTAAATCAATACGGAGATGATCAGCAGGTCAAGCCCTACGGTAAGCATAACAAAGGAACTTGTCCAGATCTTTTTGTTGATGGGGAATGCCAGATCCCAGATAAAACCACCCAGCATTAACAGCGACCCTGCGATCATCAGCTTGGCTATTGTCTCATAGGAATTCCCATTCCTCCTGATAAAATCGCCCGCAAAGAATCCGGCGATAACATTGACGATCGAAGGCAGCGTGCTCAGCAGACCTTCCGGGTCAAAGGCAATACCCTCACCGTGATAAAGATGTTTGTCACCGAACAGGAGCAGGTCAAGTTTCAAACCTGCATTCCCGCTTAGGCTATAGGGATCGGAAGGATCTCCAAAAGCATACGATATGATCCAGTAACCGAATAAGGCAAGGACACTGAACCAGACAGCGAATTTCCTGGAACCGTAGTGGAGGATGATGGAAGCGAAGAAGTAACACAAGGCGATGCGTTGCAAGACGCCGGGGATCCGTGTCTCAGACAGCGGTTTCAACTCCAGTCCACCACCTTCCGCTTCCCGGAAAAAGGGGAACCAGTACAGCAAAAAACCGATCAGAAAAATAATGAACGTGCGCTTCAGGATCTTGCTCCAGAAAACGGAATCCGGCTGATTTTCATATTTGTGCATCACAAAAGCCATCGCATTACCGACGGCAAAAAGAAAGGAAGGAAATACCAGGTCAGTAGGCGTAAATCCGTGCCATGGGGCATGAAGTAAAGGTCCGTACACGTAGTCCCAGCTGCCCGGGCAGTTGACAATGATCATAAAACAGATGGTCATTCCCCTGAATACATCGAGGGCAAGGTAGCGTTCTTGTGGTCCGGCCATAGGTGAGGTTGTATGCCGCACAATATGCGGTACCTAAAAATATAAAATCATTGATCGCGAAGAAACCCAACAAGGGTTTTTTAGCGCAAATAATGGACTTTATAACGTCAATCGCACATCGTGAGTAACCTGCCACGCACTACCGCAATTTCTCATTTGCCCTGTGCCTGTCTTTGTCCCGCACGTTCTTCTTTTCGAGGTTCTTTCTAAACGCGTCGGTGAGATCAATACCTGTCTGGTTGGCAAGGCACATCACCACCCACAGGACATCCGCGAGTTCATCGCCAAGGTCATGAGCCTTATCCGATTCTTTTTCTGATTGCTCGCCATATCTCCGCGCGATGATCCGTGCCACCTCACCTACTTCTTCAGTGAGGATGGCCATGTTTGTCAACTCATTAAAATAACGTACGCCCGTGGTTGTGATCCACTGATCGACCTGCTTTTGCGCCTCCTGAATTGTCATGATTCCAAGTTAGTATGATATGTATCGTCTGTAAATCCCGAATAATTTCGACGCCAACCCGTCTGACCTTTCAAACCTATTGACGGTTCCTGCCGATAGCCCGGTTCAGCAAATTTCGGGTGATGCCCTGAATGCGCGGATCTTCGTTTGTGAAATCGATTATCTGTTTCCCGAGCGCTCCCTGATCATTGACCGGATTCTGATATCCCGGTGGAGATGAAAGGGGAAGGCTCCAGAAACATGTACCCGCGTTGAATACAAAGTTTCCTTTGGCTGCGGTGTAGATCACCATCGCATGATCGGGTGCTTCCGGATCGCCATGTTTATTTGGCTCTATTTTTCCCAGTCCCAACACGCGCAAGGTGGAGTCCTTTTTCAACGGATATCCATGGTACTCCCAACCTACAAGATCTTGTATTGTATCATTTTCTTTTATCCCGGTACCGTCAAACACCCAGTGGCCGGCATTCTTGATCGCGACATCCGCATAGCCTACCCCGTACGAGGTATTTCCCATCAGCGCTTCTTCATTCTTAAAATCCCTTTCCGGCAGCCTGCCAGTAATCCGGTTGGATCGGTTATCAGATGAAGAATCGAGATACACAGTTCCGTCAACCGAGTTGCCTCCGAGGAACATGAGGCTGACACCTTCATCACGCGCCCTCATGACGTTCTGGAACATTTGATGCGTCCAGTATTCATCGTGTCCTACTGAAAGAAATACTTTTGTGCGAAGCAACCCATCCGCATCACTGTGTGTATCCGTGTTGGAAATATACGTCACGTCATACCCCTCGCGTTCCAGCCAGAAAGCAAGCGGAAACTCCCAGAGAAAAAATTCTCCTGCGCCGTTCGACAGCGGATTAAATTCCGAAGGCAGATTGTTTACATAAAGATTATAGGGACGGTCAAAACTGATGCGCGCCCCGTCCGTATTCGCCCACGGATTCTGACCCTCATCGTACATGGAATGCCAGTACGGAAAACGGTTATAGGCCTGCCACGTCAGGTCGGAACACTGGAAGGTGACAGAAGCATTCCTTGTGTCCTTTACTATAAACACGACATATGACTGGCTGCTGTCTTGCAGAGCAGTAAGCTTTCCGATATAAACACCACTTACCCAGTCATCAGGAATGACCATGCTATAGGCAACGTCCCAGTCGCACTCGATAAGGTTATCTTTTCCTGCACCTGGCACATGTTGCGGTCTGCCCTGAAGTTCACCTACCGACTTCATTAACCTTCCACCCTTTCCGCCGTAATATCCCATCCGGTAGAGGTCAAGCGTATAGGGCGAGGCCGGATTGGTGCTCACAAAAATCTTCAGGGAATCCCCTGCTGCGTAACTTGTATTGGAACAATATCCCTCGATCTGTGGTCTCCTGCACCATTGATGGTCTGGCAGGGGACATCGCTTTTCAGGAACTTCGATCAGCCAGTCACTGGTGCCTTCATTGTGATTCTCTCTTAGAATAATGTTCTCCTGCAGTGCCGCAGTGTCCTGGACAGTACCACACCTATAAAAGAACCCGGTAATAACGACAAAGAGCATGAAGCACGGTATTTCAAAAAACCTGATTGGTAAGCGCGGTTTCATAAGTATCTTTTTGTGTCACCTAATATACAGGAGATGGTGGTGTGAGTGCAAACATGCGTTTTGCTTAAAACGGCGCATCCAGGAACTAAGAAAATAGTATCTTCCTTGCCTACTCCAATGCAGCGAAATCGATATCGAGCACTTCAAAATTCTTCCACCCGCGGAAATCATAATGCCACCATTCTGACGAATTTACCCTGAACCCATGTTTTTCCATGATCGTGATCAGTAAGTGGCGGTTCTTGCGGACCTCCGCATCGGCCACAGGAGTCGAGGGCCACGCCTGACGGCTGAAAGAATCATACTCCGTGGGCATCCTCAGTTCCTTGCCACTCTTCAGATCGATCAAGGTAAGATCCAACGCACATCCACGGTTATGGCGCGAACCCCGGAAAGGCGACGCTACGTAAGTAGTGTCACCATAAACCTCATAAAACTTCACGGTTGCCCTGTAAGGGCGATAGGCGTCAAAGATCTTTACCCCAAGTCCCTGTAATTTCAATTCCTCCTGGATTTTTATCAGAGACTCCGCGACCGGTTTCCGCGCGTATGCTTTCGCCTGATCGTAGATGCGCTCCCCTGTAAAGTTGTTGGTGGTGGCGTAACGGATATCCAATACAATCCCGGGAATATATTTCCCGAGATCGACCAGTTCCTTTTCAGGATGTTCTTTCAGACTTTTTACATAGTAATTATAATCTGCAGGGATGAGTCCATATTTATACTGACCCCATACAGGAGTGGTCATCAGCACACCAATGAAAAGGGCCAGGGGGAATAATCTCATCACACCTTGTTTTTGGTATCTACGATAATGGTAACGGGGCCATCGTTCAAAAGCGACACCTTCATGTCTGCTCCGAACTCGCCGGTTTGAACAGGTTTGCCAAGCGCAGCAGATAGCGCCGCCATAAACTTTTCATACAACGGTATGGCGATGTCAGGCTTTGATGCCTTGATGTAAGAAGGACGGTTCCCCTTCCTGACACTGGCGTGCAAGGTGAACTGACTCACCAGAAGAACCTCACCTCCATGCTCCTTTACACTGACATTCATCACACCTGTTCCGTCGTTGAAGATCCGCAGATTGACGATCTTGTTCGCAAGCCACTCAATATCCTCATCGTTGTCCGCGTCTTCTATTCCGAGCAGTACCAGGAGACCCTCACTGATCTTTCCCCGCACGGCATTGTTGATCACGACAGAGGCTTCGGATACACGTTGTATAACACTGATCATACTTTCCGGTAGAATTAAGATTTGAACACAGCACCCCTACGATTCACGTAACGCGCCACGCTATGAAAAACCTTGCCCATGAGCCGCACGACTGATCTGAATTTCAAGCTTCCTGCAGCTGTCGTGATTCATGGATATACGTTCCCGTCAGATCCTTCGATGCGAAGGCGCCCATCGCTTCTGCTACGGTACTGGCCTGGATCGCCTTATATTTCTGAGGGATGATAAAACCAAAAACCTTATAGAGCGCTTTCGCTGCGTCTTCGCCGGGTCGTTTTTCGTTCCGGGGACCCAACAATAACGAGGGCCTGAAAATATGGATTGTCTGAAAATGAAGCGCGCGGATGGCATCTTCCACTTCACCCTTTACTTTATTGTAGTATACCGAAGAAGATTGGTCGGCGCCCAGCGCGGATACCAGCAAGAATTGCTTAGCCCCTAAGCCCAGCGTTGTCCTCGCCAAAACAAGCGGGTATTCATAATCAACCTCGTAGAATTTTTGCTTTGAACCCGCTTTGGCCATGGTCGTCCCCAGACAGCAAAACACATCATCCGGCCGGACCCCCGACAGCGCCGCAGGAAGGTCCCGGAAATTGGTGATAATGTTTTGAACCTTTGGATTTGCCAACGTAAGGGCCGTGCGCGTCAAGGCGATCACACGATCATATCGTTCGCTTCCTGAAAGCCTTTCAAGGAGCTGACTTCCAACCAGACCCGTCGCACCGGCAATGATGGCAGTCTTCATGCTTCCTTTACCTGGCTTTTTTCCCAGGTTAAGAATTTGTCGATTTCGTTACTCACCGAATTATAGACCCATAGCAGGATGGCAAAGTCGTCTGTTAATCCTGTCAAGGGCAGGATGTCAGGAACAAAATCCAAAGGGTTGACGAAGTAGACAATGGCCGCCACGATCAGAAGAAACGTTTTCCATGGAATTTCCCGGTAGTGGCCAAGCGCGTACGCCCTGGTCAGCCTTCCCAAAACAAAAAATTTCTCTTTTGCCGAGTTTGCATTGACACGCTTCCAGTTTGTCTCCCGCAATTTGAGGGCAAGCTGGGGCAAAAGGGCCAATAAACGAGAGCGTTTGCCGACCAAAGAGGCAGCATGGCCCAGCGCTGAAGTAAAAAACTTGTTCATACGGTTATAAAATATATAACGTGAAGCGACCTTAAAAAATTCGCTGGATCTCCCGTTTCAGTTCACTAAGGGCGTGGGCAAGGGGATCAACCGTCTTTCCCATCGTTTTTTCAAAGATCTTTTTTGAAAGATCCAGGCTTGTAGCCTGCTCCCCAACCTCACTTGCCGCATCGTTAATGTTGACGATGAGATCCTCCTTGGCGTTCTTTATCAATTCCCATACCTCCTCGCTGATATAGACCTGTTGCGAAACATTATGATTGTATTCATTGCGCACTTCAGCAAGCAAATGTTGCTGAAAGTCCTTGGCAGGGATACTGCCCGTGTTCAGCCTGACGAGCAGGTTCTGTGGAGACATCCGCTCCAGGAACAAGGTCATGCGCTCATAAGCGTGAAGGCGATTCGGCAGCACCGTCTCAATGCTTCTGCCCCTGATCTCCAGCTTTTTCAGGTCGATATCCTTCTGGATAAAGGACCGTACGAACAGGAATGCTGCATACAATACAACCGAGGCGGGAATGAGTATTTTGCCGAATTCAATTAAAGCATCCATAGAATTTATTAAGCACTAAAAGTGTTTTGAAATTAAATAATTTTCGCTCACAATTACGCACATGTTTGACAACATTCGTCCCATAACGATTTCCGCCCGTGCCTGCGAAGAGATTCATCAGATCATAAAGACCAAGGGTATCCCCCCGGATTACGGTCTGAGGGTCGGAATAAAGGGCGGTGGTTGTGGCGGAATGGCGCTGATGATCGGCTTTGATAAACAGAAAGATACTGACCTCACCTATGTGATCGACGGGATCACGGTCCACGTGGACAAAAAACATACGATGTACCTGATCGGCAAGGAGGTGGATTTTGTTGACGATGGTGAGGGCCGGGGCTTTTTGTTCAAGGACACGGTCCGGCAAAACCAGTAGGTCTACCGTTTTTTTACAAGCGCGATCGAAGCCTTCTTACATTTTCCACCAATGGGTGGATTCAGTTTGGCGATCTTGATCTCCACCTGCAGGACTTCCGGCAGCTCATCTAATATACGTTTCACGATACCTTCAGCGACCGTTTCCAGCAGCTTCGAAGGCTTCTCCATCTCCTCCCTGATGATCTGATACAGCGTTTCATAGTTTACTGTATTGGCGAGATCATCGCCGATCGTGCCTTCCAGGATGTTGGTGTCGACCGTGATATCGGTCTCGAACCAGTTCCCGGATTCGCGCTCATGGGGATACACGCCATGGAATGCGTGGAACTCCAGGCCTTCAAGGCATATTCTTCCCATCATTGGCTGCAGGGTGTAGGTGATTGAAATGAGTGAGGGGCAATTTTGTTCGCAGGAGTCTTATCCTATTTCGTCGAAAAAAGATTTTTGGGGTTTCCTGGCAGGCTCCCCTGGTGATGTGGGTTCTTCGATCACCTCCTCATGTTTATCATGAATCTCTTCTTTGGGTGAAGGTCTTTCATAATCAACGTTGGGAAAAGCGATCTTTTTCGCCTCCATTCTGACCACTGAAAGATGTTTGTCAGGATCAAAACCCTTGGCATGTTGCTTCGACCTTTCAACTTTATCCATCACCTCGGAGGCCAGCCTTCTCAATTCACTGATCATATCCTCGCGGGTGGATTCAAGTTTTTTGTATTCGTCTACAAGCGCCTTCAGCCGGTCTTCCATATCCGCCACAATCTGTTTGGCGCGTACCTCTGATTCCTCGATGGTATCCCTGGCCCTGGTTTTCGCTTCATTCAATAACTGGTCGGCTTTGAACTGCGACTCACGCAAGTGCAATTCCGCCGCCTTGCGCGCCTGCTCGATAACGCTTGCGCCCGTATCTTCCGCGGTTTTTAATGTTTTGTATAAAGAACTTTCAACTTCCCTGAGCTTCTGAATTTCGCGCTCGGTAGATTCAAATTTAAATTTCAGCTCCTTGTTCTCATCTACAATCCGCTCCCATTCCTGTGAAAGCGTTATCAGAAAAGCATGAACCTCTTCCTTTTCATAGCCCCTGAAATTTTTCTCAAAGGTCTTTTGCCGTATCTCAAGTGGTGTGATCCTCATGATTATGTAGTTTAAAAAATAATTTGCCAGACGGAGATCGACCGGTCATCGCTGGCACTGAGTAATTGATTGTTGTAGTTCGTCCATCGTAATTTGTTGACTGAAGTGCCATGCCCCGCATGTCTGGCCTTATCAATAACCTTTAACAACTTTAAGGCGCTTGCGTCCCAAACCTTGATGGATTTATCCATGCTACAAGTTACAAAATGTTTGCCATCCGGGCTAAACTCGATATGATTAATTGCATACAGATGGGCAACAACTTCCGCTGCCTTTTCATACTGGCGATGCACGGCCCAGGCCTTTAACCGGGCATCACGCGAACCACTGAGGAGGGTTTCCCCGTCCGGGGTATACCGCAAGGTGAAAACGGAATTCTGATGCGCCTGCCATTCGTGTTTCAACGCCAGCGATTCATCGAAGATCCGGATGTAGTGATCACTGAATCCGACGGCGATCTCTCCCTTCGATGGATGAACTGCGATTGTTCGTGCGCTTTTTTCACTGGCCGAAACCCGTTTGAAAATTGTGAGTGTTTTCCAGTCAACAAGATTCACGGCGCCATCACCCGCTGCAACCAATACCTTGTCACCCAGCATCTGAATGTCAAAGATCGCCGCGTCGGTAAGCTTCAACGACCCCAGTTCCTTTTTATTCTTCCAGTCCAGTACGTGAATCCCTTCGTAGTTATGTCCTGCGATGAGTGTATCGGCCTCCTTCACATATTGCAGCGCGTAAACTGAATTGGGAAGCTTTGCAATCAAGTCGCCATTTTCCGGATCTTCCAGACTCCAACGGACCACCATACCGTCTCCCGCACCCGAAAAGAAATCCGGACCGTCTCCAGCGGATTGCAGGGTATAAACAGCATCGCGGTGTCCTTTCAGTGAATGCAGTCTCTTGATTTGTATCTGGGTCATCCGTTTTTATGTTTGAAAGTTTTACCTTTCAGCCAATTTATAAATGACTGCAATTTAGGATTCAGGCATAAGACCATGAAAAGTATTTTTGCGCCCCCTTATTCCAACCACAAAAATTTCGCATAAATGCCTGTCGAACGGATTTATGAAGGTACCGATGCCATATGGGGATATTGGAAAATCACGGAGGAGGAAGATGTGCTGGCCGCAGCGGTTCCTATGGAAAGAACGCCGGAGCATGTCACGAATGGATTAAAGCGGCTGGAGTTCCTGGCCGTGCGGGTGCTTGTCAAGACTTTGTTAACCCATTGGGATCAGGCTTATCAGGGCCTGACGAAAGACGAATACGGCAAACCTTTCCTCGCCCGGTCAGACATGAAAATTTCACTCAGTCATTCTTATCCTTACGTGGCAGCGATCCTGCATCGCCACAAAAATGTGGGGATCGATCTCGAACAGCCAAAAACAAAAATGTTGCGCATAGGCCCCCGTGTGCTGGCAGCCGATGAGTTGACCAACGCGGCCGAAAATATTGTTAAGCATTGTATCTATTGGTGCGCCAAGGAGGCATTGACAAAGATACACGGCAAAAAAGACCTGACTTTTTCAAAAAACCTGCTGATAACCCCTTTTTCGCTGGAGGACAGGGGCCATTTAATTGGCCGGATTCTTGCCAATAATACCCAAACGACCATACCTTTAGAGTATATTGTAACCGATAATTTTGTGGTGGTCGTTTCCAGCTGAACGATATATGACCGGTTCAATTCACCCTGGCAGCTCGCTGAAGCGGGTGCCGCCACCACGGCAGAACCGGTGCAGTTCACGATCCAAATGATTAAAAAAATGAGAAAAACATTGCTGTCCCTGCTTATGCTGGCCGGAACCTTCGCGGATACTGAGGCGCAGACAGTTCAAAACTTTCAACTGGTGAATGTGTTGAACAACCAAACCATCTCACTTGACACGTATCCTTCCTGTCAGGGAATGGTGCTGATCTTTACCAGCAATTCGTGTCCTTATGACGAATACTACCGCAACCGGATAACGCAGCTCGCGCAATCTTATCAGGACCGTGTGCCGGTGATCCTGGTCAATGCGCATACCGAACCCAATGAAACGGCGGAAAAGATGGCGGAGAAGGCCCGTCAGCTGAATCTGAAGGTACCGTATCTCGCCGATAAAGATCAAAAGCTGATGACCGACCTGAATGTGCGCAAGAGCCCGGAAGTTCTTTTGTTAAAGAATGACAACGGCAGGTTCTCGGTGGTCTACCGCGGAGCGATCGATGACAACGCGCAGGTCGAAGCCGATGTGAGGCATCATTATCTACGCGATGCAATTGACATCATGCTGACCAACCAAAAAATTGAAACTCCCGAAGTGCGGCCCGTGGGGTGCAACCTGAAGAAAAAGACTTAAGGCTGCACCTTTGAGGTTTTATCCTGCGGCTCATGATTCACTTGAACAGACTGTGCGGACGCTTCCTGGGCGGCGCGTTGGTATACGGCGTGATAATGCTGCAAAAGATTTTCCCAGTCAAAGGCGGCTGAATAATTCTCCACATAATTGCGCTGAAGGATCCGCTCCCTTCTGGTTTGCATGAGAAACCGGTACAGGAAGGAGGCAAGCTGCCGGGCACTCCAGTCAAAGGTCCGTTTACCCCGTTCCACCACATACATACCATTCTTTTCATGATCCGGCATATGCCGTAGCAGGTAATCTCCAAACCCTGAAAGATCGCTGGTCACTGAGGGAATGCCGCTCGCCATACATTCCAGCGGCGTATAGCCCCAGGGTTCATAGTAGCTCGGGAAGATTCCCAGATGACAACCCCGCACGAACTGAAGATACTCCATTCCAAACAATGGATTGGTGAAGGATATAAAATCCGGATGGTAGACAACCTTGACCTTATCAGTCGGAGCATTTAACAGGTTCCTCGCTTTCAGAAAATGCAGGATCTCATCGCTCTCCTCCTCAACGAGCCTGTGGGTGACCACGGGTGGTAATTTCTCCGTCTTCCAGGATTGAATGGTTCTGCGATAGCGCAGCTTCCAGTATTCATCAACAAACTCGTTCAGGTCCGGCAGGCGGTGGTCCTCCCTCATCGTACTCTCCTGGAACAAATGTTTGCCGACCTGTTGCAGAATCGCATCACACGTCTGACGGATCTCCTCCATCATTGCTTTCGAATGCAGGACCTCGGGCATCAGGCTGTGAAAGTCGCGCTTACTGACAAAAAACATCACCACCGTTACGTCTGCCTCTTCTTTCTTTAATTGCTCATTTAAGTGGACGAGGGCTTCAAGCGTGAGGTCGAAGCCTTTGTTTTTATATTCAAACCGGCCCGAGGTGAAGAAGTAAATCGTTTTATCAAGGTCAAAAGTATAGGAATTGAAAAAGTGAGCCATTACAAACTGATGGATGCCCTCCTTATATTGTGTATGCAGGTTATGTACCTCCTGGTCTGTTTCATAACGATGGATGTTCAAGCCATTCGGCAGAACGGCATCGGGTTTCCGTTTCAGGAGGTGCTTGCATTCCCGGGCTGTAACTTCGCTGACGGTGGTAAAGTAGTCGCAGGCCTGGGCACTGCGGAACTCAATGGAAGCTTCTGTCTCCACGCCGAATTTCTTCGCCTCCTCCTGCCAGTCAAAGAACGGGAGGTGTGCGTAGAAGAAAGGAGAGTTTATCGCCAGGTGCCGTCCAAGCTGCGTGGCATGGGTTGTAAAAACAGTTTTTACGGGCATGCCTTCCCGTTTCATGTCCAGAATGGGAAGACTTGCCATCCACTCATGGAAGTGCGCGATCAGCGTCTGATCGCTGCCGGCAAGTTTTACCAACTCATCAAAAAAAAGTTTTGTCAGATAGCCGAAGGCAATCACCTGGTTAACCAAAGGGTTCTCCGGGTTCACGTTTATGCCGTGGTTTTTCCACAATAAGTATTTGACCACATGCAGCGCCTGGTCTTCGATCACATTCGGATTGATCAGCACAACCCTCGGCTTTCCGGTAACAAGCCACTCGGCGTAATGAATATGATATCCCTTCTTTCGCAGGATACCGGCGGCTTGCCCGAAAATGTCCTGAGCGTCGTCCAGAAATTCCAGTTCCGCATTGATGTTTTTCCCCACATACGGGCCGATCAAACAATAACGCCCGGACCAATGCTTCATCACCGCCGGAATTTTTGAACGGATGACAGTGTAAATTCCTCCCACCTGGTTGCACACTTCCCACGCTACTTCAATGAGGTGGGCCTTCGGGAGCAGAATGGATGGAGGCGACGATCTTTTTGACATAATAACAAGCCAATTTGACTAGAACTCCTAAATAAATCTATCATTTAAATGCCAAAGTTTCATGGAAACCGTAATTAAACTTGATGGATTGCTATTTGCACATCAGTCGAAAATTTAGGACCAATCAGCGGCAGTACTTGGCGTTGCTGATTGGACGAACATAACCTGCATTATTATGAATTTCGAGAAGTACACTATCAAATCGCAGGAAGCGATCCAGAAATCAGCTGAGATCGCCATTGCCAGCCATCATCAGGCAATTGAACCAGGCCATCTCCTGAAAGCTATTCTGGAAACAGATGAAAATGTTGCTTCATACCTCATCAAAAAGGTAAATGTGAACCGGGCGATGCTCGACAAGAAACTTGACGAGGCCCTGCACAGCTATCCCAAAGTAACGGGGCAGCAGCCCTACTTATCCTCGGCAACCAATACAGTTCTTCAACAGGCCGAGAAAGAGCTACGGGAATTTAAAGATGAATTTATTGCCGTTGAACACCTGTTGCTGGCGATTCTTCACACCAAAGACAAAGTCTCTTCACTGATGAAGGACGCCGGCTTTGAACGCGCAGGGCTTATCAAAGCAATCAAGGAATTGAGAGGCGGAACGCCTGTTACCGATCAAAATGCTGAAGCGAAATATAAATCACTCGAACGGTATTCCAAGAACCTGAATGACCTTGCCAAAAAAGGAAAGATCGATCCCGTCATCGGTCGGGATGAGGAGATCAGGAGAGTATTGCAGATCCTGTCGCGTAGAACGAAAAACAATCCGATTCTGCTGGGTGAACCCGGCGTTGGCAAAACTGCCATTGTTGAAGGTCTGGCCCAACGCATTGTCGATGGCGATGTTCCGGAAAACCTCAAATCAAAAATGATCATTTCCCTTGACATGGGTCTGCTGGTGGCAGGCGCCAAGTACAAGGGTGAATTCGAAGAACGCCTGAAGGCGGTCATTAAAGAAGTAACGGATTCAGAAGGCCAGATCATTCTTTTTATTGACGAGATCCATACGCTGATCGGTGCCGGCGGTGGCGGAGAAGGCGCCATGGACGCAGCCAACCTGCTAAAGCCCGCGCTGGCCAGAGGTGAACTGCATGCGATCGGCGCCACCACCTTGAAAGAGTATCAAAAATATATTGAGAAAGATAAAGCCCTGGAGCGCAGGTTCCAGTCTGTCATGGTGGATGAACCGAGCATGGAAGATTCTATCTCCATCTTGCGCGGGATAAAAGAAAAATATGAACTCCATCACGGCGTAAGGATCAAAGATGATGCGGTGATTTCCGCCGTCGAGTTATCGAGCCGTTATATCTCCGATCGTTTCTTGCCGGACAAGGCCATCGACCTGATGGATGAGGCCGCCGCGAAACTCCGCCTGGAAATGGATTCCCTTCCGGAGGAACTCGACGAGCTGAACCGGAGGATCATGCAGCTTGAAATTGAGCGAGAGGCGATCAGGAGGGAAAAGGATAAAGAGAAAGAATCCATACTCACAAAGGATATCGCGGAGCTCACCGAACAGCGCAATTCTCTAAAAGCGAAATGGGAGAGCGAGAAGGAGATTGTTCATGGCATTCAGAAGGAAAAGGAAAACATTGATCGACTGAAATTCGAAGCCGAACAGGCAGAAAAGTCAGGTGACTATGGCAAGGTAGCCGAGATTCGCTACGGTAAGATTACGGAAGCTGAAAAGCGTCTCAATGATTACCAGCAAAAGATGAGCGCGCAGGTGCAGAGCGAACGGTCATTGCTGAAGGAGGAGGTAGACAGTGACGACATTGCAGAAGTTGTTGCAAAATGGACAGGCATCCCTGTTTCCAAAATGCTGCAGAGCGAACGTGAAAAGTTACTCCACCTCGAGGACGAATTAAGCAAACGCGTCGCCGGCCAGGAGGAAGCTATCCGCTTATTGAGTGACGCCGTCAGAAGAAGCAGGGCCGGACTTCAGGATCCGAAAAGACCGATCGGCTCGTTCATTTTCATGGGAACTACCGGTGTGGGCAAGACGGAGCTTTCCAAAGCGCTTGCTGACTACCTGTTCAACGATGACGCCGCGATGGTGCGGATCGACATGAGCGAATACCAGGAACGCCACAGCGTGAGCAGGCTGATCGGTGCACCTCCGGGATACGTGGGCTATGATGAAGGCGGCCAGCTTACGGAAGCGGTCAGGAGAAAACCATACTCCGTAGTCTTGCTGGACGAAATCGAGAAAGCGCATCCTGACGTCTTCAATATTTTGTTACAGGTTCTCGATGATGGCAGATTAACCGATAACAAGGGCCGTGTGGCCAACTTCAAGAATACCATCATCATCATGACCACAAACATCGGTTCGAGCATCATCCAGGAAAACTTCGAAAAGCTTACAGATGACAATTACTTCGATGTGCTCGATGCCACGAAAGAGGAAGTGCTGCAGCTCCTGCGCAAATCCGTCCGGCCGGAATTTGTAAACCGTATCGACGAGATCATCATGTTCAGGCCGCTCAGCAGAAAGGACATCCGGAAGATCGTCGATATCCAGGTGGATCTCATCAGAAAACGCCTGGACGAAGCCGGTGTAAAACTGGAGCTTTCGGAAGCAGCACGGGAACGACTGGCGAACCTCGGCTACGATCCGCAATTTGGTGCAAGGCCACTCAAGCGGGTTTTACAGCGTGAGATCCTCAATGCGTTGTCGAAACAAATTCTGGCCGGTACAGTCCATAAAGACTCCGTGATCTTCGTCGACCTTAATAATGAAAATGATTTTGTTTTTGAAAACCTCGAAAGTGCGGAAGTCGTGGGTTAATAATTCGGGTAATTCACCGCACAGGCGAACCGTTGCCAGGCACTGCCATTCATTCAACTGGAATTATGACCGTTAAAAGTCAAAATCCAATCAAACTAATTTGCTTGGCATCATGTTGTAATACGAACGATCAGGATTGGTAATTCCGTTCTGATCATACAGAGCGGGATGTGTTGGTTTGAGGGGTTTGGTTTGAACGTCCTGCCACCAGGCAGGACGTTTTTTTTATGCCCGCATGGATCGGACGAATACCGATCCTCCGGCGGAATTTCCCGCTAGTGGACTAATTCACAAATATTCTGTAGTTGCTTCGCGTTCGTAATGGCATGGCCATCGGCGGTATTGTTGAAATAGATGAAAGCCTGACTCGCGTTCGGCTGATCATTGATCTCATGGGCCACCTGCTCAAGGGTCGTCAATTCGTACTTCGAACTGTAAAGATGCGGCACACCATGAAAACGATAGTAAATAATGTCGCTCGTGGCAATTACTTTTTCAGGTAGCGCCGGATGGCTCATACTACAAAAACCGATATTGGATTTTCTGAGGGTATCGAATACCGACTGATCCCACCAGGACTCGTGACGAAATTCAAGCACATTCTTCAGGGAACCATCAAGCAATTCAATAATCCTGTTCAGGCGGCCCGCTTCATAGTGAAAGTTGGAAGGAAATTGAAATAAGACACAGCCAAGCTTTTCGCCCAGACCCTCTTTGACCGTTTCGTTGAAATCCTCAACCATCCGTTGTGCTGCTTTGAATTTCTTAAAATGCGTGATGTGTCGCGGCGCCTTGACGGTAAAAGTAAATCCTTCGGGACTTCTCGCATGCCAGCTCTTTAAGAAATCAACCCGTGGGAACTTATAGTATGTGACGTTTAATTCCAGTGTATTAAAATGATTGCAGTAGAACTCGAACCACTTCTTCTGCGGTATGTCCTCCGGATAAAAAACTCTTTTCCAATCCGGATAATGATACCCGGAACATCCTATTTTCCACTCCATAGTTACTACTGCTTCGCAAGATCTTAACAATAACAGGGAAACCCTGACCCAATATCACAGAAAAAATATCTGTAAAATATCCGCGCCAGAATCTGTTTGTTGACCGACAAGTGGAAAATGCTGGACACTGGAAACATCGAAAGAAAATTAATACGAATTTCTTCGTAACAAATTTGCTTTTGTTGCGTTGGTTTAATTAGTATTGTACGAACGAATTCGTATATGGACGCAAACTTCATAAAGCCGACAGAAAAGGAACTTGAAATCCTCCAGATTCTATGGCAAAAGGGTCCTGTCGCTGTGAAGGACGTACACGAATCCATGGGTGGCAACCGGCAGAATGGTTACACCACCATCTTGAAACTCATGCAGATCATGCATGAAAAGGGCCTTGTTACACGACAAAAAAGCGGCAAGCTTCATCTCTATGAAGCGGTTGCCTCTCAGGAACACACGCGTCAGTTTATCATCGATAAGATGATCCAGACGGTATTCCAGGGATCGGCAATGAAGCTCGTGATGAGTGCGCTGGGAAACAAGAAATCCTCAAAGGAAGAATTACTGGAGATCAAACGTTATCTGGAAAATCTTGAAGGAGGTGAATGATGAACAAAATCGCTGACTTTCTTTCGGATGACTGGTCATCCGCCCTGGGTTGGACGTTCTTCCACTCCATATGGCAGGCGCTGCTCATTCTCTTCGTTGTGATTATTTGCCTGAAACTTGTTACCACCGCATTCGCGCGCATTCGCTATGCGATCGCATGCGGGGCATTCGGAGTCTTTGTGTCTGTTGTCTTTTTAACCTTCATTCATAGTCTGCATGAACCGCGCGTCGTCACATCCTCCGTCACTCCGACCGCTCTCCATTCTACTGCAGCCGGCATCGAGCTTCAGGCTGATACACAGTCCCTCCGGTCATCCCTGTCCGGTCTTTCCGCAACTGTCGAAGAGCACATGCCGCCGATACTAACAGCCTGGTTTGTTGGATTCTTGATTTTTACGATACGATTTTCGTTCACCATCTGGTATACCCTCAGGTTGCGTTCATCGGCAAACACGTTGGATGGAACCTGGAGTGCGTACGTTACGGAAATGAGCAAAAGCCTCGGCATAAACCGACTGGTCACGCTGGCCGCATCCGTCGAAGTAACGACGCCGGTGGTAGTCGGATATTTGAAACCGGTGATCATTCTTCCGATGGGAATGCTTAGCGGATTAACCACCGAACAGATTGAAACGGTATTGATCCATGAGCTCGCTCACATTAAACGGCATGACTACCTCATTAACGTCATACAGTCAGTCGTAGAAACCGTTTTCTTCTTCAATCCATTTATCTGGATACTGTCGAATATCATCCGAAGGGAAAGAGAATATTGCTGCGATGACCTGGTGATCAGCCGGCATGGAGGAATTAAGGCATATGCACACGCCCTGGCGCAGCTGGCAGCCGCAAGGTTGTCGACCCATGGTTTTGCCCTGACGTTGGGCGGGAGGAAATATGAATTGTTGAACCGAATCAGGAGAATTATGGAAAAGTCAGTTAAAAATAATTCTGGCAAAGGCCGGATGGTCATACCTGTTTTGCTGGTAGTGACCGCGCTGATGTGCATCTCATGGCTGGGGATCAAATCGGAGGAGAACGCAGGGAGGGGTCAGTTTCCATCAGAGCAGGATACGGTCCGAAGAAAAGAAAATGGCGCACGGTATACCCGGAAAAGTATCATCACATTGGATGAAAATGGGAAACCGCATGAAGAGATCATTGAGAAATTTGAAGGTGACGAAGCATTGCGCCCGCTGATGCAGCACGGTGCTCCGGATGTTTCGGTCTTTCCGATGTTTCCCGACGTCACCGTAAATCCGCCACTTCCTGATCTTGGTATTCAGGCCATGCCCGATTCTATTCCCCCTCCGGGAAGATCTTTCTTTAACCAGGATGAATGGGAGGAGTTCTCGCACGCCTTTGATGAGCGTTTCAGAAAAAGCTTTGAAAAATTCCATGCGTTCCGGGACAACGACCTCTCTGAGTTCATGCAGGAATTCGAAGAAAATTTCAAGTCAGAAGACTGGTCGACAGGATTAGATCTTCATATTCCGCAGGATTTTTTGCAGGAGTTCAGACCATTTGACGACAGCACGGTGTTCGAGAACCTGGAGCATGAACTGGAACAGCTTCGGGAATTGAATCTGGAACCGCTGCATGAGCTGGAGAACAATTTGCGCCTGCGGGAAGGGAAGTTCCGTAAGTTCGAGGAAGCGATCCGTGAGGAACTGATCAAAGACAGATACCTCTCCGAGGGTGAATCAATTGAAAGCCTGGAATGGAACGATGAGTCCTTTGAAGTAAACGGGAAACCCGTCAGGAAAAGCGACCTGAAGAAATATCAGGAACTTCACGAAGCGTATATGGGCGAAACCAGGGGAATGCGGAAGGTCGAATAAACGGATACTTTAAGAACACTGGCGGGCGTGGCGCCCGCGCGGATCACCTGATCCTTTCGACCCCCAGGCCGGGCTTGTCGGAGCACGACATCATTCCGTCCTTTAAGACAAATCCTCCTTTCACCACATCATTGCCGAGGTCAAGGCTTCCGTCGAGATCGATATATTTCGTGTTCATGCAGGAAAATGCTGCGTGCAGGGCGGCAGTGATGCTGACAATACTTTCATCATTACATCCCCAAAAAAGGTCCACTCCTTCATAGAGGGCGACATCCGCGATCTTTAATCCCTGGGATACGCCGCCGCATTTCATCAACTTGATGTTAAATATGCCGGCAGCGTAAGGTGGCTTTATTAACTCGATCGCATCTTTCGGCGTGATCAATGATTCATCCGCAGCGATCTTACTTTTTATTTCCTCGGGGAGATCCTTCATTTCCGCAACAGCCTTCGCCGGAAGTGGTTGTTCGATAAGCTCAAGATTGAGGTCTTTCGTCTTCAGATAGAAGTCGATGGTTTGGCCCGCGGTATATCCCTGGTTGGCGTCCACACGGATGATGACATCGTTGCCAAGGCTTTCCCGCAACATGATGAGTCTTTCAATGTCTTCCTCCAGATCTTTTCCAAGCTTCACCTTGAGGATCTTAAATCCCTGCCGGATAAATTCCCTGGCCTCTTGAACGGTCTCGCCGACGCTTTTGATCCCGATGGTGTTGGAGGTCGGAAGGGTCTTGATTTTCTGTCCAAGGAAGCGAACAAGGGGTACACCGAGGTATTTGGTGAAGACGTCATGCAGGGCAATATCGAGCGCTGCGCGTGCAGACGGATTTTTCGGAAACGTCTTCCATACTTCGAAGGTAAGCTGATGGAATTCACGGATGTCCCTTCCGATAAGGAAGTCCAGATTCCTTTGCTGCAATGCCTCAAGGCACTGCGTCAGACTTTCGCCGACAACGTACTCACTCGGATTCCCGGAACCGATGCCTGTGGTGCCATCATCCAGCGTAATTTCGACAAAAGCATTCCTGACCTGGTCGACGGTTTTAAAGGCGATGGTATAGGGCTTCGTGTTTCCCAGGTCCGCATCCCATGCTTTTACTTCTCTTATTTTCGGCATTGCACCAGATGTTACGTTAGACAGTGACCGTTGACTTCTTTATCATGGCTTCGAAAAGAGGCACCAGTGATTCGACGCCATCCTCCAGAGGAAGTATGACGGGGATATTCAGTTTCTCCTGCGCTTGACTGGCGTATTCCCGCGCTTCTGCTTCCACCATGTTCGCACTGTTGATTGTCAGCGCGACCGTAGGCGCACCATAGATCCTGATCAGTTCGATCTCCTCCTCCGGTTGGGCTACAAAGGCAGGGTAGTGATCCATATCTTTATAATGTTTGCGCGCAGGGTTGTGCTGTAGTACCACGCCATTGGCAGCTGCCGAACAGATCCATTCCGCGCCCGCAGGCCCACTCGGATTTCGCAGGGAAGACTGTCCTTCGATGAAAATTATATCAGGTCTTTCCGCGTGATAACAAGTGTGGACGGCGTGTTCCATTTCGCCGGAAATAAAATCGTTTAGTGTTGAGTCAAACACAAAACCATATTTCGCTCCCTGCATCCAGCCCGTTTGACCTGTATAGATCATCTCCGCCTTGTAGCCGGCCTTGCGCATGGCATGAACCAGAAACCTGGTCGTCGTACGTTTTCCCAGTGCGCAGTCCGTACCCAACACCGCAATTTTTGGACACTTGACCTCCTCGATCTTACCCGTCCAGAAATGAAGGTCCTTGAATTTTTTCGGTTTGCGAACATCGATGACTTCGAGTCCTTTGCTCCTGGCGAGGTCGGCCAACTCGGGAATATCGGAAATATATTCGTGCAATCCGTTAACGAGCCCGTAACTGTGGGTCAATGCTTCCTTTAGTTGAATCCGAAGCGAGTCCGGTATTACGCCTCCCTTTGTTGCCAGGCCGACGATGGCATATCGGGCCTTCTCCGGCGACCGCGTCGCGAAATCTGCGATAGAGTCATAGACAGGGATGCTTCTCTTTTTACCATCCAGTACTTCACCGGCATCTTTGCCTGCGTATTTTGGATCGATTACCCCTACTACATTAAATCTTTCGGAACCGCGGATGAGGCCGTGCGCGGTTTTGGCGCTGAGCGTGTCGAGGAAACCTCCGGTGATCAGGATTGCGTTGCTTTTCATAAATATCAAAGACGTAAAATAGCGGTTAATCATGGAAGTTGTATCGAGGAGACTGGTTTTTACGTTACCGGACAGTAACGGGTATCCCTTCCGAAACGCCGAAATCGATTTCGGGCTGGCGTACTTTTTGAGTATATTGAATTACAAAGCTTGTATGGGCGGCACTATTGATTGGGTTAATATTTTCACTTCGGATAGAAACATCGTTATATAGCCAATCATGAAACTCCTTGAATTCTGTTATCTATTAAGTTTTATCCTTTTTTCGTCCGGAGCCACGGCACAAACCGGGGCTCTTTCCGGTACGTGGCAATTGGTAAACCAAAGCAGTTGTCTGGATGACGGCGCCAGTGCAGAAGAAGACAGTTCACAATCGCTGCGGGAGGACATGCGCAGTCGTTCCTCCGCCACCGGGCAGATCATTACTTTTAAAGACAACGGAAGCGGGGAAGAATCCACAAGGATCCTCAACTCCAAGAAGACCGCCAACAACAAGAAGTTCTTCTACAAATTTAATGGCGAAATGATGCTGATCCTCGACAAGAAAACCCAGACAATCAGCGACAGTTATATGGTGGATAAGTTCACTGCGGATTCCCTGATCCTTTCAAACGCTGCCCGTCCGTGCGAAACGAAAATTTTCATAAAAATTAATCCCGGCCAGGTAAATTGATTTCTGCCCGACATTGTTAGCCATAAAAGTTAACCTTCTTTACGTAACTTTGCCTTATCTATGGTTGAAACAATTGCGCGGCGCGACATACGGAAACTATCCCTGGAAGAGCTAAAGGAGTTTTTTGTACTTCACGGCGACAAGGCTTTCCGCGCCCAGCAGGTATATGAATGGCTATGGCGTAAATCCGCCAAGGATTTTGATCAGATGACCAACCTGTCGCTGGCCACGCGGCAGCTGTTGAAAGACCATTTTGTCATCAACTTCATCCAGGTTGACCACATGCAGCGCAGCAGCGACGGCACCATAAAAAACGCCGTAAAGCTGCATGACGGACTTGTTGTCGAATCCGTCCTCATCCCTACTGAAAAGCGGATCACCGCCTGTGTTTCGTCACAGGTGGGCTGCAGCCTCGCCTGCCGCTTCTGTGCGACCGCGCGGCTGAAGAGAATGCGTAACCTTAATCCGGACGAAATTTATGATCAGGTGGTGGCCATTCAGCAACAGTGCGAAATGTTTTTTGGGCGTCCGTTGACCAACATTGTTTTTATGGGAATGGGCGAGCCGCTGCTGAACTACAGCAACGTCATCACCGCCATTGATAAAATTACGTCTCCAAAAGGCCTCAACATGGCTTCCAAAAGGCTGACGGTTTCGACTGTTGGTATTGCAAAAATGATCGTGAAGATGGCTGATGACGGCGTGAAGTTTAACCTCGCGGTTTCACTGCACTCGGCGCTCAACCAGGTCCGGTCATCCATCATGCCTATCAATGACACCAATTCACTTGAGGAGTTGGCGGAGGCATTGAAATACTGGTACAAGAAGACCAAAAAGAAAGTAACCTACGAATACGTGGTCTGGAAAGGTATTAATGACACCGAAGTGCACGCGCAGGCATTGTTAGGATTTGCAAAGGTCGTTCCCTGCAAGGTGAACCTCATTGAATACAACCCCATCGACGACGGCGAGTTCCAGCAGGCATCTGAGGAGGCGCTGAACATGTATATGCACCTTCTTGAATCCAACGGAATCACCACCCGCATCCGCAAAAGCCGGGGTAAGGATATCGATGCCGCGTGCGGGCAGCTTGCCAATAAAAGTTGACCCGGCGCGGTTGACCGTTGACGCTATCTCCGTACAACTTTTCAGCCTCCATCAGCATCTTAGTCAGGGAAACTGAAACTTCCGGATGACTTGCCGATCGCTGCACGTATGTATTAGCCTCGCATGCTTAATAGCAATGGCTGAATTTTGCAGGGGTCAGACGATTCTCAGCGGGATGGTAGCGGATTCAGCTTCAATGCAGCCATTGCCCAATGTCAACATCCTCAACCAACAGACAGGCAACCGGACCGTCTCGGATATTCGCGGTTCATTCGCGATCCAGGCCGCCGATTCCGACACCCTGGTTTTTTCAAGGGTGGGATACCACTCAAAAGCACTTCCATTTCAACACGTAAAGGAAGTAGTGATCATCTTTCTCAAAGAAGAACACCGCATGCTCAAACCGGTGGAGATTGGTGACAAAAATATGCCGTCCTGGCTTCCAAAGGTATCAGCGGAAAGTCCGTGGAAAAATTCCACGGACGATCAAGCGGTTAGAGACATCCCGGGTTTTCAGGGTATACAAACCTTCGGACCCGGCTATGTCTTTAAAATGCCGGGCTCAGGCTTTAAGAAAGAAGCGCGCGCAAAGAAAAGACTACAGGAAGTAACAGCGGAAAATGACAGGGCCCGGGACTATATCCATCTGGTAAATGGTCCGGAAATCAAAGGAAAAATGATGAAAGATTACCGTCTCTCGGAAGAACAATTTTACAGCCTGCTGGCAATCTTTAACGAAAGGAATAAAGACTTTCTATATAAGCTCGAAAACCATGAAGTAATTCCTTTGCTGTTCCAATTTTTTGCAGAGCATGGTAACAGTCCTCAAGAATAAAGGTCATGCCCCGTATTACTTCTTGCTCGCGTTGAAAAGTTTCTCCTTTTCGTCCTTCGTAAGGCTCTCGTATCCACCTTCCGAAATTTTGTCAAGGATCCTGTCGATCTCTTCCTGCGTGTAGCTGCCCTTCTCCGTGGCGGAAGCTTTTGGACCGGCCGCGCGTTCTTTCCGGTATGAAACCTTGACCCTCCGTTTCTCTTTGAAGAGGTCTTTGAACCACTCCAGGGTAACGGTGATCCATCCGCCCCAGTTAATTCCCGCGTGGAGCTGTTTCATGTAAATGAATCCCATGAGCGCTCCGCCGAGGTGGGCAATATTTCCTCCTGCATTGCTTCCCACCGAGCCAAGAACAGAAAGGAAAATATAGACTGCGACAATGTATTTGACCTTAACGGGGCCTATGAACAGAAGGAAGAAGGTATAGTTGGGCAGCAATGTGGCCGTTGCCACCATGATCGCAAAGATGGCGGCTGAAGCCCCGACCATGCCCGCGTTGCCAGCCAGGAAAGGTGGAGGATTCGGGATAAGGTTGTAGGCCATCAGGTACAATACGGCTCCCGCGATCCCTCCCAATAAATACAAAGCAATGAGTTTATCGCTTCCGAGGTACTCCGCAAAAAGTCTCCCGAACCAATACAACACAAGCATATTGAAGAGAATATGGAGGATCCCTGACAGATCATGCATAAACATGTAGGTGATCATTGTCCAGGGGCGTGTAATGAACTCCGAAAACCTGGCCGGAATATGAAACTGCTCATGAATCCCCGACCACAAAGCGTCCAGTCCGGTGAACATTGTAATAACCATGATCACACCCATCACAACAAACACGGCAAGGTTGATAATGATCAACTGCACGTGGCCATTGTTATACCGCTGAAAGGCGTTCTTGAATTCTTCGAACATAAATGTTTATCTTCTTCTCATCCAAAACTGAATCATAATAATGGCTACCACAATACCGCCCAGGTGAGCCAGGTGGGCAGTGTTGTCGCCGGGAGCTGATATGAATCCCGAATATATCGCAATACTTCCCAAAACCATTACCATATATTTCGCCTTAAAGGAAATCGGCAGGAATAATAACCTTAACTCCATGTTGGGGAAAATGATTCCAAAGGCGGTCATTACACCGTAAACAGCTCCGGACGCGCCGATCATCATCGCAAAAGACCCTATTCCGAAGAACAGATCCATGAGGATGTTAAAAACTCCGGCGCCAATTCCTGCGATGATATAAAATAGCAAAAACTGCTTTTGATCCCAAAATTCTTCGAGAATAGGGCCAAAAAAACTTAACAGTAACATGTTGAAGAAAATATGGAAAAAGTCCGCATGACAGAACATGTACGTAAACAACTGATACGGTCTGAAAAGATTGGTATGAACGTTCCATAATGCCAACCATTCGGTGACCACCGGCATCATATTCTGCAAAACAAATACTATGACATTGATGAAAATCAGGTTGCGAACGATCGGGGTGAGTCTAAACATACGTGGGATTTAGCTGCTTATCTGGTTTGATTCATTGACGGTTAAAGTAACTTTCAATTTTACGCAATTCAAAAATAAAAAATGTGGGCAAGCCATCGGGGGAATAATTGCTGGTAGCGCAGGCAAACAAACCATCAATTAAAGCCTGCATTTCCTCTTTTACGAGCTTCTGACCTGCTTTGATCCCCGCTCTTTTGGCCAATGATCGCGCGAGGTTTTCCTTTAAGGGTATAGAAAGATCAGATTGATTGATCTTGAATTGTTCTATGAGACCTTCAAACAGCGATTTTCCGCTTCCTGCAGGCAAGTTCGCCGGCAGTCCATTGATCGCGATAGTGTTCTTTCCAAATACCTCAAGCCGGAATCCCAAAGCCGCTATTTCCTGCTCCATCTCCAATACCAACGCGAAATCCGCAGCGCTGAGCGTTACCGCCTGCGGAAAGAGGTCCTGCTGACTCTCAGCGGATTTATTTTTCAACTGGCTGAGAAATTTCTCGTACAAAATCCGCTCGTGGGCGAGTTGCTGGTCGACGATCATCAGTCCCGACTTCACTTGTCGCATAATGTAGCGGAGGTGCAGCTGCACCAGGACTCGTTCTTCCGGAACCGGAATGCCTTCATCTTCATCGCCCGAAAGATTCACGCTGCTTTCAAATCGCAGGATCTGTGGTTCAGGCGTCGGGGGTGCAAAGTTCTTGGACTGCCCGAATAATTTTTCCCAATGCTCCTGGTTGTCAGGGCCCCGCAAGCCACGGGAGAAACGCTCCTCAAAATAAACATCATTGGATTGTCCAACCCCCTGGCTGAGTTTGGAAATGATGTTCACATCTGCATTAAAATCGATCGCAGGCGTGAGATTATGGGAACCGATTGCCTGCCGCACGGCGGACCGGACGACGGCGTAAATGGCTCTTTCATCATCGAACTTTATTTCAGTCTTCGTAGGATGAACGTTCACATCGATATGACGCGGATCTATTTCGATAAAGATCACATAAAAGGGAAAGCTGTTTTCAGGCAACAGATTTTCAAACGCGCCCATAACGGCGTGATGAAGGTAATTGCTGCGGATAAACCGGTTGTTCACAAAAAGAAACTGTTCGCCCCGTGTCTTGCGTGCAAAGTCAGGCTTTCCCACGTAACCGCTTACTTTCACCAGGTTGGTTTCCTCCTGACAGGCAGCCAGTTGCTCCTGGTAGGACTTCCCAAAAATATTGACAATGCGCTGACTGAGCCGGCCGGCCGGAAGATCGTACACGACCTCATCAGTCTGTATAAAAGAAAACTCGATGTCGGAATGTGCCAACGCAAGGCGTTGAAATTCGTCAATGACATGCTTTAATTCGACGGGGTTGGATTTCAGGAAATTCCGTCGCGCCGGAATGTTATAGAAAAGATTCTTTATGCAGATGCTGGTCCCTTTTTCGCAGGCTGCGGGCTCCTGCCTTTTCACTTCCGAGCCCTCAACCACCAGTAGCGTGCCGAGCTCCTGGTCCGCCGGACGTGTTTTCATTTCCATTTGCGCAACGGCAGCGATTGATGCCAGCGCTTCGCCGCGGAAACCTTTGGTATGCAACGTAAAAAGATCTTCCGCCTTACGAATTTTGGAGGTGGCATGTCTTTCGAGGCTCATCCGTGCATCGGTTTCAGACATGCCCATCCCGTTATCGATAACCTGTATCAAAGTTTTTCCAGCTTCCTTTACGATCAGCTGGATCGTGGTGGCTTTTGCGTCGATGGAATTCTCCATCAATTCCTTTACGGCTGAGGCCGGTCTCTGAACAACTTCACCGGCTGCAATCTGGTTGGCGATGGAATCAGGCAGAAGTTGTATTATATCCGACATGAAAAACAGCAGTTCAGCCCGCAAATTAAATTATTTGTCGGTAGCGCATAACATAAAAACGCTATTTAAACGCTGCTTGAATTGATTTTCATAAATTGATGGCACTTTACCCCGCCGGAAACGCGTTAAGAAGTAGACTGATATGATTGTAAAGGTAAAAAATGTAGTGTGTTGCAGCTTGTTGCTCCTGTTCATTTCGCTTACCGTAGCGGCGCAACATGAAAAGCAGCGATGGGTTGACAGCGTGTTTCATACGCTGAACGAAAATGAAAAGATCGGCCAGCTTTTCTTCGCGCGGTTCTCTTCGCATGTTCCCCCGGATGTTTTCAAAACAATTGAAAAAAGAGTTGCCTCTCACCGGTTTGGCGGCGTCATTTTCACGAACGGATCGGCAAACAAGCAAGCCAGCATCACAAACGCCTTACAGGCGGAAGCGAAAATTCCGCTGCTGATCAGCCAGGATGTTTCTGCAGGCCTTGGACATGTTGTCGACAGCGCGATGACCTTCCTGTCGCCCCGCGCACAGGGCGCAATTGCTGACGATGAAATTGTTTACGAGCTCGCGCACACGATCGGACGTCAAATGAAAGCGATGGGTATCCATATGAGCCTGAGCCCGAATCCCATCCCCGTCGACTCGGCGACCACGAACGAAAATATCCTGTTTGGCGACCAGCCGGCAGCAGTTGCAAAAAGATCCCTGCTGCACATGAAAGGGCTGCAGGATGCGGGGGTCTTAAGTTGCGCCAAATATTTTCCATTGAAAAGCATCGAAGTGATCGACCAGAAGGGAAAAGCGCACATCTCCCTTACCGCCGACACCCTCGGTTCAGCACCTTTCAAGAATCTTTTTGCACATGGATTGAATGCGGTGATAACGGATGCAACTGACCTTGCCTCGTTTTTTGAAGTGAGAAAATCTGACCTGAAAAAAAAGCTGTCCGGAACCACGCTCGGGCTTCTCGAATCCGGAAAGCTTTTGCACCAGCCCATGGGATTTGACGGGGTAGTGATGATCGATATCCAAAGCCTTGAAAACAGCGCTGACATCTTCGAAGAGGGCGACGCTTCGATGTTCGCATTTCAGACGGGAGCGGATATCCTGATCACGGAAGAGGATCCGGACGCAGCTGTCCGGAAGATCAAAAAACTCATTCACACGGAAAATCAATACGCAGCAACACTTGATGCCCGTGTCAGGAAAATTCTTGGATTGAAATACGACGCAGGACTTTCCCGGTATGCGCCTGCCGACCTGGTGTTTCTTCAGGCCAACCTTCACCCGGCCGAAGCCCGGGTCTTAAGGATGAGGGCATTGAAAGAAAGCGTAACCGTGCTTAAGAATGAGAACGAAGTGTTGCCCATCCGCATGCTGGAGGGCAGGAAATTCATCAGTCTTGCCGCGGGTGATCCTGTCAGGGCGGACATCTTTCATCGCACCATCAGAAAGTATGTGCCATCGGCCCGGGCCAACATCACAGAAAAGGAAAGTGAGATCGACCTCTCCTCACAGGACGTCATTCTGGTGGCCGTCTTCCCCAACACATCCGGAAAGGCGTTGCAAAATCTGATGGGGGTGTTGCAGGAGATATCACCCACCCAACAGATCGCTATTGCTGACTTTGGATGTAAAGCGCTTCAACCGTATGCCTCGCGTTTTCCCGTTATTGTCACCGGATATAGTGATGACGAGGACGTTGTCGGGCTCATTCCGCAGGTGATGTTCGGGGGCCTGCCCGCGCGCGGGATCTTACCTGTCAGCTATGGCGAAATAGCTTCTGGCACTTCCATTAAGACCGTGGACCTGGAGCGGCTGGCTTACTCCTTTCCGGAAGATGCGGGCATAGACGCAACGATCCTGGAAAAGATCAACAATATTGCCAATGAGGCGATCTCTTCCGGATCTACGCCCGGATGTTATGTGTTGGTGGCGAAGAACGGTCAGGTAGTCTATGACCAGGCATTCGGTCATTTGACCTACGATCAGAAACTGCCCGTGACAGATGAAACCATTTATGACCTGGCATCCCTTACCAAAGTTTCGGCAACGCTCCAGGCGGTGATGTTCATGCAGGAACGCGGTCTGATCGATATTCACAAAAAGCTCTCCGTGTACCTCCCCGAATTGAAAGGCACCAATAAGAAAAACATCACCGTCATTGAGGCGCTGACGCACCAGTCGGGTCTGGTTCCCTTTGTTCCGTTATGGCCCCTCACGGTGGAAGGTCCTGTGTTGAAGCCCATGTATTACAGCTCGCAGCAGGATGTGCGTTATCCGCTGCAGATCTCTCCCACATTGTTTGGGTCCACCATCCTGAAAGATTCTGTCTGGTCATGGATCACCTATTCCAAGATGATGGAAAAACCGAAGCGCACCCCCTATACGTATCGTTATAGCGATCTGGGCTTCATGATGTTCAAACAGCTGGCGGAGCGAACCCTCAATCAACCGCTTGAGGATTTTCTGCAACAGAATTTTTACGAGCCCTTAGGGGCGTATAGCCTGGGTTATAACCCGTTGAACCGTTTTTCTTCCGAAAAGATCGCCCCGACCGAAGTGGATACACTCTTCCGCCGCGGACTGGTTCTCGGAACCGTTCATGATGAACGCGCTGCCATGCTGGGCGGTGTGAGCGGTCACGCCGGGTTGTTTGGCACTGCCAACGACCTTTCAAAGCTCGGGCAGATGTTACTCCAGGAAGGAAGGTACGGAGGCCTGCAATATTACAAGCCTGAGACCGTGGCATTGTTCGCAGCAAAGCAATATGCCTCCAGCCGACGGGGTCTTGGCTGGGATAAACCGGTTCTAAACGAATGGAACAGCCCCACATCCCGCTTTGCTTCGCCCGAGACTTTCGGACATACCGGCTTCACCGGTACCTGTCTCTGGGTTGATCCTGCCTTTGACCTGGTCTACATCTTTTTGTCCAATCGCGTATTTCCCGACCGCAGCGATAAACTTATACAGGCCAATATCCGTTCACGGATACAGGACGTCATCTACGAGGCCATTTTTAACTTTAGCAAAACCAACGGAAGCGGTTATTTTGACGGAAAAAACCATTCGGAGAAATAATTTTCGTGGTTTTTACGACTTCATTTTAAATACCTTGCTGACCGTTCACGAAATGATCATTTAACCCGTATCCCTGTGGATCGTATTAAAATTGGAATAGTTTGTTATCCAACCTTCGGCGGTAGCGGTGTGGTAGCTACCGAATTGGGCAAAGCCCTGGCCAAAGAGGGCCACCAGATCCACTTTATTACCTATTCCCAACCCACGCGCCTGGATTTTCTCAATGAAAACCTCTACTATCATGAGGTAAATACCAAGAGCTATCCGTTGTTTGAGTACGCCCCCTATGAGTTGGCGCTGGCGAGCAAAATGGTGAGTGTTGTCAAGAATGAAAAACTGGATCTTCTCCATGTACATTATGCCATACCCCATGCTTCCGCCGCGTATATGGCAAAGCAGATCCTGAAGACCCACGGCATCGTCATGCCCGTAGTCACAACCCTGCACGGCACTGACATCACCCTGGTCGGAAAGGACCCAACCTATGAGCCCGTTGTCACCTTCAGTATCAATCAGTCGGACGGTGTTACCGCAGTGTCGCATGACCTCCGCAGGGAAACGTATCACTCTTTTAAGATTACGAATGAAATCGAAGTAATCCCCAATTTCATCGATCTGGAGAAATTCAAAAAACAAAAAAAGGATCATTTCAAAAGAGCCATCTGCCCGGGCGGGGAATCATTGATCGTACATACATCCAATTTCCGGGAAGTGAAACGCGTGCTGGATGTTGTCCGCATTTTCAATAATATTGTGAAAGAAATCCCCGCCAAACTTCTCATGATCGGCGATGGTCCCGACCGGGACGATGCTGAAGCCCTGTGCAGGGAATTGCGTATCTCCGACGACGTAAGATTCCTTGGAAAACTTGAAGCCGTGGAAGAAGTGCTATCCGTAGCTGACCTGTTCGTCATGCCCTCGGAAAAGGAAAGCTTTGGTCTCGCTGCGCTGGAAGCCATGGCATGTGAGGTTCCCGTTATTTCTTCAAATACCGGTGGATTGCCTGAGCTGAATATCCAGGGTGGTACAGGATTTTTAAGTGCTGTTGGAGACGTTGAGGACATGACAAGAAAAGCCCTTTTTGTCCTCGACCCGGCGAATCTTCCGCGGTTTAAACAAAATGCGCTGCATAGAGCAAAAGAATTTGACATTTCCCGCATCCTGCCGCTCTATGAATCGTATTATGAACATGTGATGGAGAAAACCTCTTTAAACCCGGCAGTACAAAAAGGTTTGTCCTGAAGTTTTAAAAATTTTTTGTTAAATTAAGTTATGGCTGAAATTAAAGAATCTGGAAAGGATGTCAGCATTGCTGGCAATCGGGCCACAGGAAAAGATTTTTCACCAAAAAACCGCGGCACTAGAAAACTGTTTCAAAACCCCGTACTGGAGAAATTGTCCAGAACACATATTTCAATTCCCCTCTCCATTTTTGGTATTTACTCCGTTTCTCTTTTATACTGGAGCGTGACCCATACCACACTGACCGCCGCAACAACCATCGGCTTGTTCTTCCTTGGACTTATTTCATTTACGTTCGTGGAGTATTTGGTACACCGCTATGTTTACCACTTAAGTACCCACACCGAATTCAGAAAGAAATTTCAATACAATGCCCATGGCGTTCACCATGAATTTCCCAAAGACAAAGACAGGCTGGCCATGCCGCCCCTGCTGAGCATCACCGTTGCGACCATCCTCCTGCTACTTTTCCGGCTAATCATGGGCGACTTTACTTTCGCCTTCCTCCCTGGATTTTTGGCAGGTTATGCATACTACCTGTCTGTGCATTATGTCGTGCATATCTACCAGCCACCGAAAAATTTTCTGAGACACCTTTGGGTCAATCACAGCATTCATCACTATAAGGATGGCGACGTCGTTTTCGGCGTTTCCTCACCACTGTGGGATTATGTGTTCGGAAACATGCATGCAAAGAACAAGGGCTCCAACACAAAGCAAACAGCATTTTAATCATTGCGCATCCCGGTTGCCCGGCACTTGAATAAGTGGCCTTGAGAAGCCGGGATCTTCTTCCTTTGGATTCTACCTTCAACCGTGATGGTGGCCATCGCCGATCATCGGGTGTCGCATGATTGCCAATGCTCCATACCAACCAGGAACTGCAACATGCGAAGCGGCCGTTGGCAACGCCCAACCCTCGGTGACATCTACCCTTTCCGCTCAATCCGTAAGAAGGCTTTTAGGACCATTCAAGGGATTATTTCAAAATAAGATTTTGAAGCTGAAACACATTTCGGAAATTAATGGTTAATTGATTAAACCTATTTATGGCAGGCTACCGTTTTTCACGATTCATTCCGCCACCCGAAGAAGCCAGTAGCAATTTCGATAAACTGCTGAAGGTTTTCATGCAGCTTATCCTCATCACCTCTGGAGACGTTTCGGAAGCCCTGCAATGGTTAACGGAAGTAGATCGTCAATATAAATTAACCAATGGCGAGTATGGGATCGGAGATTTTATTGAAGACCTGAAGAAAAAAGGATATATCACCGATGAAGGTCCCAGGGGCGAAATCAAGCTGAAAGCGAAAAGCGAACAGAATCTACGGCAATCCGCATTGGAAGAGATCTTCGGAAAACTCAAGAAGACGAAGTCCGGCGAGCACAACACCCATCACAGCGGCCGTGGCGATGAACAAACGACCGAAAAACGCGATTACGAATTTGGTGACACGCTCGACCAGATCTCCGTGACAGATTCCCTTCGCAATGCCCAAATCAACCACGGACTTGAGAATTTTAATTTAACGGAAGACGATCTGGAGGTCATGGAGAGCGAATTCAAGACGCAGACCTCCACGGTACTGATGATCGATATTTCCCACTCGATGATCCTGTACGGTGAAGACCGCATCACACCCGCCAAAAAAGTAGCCATGGCGTTGGCGGAACTCATCACCATAAAGTATCCGAAAGACACCCTCGATGTGATTGTCTTTGGTGACGACGCGTGGCAAATAGAGATCAAAGACCTGCCTTATCTGAAAGTTGGTCCTTACCATACCAACACCGTTGCAGGATTGGAATTGGCCATGGATATTCTCCGCCGCCGTAAGAATTCAAACAAACAGGTGTTCATGATCACTGACGGAAAACCTACCTGTATTAAACAGGGTATCAAATATTATAAGAACGCATTTGGCCTCGATGAAAAAATCCTCAATAAAACTTTAAACCTCGCGAGCCAGTTGAAGAAAATAAAGATCCCCGTGACTACCTTCATGATCGCGACGGATCCATACCTCAAAGCCTTTGTGAGGGAATTCACGAAAGCCAATAATGGCAACGCCTATTACAGCTCGCTCCAGGGCTTGGGAAATCTCGTATTCGAGGATTTCAAGCGAAACCGGAGGAAGAGCCTGTGATTGGGAATTAGGCATTAGGCATTAGGCATTAGAAATTGGGAATTAGGCATTGGTGGGATGAGGGATTTGGAATTAGGGTGGCGATGGATTTCGTGAAGGAGGAAGTGAAGGGTCGGCGGAGGAGGAAAAAAAGAATGCGGGTGTTAGCAAAAAATCAATTAATCTGATCAGAAAATAAAGGGATGACGAATATAAAAACATTAGGCGAACTAAAGCGAAGCGGATATAAACCCCGGGGAATTAAGGATGAACTTCGGGAGAACCTCATTACTAAACTGAGAAAGAAAGAGCCCGTTTTCGCCGGTATCTGGGGATATGAAGAAACGGTTATCCCCGACCTGGAGCGGGCCATTCTCGCGGGCCACGATGTCAATCTTCTTGGATTAAGAGGTCAGGCAAAAACCAGGCTTGCAAGGCTGATGGTCAACCTGCTCGACGAGTATGTCCCTGTGATTGAAGGTTCCGAATTGAATGACGATCCACTGGAGCCCTTGTCGAGGTACGGAAGAGACAAGGTAAATGAGATGGGGGATGATACGCCCGTCGCCTGGTTACACCGGGAAGATCGTTATACGGAAAAACTGGCTACACCTGATGTTTCCGTTGCCGACCTGGTGGGTGACGTTGACCCCATTAAAGCAGCAACGCTGAAGCTTCCTTACGCGGATGAACGCGTGATCCACTTCGGCCTGATCCCCCGTTCAAACCGTTGTATCTTTGTCATCAACGAGTTGCCCGACCTGCAGGCGCGCATACAGGTGTCGCTCTTCAATATACTGCAGGAAGGCGATATCCAGATCCGCGGATTCAAGCTGCGGCTGCCCCTGGACATACAGTTCGTCTTTACCGCCAATCCCGAAGATTATACCAATCGCGGTAGCATCGTTACACCGTTGAAGGACCGCATCGACAGCCAGATCATCACCCACTATCCGAAAACACTGGACATCGGAAAACGCATCACGCAGCAGGAAGCACGCCTGAAAGAATCGCAGAAGGAATCCATCACCGCCAATGAGATCGTAAAAGATCTGGTGGAGCAGATTGCCTTTGAGGCGCGGAAGAGCGAATACGTCGATGCGAAAAGCGGTGTATCGGCGCGACTCACGATCTCGGCTTTTGAGAACCTGATCGCTGCCGCAGAACGCAGAAGCATCATCAACAATGAAAAAAAGGCAACGATCCGTATTTCAGATTTTATTGGCGTGATTCCCGCAATCACTGGAAAAGTTGAACTGGTGTACGAGGGTGAGCAGGAAGGACCCAACATCGTTGCACAGAACCTTGTCGGTAAGGCCATCCGTACTCAGTTCCTGAATTATTTCCCAGACCCTGACAAATTCCGCAAGCAGAAGGAGAAGAGCCCATACAAAACCGTCACCGATTGGTTTGGTGAGGGCAACAGCGTTGACCTGCTGCACGACATGCCTCAATCGGATTTCGAAAGGAAATTAAAGACTGTTCCCGGCCTGGAAGAACTTGTAAATACATTTCATAAACATCAGGAAACCGCAACCAGGATCTTCATGATGGAGTTCTCGCTTCACGGGCTGGCGGAGTTCAGTTTGATCAGCAAGCATCACCTTTCCGCAGGGCTTCAGTTCAAGGACCTGCTGAGCAGCATGTTCACCCTGCCCAGGCCCGGGCAGGAGGACGATGAAGATGATGAAGCCATGGGAGGAAAATTCTAAGCCATGACCAGGCCGCAGGAAGCTACTACATTTCACGCGCGGCAGGTTCGCGAACTTAAACAGCTTGTTTCAAAGGGAGAAAGCGCAAACCTCGAGTTTAAAAGAAAGGCATCCTATCCCGACAAGATCCTGCGTGAAATGATTGCCTTCGCGAATGCGTCTGGAGGAATATTACTTGTTGGCGTAGGTGATGACGGAGAGCTCGCGGGTCTCAAACATCCGGAAGGCGACTCACATGTTATCCAGGAGTCATTGAAGAAATGCAAGCCAGGCCTGCCGGTTACGGAAACCTTTATTCCCATCGGAAATTCCAGACACATCATTGAATACCGTATCAGTGAAAGCAAAGAAAAGCCACACTACTTTCTCGACGGTGAAAAGAAAGAAGCGTACATCCGCGTCAATGATCAAAGCATCCGCGCAAGCAGAGAAGTGCGCGAGATCGCGAGAAGAGCACAACACAAAAAAGATATCCGCTTTCACTATGGAGAGCATGAAAAATTCCTGATGCACTATCTCGATATCCACCCCTTCATTACGCTGAAAGAATTTATCGGAGTGAGCGGACTCAAGAAATTTTATGCTTCAAGAAAACTGGTGTTGCTTGTACTCGCGAACGTTTTGCAGATCACGCCGCATGAGAAAGGAGATCTTTTTTCGCTGGCCTTCGGAAAACAAAACGGGCAATAAGAATAGCAAAAAAATTGTGTTTTAAAAAGTGAAAGCTTTCGGTGCGATTGATTACATTTAGTAAACCAAGTTCTTTGTGAAGTATGACAAAAACCAAGAAGGAGAAGAAGATCTTCGTACTCGACACTTCTGTTATCATTTATGAACACAACTCAATCCTGAACTTTGATGAACATGACGTCGGGATCCCGATAACAGTCCTCGAAGAACTTGATAATTTCAAGAAGGGAAATGACACAAAGAATTTTGAAGCCCGGGAATTTATCCGACTGATCGACAAGCTTGCGAAGGGCCAGATGTTGCATCAGTGGAATCCGATGAACGGGAAAACCAAAGGGAAGTTCAAGGTCCTGATGGGCACCAACAGCGCCGTTGATGCAAATAAGATATTCAACGAAGAGAAACCGGACCACCGCATCCTCAACAGCGCGCTCCAACTCCAGAAAGAAGAAAAAGATCACAAGGTCATTCTTGTTTCCAAGGATGTGAATCTACGGCTGAAAGCAAAAGCACTCGGCTTACAGTCAGAAGATTACACGACCGGAAAAGTGCAGAACATCTCTTCACTTTACACGGGAAAAACCATCATGGAAGATGCGGACTCCAATATTATCAATCTCTTGTATGAGAAAGGTTATTGTCCGCCTGAGGAGCTGCTGGGAAAAGCTGCCCCGATGAAGAATCATTATTATATCTTCAAAAGCGGAAAGAAATCTGCGTTGGCGTACTTTAACCCTCACAACGGCATGATGGAACATGTCGAGAAAAGATCGGTGTATGGCGTAAAGCCGAGAAATGCGGAGCAGACCTTTGCGATCCACGCGGCGCTCAAGCCGGAGATCAAGCTCGTGTCTATCCAGGGCGTTGCGGGAACAGGAAAAACATTGCTCGCGCTTGCAGCCGCGCTTGAACAAAAACGCGAGTACAAACAAATCTACCTCGCCAGGCCCATCGTTCCGTTAAGCAACAAAGACATCGGCTTCCTTCCCGGCGACATCAAGTCCAAAGTGAATCCCTATATGGAACCGTTGTGGGATAACCTGAAATTCATCCAGAATCAATACAGCGAATCCGACAAGGAATACTCCAAGATCACCGAAATGGTGAGTCAGGAAAAACTTGTCATCACGCCACTGGCATATATCCGCGGAAGAAGTTTATCAAACATCTGTTTTATCGTTGACGAGGCGCAGAACCTCACGCCCCATGAGGTGAAGACGATCATCACCCGCGCCGGCGAAAACACCAAGATCATTTTCACGGGGGATATCTATCAGATCGACACGCCTTATCTTGATTCGCAGAGTAATGGCTTGTCAACATTGATCGACCGCTTGAAAGACCACGAATTGTACGCTCACATCACCCTGGAGAAAGGCGAAAGATCCGAGCTCGCCAACCTTGCGAACACATTGTTGTAGACAGGAAGGTCCTGGAAGCTTGTAAGGGAGAAGGACGCGTCGCCCTTACGCCCGGAGATGGGTACAACTCCCCGTTGCTGATGGTTTCCCGTTTCTCCGGTATCAATCCCAAATCTGGAATTCACAATGTAAAAAATGGCCTGGATACGGCGTTTCCATGCCATTTTCCGGTTTGGCCCGTTAATGGCTACCAATGAAGCATTAACGAAAAGGTTATGTTTCTGAAAATATTCTTTAAGCGATTGTCTGTCAACAAACAAGCTGACTTTATGAAGCGTCGTGGCATCGTACTGGGTACACGCAGGAAAGGCGGTCGCCAGAGCTATCTCTATATGTTGAATAATCTTTTTGCGGAAATTCTCTATGAAAACGATAACCCGGGCCTGAAAGTGGAAGCCCTCGTTGTGCTGGACGGATTGAATAATTTTAATCGCTACCTCGAGAAAGATCTCCGGTCTGCAAGCGCCCAAAATTCCCCCTGGAACAAATACTGGCTTTAATCGAGGGGCTCCTAAGTCCCCTTCAGGGAATCTGGGGGCGGCAGGAACGCATTACTTTTTCAGAACTTTCACCATCGTCTCCCCAATCTCTGCAGGAGATTCCACGACGGTGATGCCGCATTCTTCCATGATCTTCATTTTGGCTGCGGCGGTATCTTCCGCGCCTCCGATGATGGCGCCGGCATGGCCCATCCTTCTTCCCGCAGGGGCAGTCTGACCGGCGATGAATCCGACAACAGGTTTTTTGTTTCCGTTTTCCCTGATCCACCTGGCGGCTACCGGCTCATAGTTCCCGCCGATCTCGCCGATCATAACGATCGCGTCGGTCTCCGGGTCATTCATGAGCAATTCTACGGCTTCTTTCGTCGGCGTGCCAATGATCGGATCCCCGCCGATACCAATGGCGGTGGAGATTCCCAGTCCGGCTTTCACGATCTGATCCGCAGCTTCGTATGTAAGTGTTCCTGATTTGGACACAATTCCGATACGACCTTTCCTGAATACAAAACCAGGCATGATTCCAACTTTTGCCTCACCCGGCGTGATGACTCCGGGGCAGTTTGGTCCGATCAAAACCACACCCTTTGCCTGGATGTATTTTTTTACAACCATCATATCCTTGACGGGGATACCTTCTGTGATGGCAATGACAACTTTGATTCCGGCTTCGGCAGCTTCCATGATCGCGTCTGCGGCAAAGGCAGGAGGTACGAAGATGATCGACACATCCGCGCCGGTCTTTTCCACGGCCTCTTTGACGGTATTGAATACCGGCCGCCCGAGATGTTCTGTACCGCCTTTTGCCGGCGTAACGCCACCAACAACATTGGTACCGTACTCAATCATCTGTCCGGCATGAAAGGAACCTTCCGAACCGGTGAAACCCTGTACAATTACGCGTGAATTTTTATTGACCAGAACACTCATGGAGCTATTATTTAAAGATGCACAAAAATAGAATAATAATGTTTCCGGCCAAAAATGAGGGTGCCGGCGCGAAAGAGAACTTCAAATAAGAGGTTTATTCGTAATGAAGTACCCGCCCGAAGCAATACCTGAATTAGGAATGTCCAGGTTTTAATGCCGTTTCCAGGATGCTCTGCGGGCTGACGCTACTTCTTTTCCGTGTTTTTCAAGCCGTTGCGGACCAGAAAGTCATTGAAGGCTTCCTGGAAGTAAGGAACGTTGGGCGCAAGTTTGATGGCTTGCTGATAAGCCGTGGCCGCATCGATCAAAAGTTTGTTGTCTTCGAAGAAGCTTGCGAGGTAAAGATTATTCAGCGCGGTTTGTTCAGCCGTCAGGGAGGCAATGTCTGACAATGAATTTCTGATCCTGATTTTATCGGCTGAAGATAACTTTTTGAGCATGAAAGATTCGGAATCCCTTTCGCTGTCATTTTTGGAAGAAACTACCACGAGGATATTGTCTTCATTGGCAAGTTTTGGCGCGCTGAGGTTAATGACGAGCGTTGTATCCTGAACCTCGTATTGATCCAACGCATCACCAAACATGCTGTTCAGGCGCACGACATAGACCTGTGTTTTGGAATCTTTTGCCCAGGCGATCGAAATCTTTTCACTAAACACGATTGCCTGTTTGGGCTCGGGCAGGTAGACGGTGATCTCGTTCGTACCCCGGTGTACCGAACCAGTAGCCGTCAGGTTAGTTCCACCGGTGTTAGCAGTGCTCAGTATGAAGTCAGTGTATTTGTTCAGCACACTGGACCCTCCTTCTATCTGCCCGGCCAGATCTGCGACTTTGTGCCTGCCAGCTTTTTTGACTTCAAGCGGTTTTCCGGTTACATGCACGAGACCGATATAGCCGTTTGGTGCAACCTTCAATTCATCACCCGATTGGAGTACGGCGCCAACCTTCACAGGCTGCCAGTCATTCGCTGCCCTGACTTCGTTCTGACCCTTGGTGACGAGCACCTTAAATGTGTATTGCTGGGCAGACAGACTGCCGAACATCAGAAAACCGAAAGCAATTGCCAGTAATCTCATAATCAGGGAATTTTGCAGGAGCAGTAAATTAGGACGAAATACAGGTATAAAGCAAAAAAGCCGCTTCGATAAGCGGCTTTTTCCTTTAAATGGGCTTAATATTATTTCAGACCGTTCCTCAAAAGGAATTCTCCATACGATTCTTTAAAGCCCTGAACATCCGGCTGAAGTTTTAAGGCTTGCTCATAGGCGGAGATAGCGTCGATAAGAAGCCTGTTCTTTTCGTAGAAACCTGCCAGTAGCATTTTACTCATGGCAGTTTCTTCAGTCACCGCAGCGTTAAACTCTTTCAGCCCCGCGGAAATTTGCTCATGCTCTGCCGGTGAAAGCTTCTTGATAAGGTGTCGTTTCGAAACCAGCTTGGGGTCTGCCTTCGAACTTACTTCGATAAGAATGGCATTTTCGCTTGCGTATTTTGCATCGCTCAGATCGAACCGATAACTGTTTTCAGAGGTTTCCTGTTTCAGCAGAACGTCGTCAAACATATTCATGATCGTAATGACATAAGGTCCGGCAACTTTACCTCCATCCCAGTTAACGATCGCGGTCTTGTTGTAAATGCCGGCGTTTTCATTTTCCGGAAGTGTTAATCTGATGGATGCGCTAGAAACATCCCTGTGCACCGCTCCCGTAGCACCCAGACGATTTTTCTGGCCGTCTGCTGAATTACTGCTGAGAATGAAATCAGTATACTTATTGAGTACACTTGTTCCATTGCCTACTTTGGACTCCAGTGCAGAAACGGGATACACACCTGCCTCTTTTACCTCCACGGGTTTGCCACTTGAATGAACCAGGCCGATATAGGCGTTGTCGCCAAGTTTCAACTCGTCTCCGGCCTTCAGGCTTGCTCCGGTTTTAAGAGGTTGCCAGGACTGTCCGGACTTAACCTCATTGCTTCCTTTGTTTGCCAAGACTTTAAAGGCGTAATCCTGAGCGGATCCCAGGGTCGTAATAAGGGCGAAAAGTGCGGTCAGAAGAACTAACGTGTGCGTTTTCATGGATGTTGGCGGTGTAAGTCTGTTAAAGGGGTATAAGTCTTAAATGTACTAAATATCCTGATCTTGAGTCTTTAATACTTCTTCCTTGCGATTGGTAAGCCGCTTATCCTTCCAATTTCGTACCAAAGTTGTCAGGACGTTGTCGTAAAATCCAAAAACCGGTCCCGCGAGCGCGATGGTGGCAAGGGTAATGGTCAGGTCCAGCTTGAATGCCGACTCGGAAAAGATCCAGATAGTAAAGCCCATAAGCAGTACGATCTGTATTACCTGGAGTGTCAATGAGAGGCTGTCGAACCACACCGGAAATTTTTCATTGAAGTAAAAGAAGAGCGCAATGTTGAAGAAGCAGAAAATGAAGGCAATGGCATATTTATGCCACTCCTCCAGCTCATTGACGACATCGCCATTCAGGATCATGGAAAGAATGTTCGCATGGATCACCAGGCCGAACATATCGGGATTGGCACGGCCGGCTACCTGCTTATTCAGCGGCGTGAAGAACTTGTCATTCCACGAGGGATCGCCGAAATACTGGCCGAGAAAACCGAAGATCACCACTTTGTCGCGGATCATTTCAGAAAAGAACTCTTCCCGGAAAACCTGATCAACATCGAGCGCAAAAAACATGACCGGGTATTTGGTGGTTGACAGATCTTTATTTCGGATGGAAGCCAGGCGCACATCCTGCATCTCGACATTGCCGCGGTAATTGATGATCTCCTCCTCTTTCTCCCTGCTGAGAAACTCCCTTGTTCTTGCGGAGTCATACAGCATCGCTATCTGCACTGCGAAGGCGAGTTCCTCCTTTCCATTCACCGTCATCCGGGGAACAAACGATCTGCAGATTTTGACATCCTCCTGATAGTCAGCATCCGTTGAAAGATTTGCATAACCCGAGGTGGCATGCTTCATAAACGGGGGATCAGAATACTCCAGTGAATCGTATTCATTCATGATCCCTGCTTTATACAGTTTGCTGGATTGCAGAAGCTTGGACACCAGCACGACATTTCCGGCTTCCTGTATGGCGCTGCTGAGTAGGAGATTTCCGAGCGTGTCAAGAAGTTGCGGGCAGTTCAGCGTGTCCCTCAAACCACCCTCACAGTTAAAAAACCCATCGATCGCAATCACCCTCGGCTTGTGGCGACTGATGATCCTGATCTGTTCAGCAATGGCGGCCCTGGGGATGTTTCCTATATTCACGAGGACGATCCGCTCATCGACCAGCGGGTCGGCCCGCAGGTTGGAAATAGCGTAATCGGTTAATTCGAAGTCAGACAATGCCTGGCCAATCGGGTCAAACGCATTGAAAAGTTGCAACTGTGTCAGTCTGGACAGTCCCCACATAAAAACAAAAACGAATGCGGTTGCGAGAAAACAATTCAGCCAGAACTTTTTCATAAAATGGGGTAGAACGAAGTAAATTTATAAATTTCACCTTGATTACAATCAAATCTGTGTTGAATAGTTCGCGTCTTCAGGTGGGAGAATATCAAAAGGGCATCCTGGGAGGCGATCGCGTGGTGCTGGCAAAAGCCATTACGTTAGCGGAAAGCGCGTTGCCGGAAGACCAGCGTCTCGCGGGAGAAGTGCTCGATGCCGTGATCGCCCATTCGGGAAATTCGATGCGCATCGGAATTACGGGGGCGCCCGGTGTGGGGAAGAGTACCTTTATTGAATCGTTCGGAAAGACGCTGATCGACAGCGGAAAAAAAATTGCGGTACTCACAATCGATCCGACCAGCCAGATCACAGGCGGAAGCATACTCGGCGACAAGACGCGGATGCAGCAGCTTGCCAAAGATCCGCACGCGTTCATCCGGCCATCGCCTGCAGGCCACACGTTGGGCGGCGTGAGCGCATTCACGCGCGAGGCGATCCTCCTTTGCGAAGCTGCCGGGTTCGATACGATCATTGTGGAAACCGTGGGCACAGGCCAGTCGGAGATCGCGATCAAAAGCATGGTGGACTTTTTTCTTCTGCTCATGCAACCCGGTTCGGGAGATGAATTACAGGGAATCAAGAAAGGTATCGTCGAAATGGCAGACGCCATCGCCATCACCAAGGCCGACGGCGAACAACTGAAACACGCCAAATCCACCCAAGCGGATTTTCAGCACGCCCTCCACCTGCTCCACGCGCAACCGTCTGGCTGGGTGCCAAAGGTCGTGACCTGTTCCGCCATCGCGTCGGCAGGCTTGCGCGACATACTCGAAATGATTGAGACCTTCAAACAGACACTTACGTCCACAGGATTTTTCCAGCATCATCGCCATCATCAGCAAGCAGGATGGTTCCTCGATCACTTTCATTACCTGCTTTCACTGGATCCCAAAAAATACCCTGCCGTCGCGCTGGCAGAAGACGATCTGAAAGATCGGATCCGGTCCCAAAAACTTTCGCCGCGCAACGCCGCCCGCGAGCTGCTGCAAATTTATCACGAAGCGATAAAGAATTCAGGACCGATACATTAGCATACAGGGTTCCGGAGAGAACGATCTTAGCAGATAAGGAGCAATGCCGAGACTAAGTCCCGCTGAGAACAAACTTAGGGCAGCCTGAGGAAGCAATGCTCAGAAATAATTCCCGGGGACGACCTTAAAAGGAGACGTACAAAGTTCCACTAGAAGCACGCATCCCTTACCCACATACCCTTTGCAGGTACCCATGGTCAACTGCCCGCTGCCAACATTTTGCCTCACCACCTGGCTGTTAACTTTAGGTACACACTTCTACCCCGCGTCTGAAATCCGACCACTTCGCGGTACTCCTCGCCGAGAATGTTCTCCACTTTCAGGGCAATGCCAATAACTTCCGACGCCTGCCAGCCCGCATCCAGATCCACGAGATGATATGCGTCAACATCAATCCGGCCGAGCGCCCCGTAAGGACCCAATGACCCGTCGTAACCCGAATCAAAACGCTTCCCGGTATACCGGTAGCTGGCCCCCACGTTCCAGTCCGCAAAGGGTCGATAACTTACGCGCGTGAATGCCGTAAAGTCAGGCCGTCGTACCGCATCCTCGCGCGCGATACTTTCGCTCAAAAATTCGCCGAGATTATAAAGCTGGATATGATTTCCTCCCGTTGCGGCACGACTGATATCTTCAGGGCTGACGTTGATCGTCGTATTTAATACCGACGCATTTGCCATCACAGAAAGATCGGACGTGATCCTGACAAGCCCCTCCACCTCAATACCACTGACAAGCTGCTCACCCGCGTTGATATATGTGTCACCGCGGTCATCCGCATAAGTAAGGTCTGACACAGCAGTACCGCCGTTCCAAAGATAAACATACTCAATGGCGTCGGTAACTTTCGTGTGATACGCCGAGAAGGTGACATAGCTTCCCTTCGAAAATTCCTTCTTTATCCCAGCCTCCAAAGAAATGGACCGCTCCGGATCAAGCCGGGCATTGCCGCGTGTTGTGTACCCTGAAAAACTTCTGGTCGGGTCGTAAAGCTGATAAAGCGAAGGCGCGTTGTATCCTGTCGACAATGAACCATACACTAACAGGTCGTTGAAGGTGAGAGACGGATTAATTTCTACCGTGAGAAAATTTCCTGCAGTCGTGTGATTGCTCAAACGCACCCCGGCCGACAATTGAAACTTTCCAAACCCGTACGCTGCCTGTGAAAAAAGATACCGCGTCGTCGTTCGCGTGTCCAGCGTATCATAGTCGACAACAAACTCATAGGGGTACATCGGATCATTCAGGAAAAAGAAATTGTCAAAGAACATCTTCTCTCCATAGACCCCTATGCCCGCTACTCCCTGAAAATTTTGTTTTTGATAGTTGACTTGCACTTCATGTGTCTGAAGTCTGCCGGTGTAACTTCCTGTAGAATACGTCTTGTCATAGTTTGATGCGTCTATCTTTGATGAGTCGTTCTCGTAGAATCTTTCGGATGCATTGAACGATCCAAGCAAAGCAATACTAATGAAAGGATTGACGTTATATCCGGCATGATACTGCAGTAACTGACGGTCGAACACAAGATAATTGTTGTCATCATCCGAATAGGCGCCGTTGTCTATTTCCGTGTACTGGCGCGCGTTCTTAAAAGAAATGTTCAGATCCCAAGCCTGATTCTTGAACCCCGCTTTCAGCGACGCATCAGTCTTTTGAAAGTCATCTGCATCTGATGTAAAAGATGGATTGGCTTCTCGCTGTTCAGCAGCATTCAGACCACGCACGTCCTGCTGGAAAACCGAACCATTGAAATACAAGCCATTCTTCAATCCATATGAGATATTCACTTTTTCGGTTGATGAACCTGCACGTTTTCCGAAAACACCGCCTTGCCACGATGCATCTCCATGCAGGCCCTTCGACGAATTCTTCCTGGTGATGAGGTTGATCACGCCGCCAATCGCAGCGCCACCGAACATGGTACTGTGCGCACCGCGGATCACCTCGATACGCTCGATGTTGGCCAGCGAAATCTCTGACAGATCCATGGCCGCATTCGGCGTGGATGGATCCGTGATCCGCACGCCATCCACCAGCACAGCCACCTGGTTGCTGCTGGATCCGCGCATGAAGAGATTCTGGTTTGTACCCGGCGTCTGATTCGCTCCCACGACGTACAAACCGCTTTGTGCGTTGAGCAGCTCACCCAGTGATTGATAGACCGATCGTTGTAATACGTCCTGATGGATCACCGTTACGCTGCGCGGTATCTCGATCAATGGCTGTTCCGTGCGGCTTGCTGAAACTACAATTTCGCGTAGCGTGGTCACTTTTATTGAGTCTTGTGCTCCAGCCCACAAGCAAGCGAGTAAGAAAGGTAAAGTCAGTAAATGTTTTCTCATAGCATTTGTTGAATGTTAACACTATGAGCCCTTGGAAGAAGTAAGTGTGAGAAAACAGGTTAGCCTGTCTACACATCGCCTTTCACCCGAAAGCTCTGATTAAAGTTTGGATGATGGCGGCAGGTCTCCTGGCTTTCCACATTGCTGGCGCCTTCCCGTCTTTATTAAAAACAGTGGCAATTAGATGGCCAGCAACAATACGTGGATCACAGTTGCGGGGACAGCTCCGGAGTGAAATGCCTGTTGGCACGCACCGGATTCCCTTTTAATCTTCTGATGAATTCCTCAGCAAAAGAACCGTCATTCCGTTACAAACATAACGAGCCGGATTGAAATTTGCATCAAAAGTCTGAAAAGTTTAACAGTTGAAGGTTTGAAAGGTTGAGATTTCCGTAATTGGAACGTTAACCAAGCATGAGATGCGGTGCGCCCGGCTGATACGGAGAATTTCTGGCAATAAGGAATATATGGTCATGACAAACAAAGGATGGTTTCTTCTCATTGCATGTCTATTCCTGTTGGGTTGTACTGACAGGAAGACCCTGCAGGAAAATGATGCGCGGTCCCCTTTGGCATCCACCAACATCAAGTACGCTACAGGCTTCAAGGTGCACGCCCTCGGAAATTCCAAACTCGTGGAGGTCAGCTACCCTTTCCAGGGTGCAAGGTCAGGCTACTCATATTTATTGGTGCCAAAAGGCCAGATCCCTCCTGCGCATGACCCTGACGCACGTGTGATCTATACGCCACTGGAGAGTATTGTGTGCACTTCCACCACCCACATCCCCCTGCTGGACTATCTGGGCGAAACCGAAAAGCTGATCGGATTCCCCACGACTGACTATATCTCCTCACAGAAGATGCGCGCCAGAATAGCGGAGGGAAAGATCATGGAACTCGGCGTTGATAAAGGGCTGAATCTCGAAAGGCTGGCCCTGTTGAAACCGGGAGTGGTTATGGGGTATACCATGAGCAGTGATTACGGGCAATTCAAAAAAATGGAAGCGCTGGGGATTCCCGTTGTAATAAACGGGGAGTACCTGGAACAACATCCGCTTGGCAGAGCTGAATGGATCAAATTCATGGCGTTGTTTTTCAACAGGGAAAAGGAGGCTGATTCTGTTTTTTCCATGATTGAAAAAAACTACAATCAAACCAAAGATGCTCTCGGGCAAAATCCGGATAAGCCAACCGTGCTGAGCGGGGTGGTGTATGGCGACGCATGGTTCCTTCCGGCAGGGGAAAATTATGCGGCAAAACTATTCCGCGACGCAGGCTGCCGATATCTCTGGGAAGAGGCTCCGGGGAACGGATTTCTGGAAGTAAGCTTTGAATCCGTCTATGAAAGAGCCCACACCGCCAGCCTGTGGATCGGGACCGGTACTTTCAGGAACCTGGATGAGATAAGATCAGCCGACGTTCGTTACACGCGATTTGACGCGTTCGGGAAAAAAAACGTTTACAACTACGATGCGCGCATGGGGGAGACAGGAGGAAACGAATTCCTTGAGCTCGGCTACCTTCGGCCAGACCTTATTTTGATGGATCTTGTCAAGATCGCGCATCCGGAGCTTTTGCCGGACCATACTTTATTCTTTCATCGAAGACTTCCTTAACACGTGTTCGATGGCATAACCATCCGAAGCGTGCTGCAACCGGCTGCCGACAAATGAATCGGTTTTTCCTTACGGTCCATTAATTTTATAAAAATTCTCAGGTTTGAAAGAAGCATCGTAACTTTGGTCAGATGGAACGCGTGTTTATGATTTTTTTATGGTTGGCGGTGCTGTTTGTTCCTGACCAGATCATTTTTTGCCATCCCGCAAATCCGGAAGTAATTGGGAAATCATCCAATTTCTCTGTTTTCGAAGAGAATGGGAAGGTAGGATTGAAAGATGACGAGGGTGAGATCCTGATTCCCGCCACCTATGACGCCATCGGTTGGAGCAATGGCAAATTTGCCATTGTCGACAAGGTAGTTGGCTACCAGTCAAACGGGTTATGGGGGCTCATTCATACCTCCAACAAGATCGTAACACCCGCAGAATTTCTTGACCTCAATCCCGGAGAAGGTTCCTTTCTGATCGCGCAGAAAAGATCGCTTTCACAGAGACCTTCCTTTGGGGTCATCAATACTTCCGGAAAGACCATCGTTCCTTTTGACTACGATGGCCTGCATCTATCAAACATGCGGCTGATCGTGATGTCGCGTACCGGTATGCGCTACCACTTCGGTTTAAAAGACCTGTCCGATAGAATACTGATTCCACTTGAATACCAGCATATCTATTCGTTGGGCAGCCTGCGCTTTGCGGTCGAAAACTTCGAAAACAAAACCGCTATCTTTTCCGACGAGGGAAGACAACTTACCGAATTCAATATTGACAGTATTTCTGCATTTAAGAAGGATTATGCGATTGTCTATCAGCATCAGCGTCAGGGCCTGATTGACCGCAGTGGGCAGTTGGTCATAAAACCAACCTTAGGCGCAATACAATTAACAGATGACGGAACCGTTCAGGTGCGCGACGTGGATTCATGGTTCATCCTTGATGGTGAAAACAAACTGCTCACCAAATACGAGGCTGACGCCGTAAAGCCCTTGTCGGAATACCATTACGCCGTCGGCTCCGGAGGCAGGCTCCAGTTGACGAACAATGACTTCACGCCAATGCACCATTCCTATTTTTCATCTTTGAATGATTTCTCCAATGGGCTTGCCCTTTTCAGAACGGGAGGAAGAACTGGGGTGATCGATCGGGAGGGTAAAGTGCTCATCCCGGCACAGTACCAACAAATTATCATCGACCGGAACGTCTTCATTGCCCGTCTCGACGCTGCGAACAGGAACCGGTGGGTCATTCTCGACGCAAAAGGCAAGCCGCTGACCGAAAAACATTATCAGTCCATTGCACCCTATAATGGAAAATATTACCCCGTTCGTAACAGGGACTTCTGGGGTGCCGTCGATGCAGGCGGCAAGGAAATCATCGCGTGTGTACATGATTCACTTGTCCAGGAAAAAGGAAAAAACATCGTCGTCAAGTTCAAAGGGGAGTACGGCATTATCAATCTCAATGAGGATTGGCTTGTGACACCACGATCCAACCCAGTTGAGCTCTTAAATGATGAGACTTATTTCGAATTTGCAGGCAAGACTACTTTTCTGAAATCCATTTCCGGAGACATCATTTATTTTTCTGACAACCGCCTGGAATACAGAGGCGACCATGTGCTCGAGCATCTTCCCTCGGGCGCTTACTGGAGCGTGGACATGAACGGGATCATTACAGATCGCTCCACGCAACCAGCGCGCGCCGAAAGGATCCTTGCAGAAAGTGAGGGCCTTCGCGCCATCTATCAGGACGGAAAGTATGGTTTTATCGATGAAGAGGGCAGGCTTCGCGTTGCAAACCGGTATGAAGCTGTGCAACCCTTTAATGATGGATTCGCCGCAGTACGTATCCGGAATAAATGGGGTTTTATTGATCGCCAGGAGAACCTCGTTGTTCAACCTGTATATGATCGTGTTGAAAATTTCGAAAATGGGTACGCCATCGTTGCGCAGGATCATTTCATGGGGTTGATCGATGAAGGAGGCAAGATCATTTTGCCGCTCCGTTATGATGAGATCTCCCGCACCAACGAGCATCGTTTCACGCTACGCCAGCAGGGACTGTTCGGCCTTGCGGATGGAAGGGGAAAAATCATGATCCATCCGAAATACGAAATCCTCACGGATACCGGAAATGGATATGTCATTGCCCAACGTAATAACAAATGCGGATTGCTCACCCTGCGCGGTGTCAGTACCATTCCCATGATCTATGACGGAATAACCTTTGATCCCTATCACAAACATTATCTTGCCGTGAAGCGCTCTACGTGGAGAACGATACGTGTGGGGGCACAGCCGGCGACCAGGAGTCCACAGTAACGGATTGAACACGGATCAAAAAGAACAGACGCACTGAATGGTGCGTCTGTTCTTTTTAATGACGGACAATCCTCCGTCTTCGCGGTACGGCGCCGCCGAATGCTATTAATACTATTTGGTCGGTGTCTGACCGGCTCCCGAACCTGCGCCTGAAATGGATTCACGCATACCGGTGTCAGCAACAACATTCTGCATCTTGTAATAATCCATTACGCCGAGATTGCCTTTAACAAACGCTTCGGAGATCGCTTTGGGAATTTCAGCTTCCGCCTCGATCACCTTGGCGCGTGCTTCCTGCGCTTTAGCCTTCATCTCCTGCTCGAGTGCAACGGCCATCGCCCTTCTCTCTTCCGCGCGCGCTTCGGCCACTTTCAGATCGGCAGATGCCTGATCGATCTGGAGTTTTGCACCAATGTTGGCACCAACGTCGACGTCCGCAATATCGATCGAAAGGATTTCGAAGGCTGTACCTGCATCCAATCCTCTTGACAGGACCAGTTTTGAAATCTTGTCTGGACTTTCCAATACTTCCTTGTGGGATTTCGCCGAGCCGATGGATGACACAATTCCCTCCCCCACGCGTGCAAGTATGGTATCTTCACCCGCGCCACCAACAAGTTGCGCAATGCTTGCGCGTACGGTAACCCTGGCAATAGCGATCAACTGAATACCATCGGCGGCCACACCTGCTACTTTCGGCGTGGTGATCACTTTGGGATTAACGGAGATCTGCACGGCCTGGAACACATCGCGGCCAGCGAGATCGATCGCCGTCGCCTGCTTAAACGTAAGGCTGATATTCGCTTTGTCAGCGGAGATCAGCGCCCGGATAACGTTCGGCACATTGCCCCCAGCCAGGTAGTGCGTTTCCAGTTCATTGGAAGTTATCTGCAATCCTGCTTTGGTCGCGGTAATGAGGGAGTCAACAACGATCCGCGGTGGAACCTTCCTGATCCGCATGAACACCAGGTCAAACAAACCTACGCGAACACCGGAGAATAAGGCTGTAATCCAAAGGTTGATCGGGACAAAGTACAGGAAAATAAAAAAGAGGATTATTCCTCCAAAAACCATGATAAGCAATGCTGCTCCTTCCATAATTGATATAAGTTTAGTTAAGGGGTTTAACAATTATCTGGGTGACATCGACGTGGACAATGATCACACGGGTACCGACATCGACATAGTCGCCAAGTGTCTTTACTTCAAATTGACCGCTTTTAAAGTCAACTGTGCCCATCGGTCTGAGGGCTGACAGCGCAATCCCTTCATCGCCAACTTTTAGTGACGCCGTAGATCCTTCATTTACTTTGCTGTTGATGGCAGATTTGTTCGCAAACCGGGCCCATGCCTGGGACCGAAAACTAAAGTAGAGTGCAATGGCCGTGACAGCCCCCATGCCGAGAAAGATATAAAATCCGACATCACTGCCGAAATACCGGTAGCTGATAATGATTCCTGCGCCCGCGAAAATCACTCCGATAACACCCACGATGGTCGTTCCCGGAACGAACACAACTTCCATTATTATCAGCGCCAGGCCGATCAGGAGAAGCAAAAGTATGAGTATCCACATGGGTCAGGAAAGCAGGGTAAACAGTAAAGGTACTAAATAAAGTGCACAGGTATATGGGCAGACCTGTATATAAAAACAAACCCGTTCTTTAATTGTCTGATGTCGCTGATTTCCTGTTCCCCTGTCTCTTTAGTAAGCCCGGGCAAACAGCACGCGTCTTTGCGATGGCTTCCCGGAATAGATGCATTTGCCTGCTTCCTCCGGTGCATCAAGCGGTATGCAGCGGATGGTAGCCTTCGTTTCTTCTTTGATGGCGATCTCGGTCTCGATCGTTCCGTCCCAGTGGGCGGAGACAAATCCGCCTTTTTCGTCGAGCACCTTTTTCATTTCTTCAAAAGAATTCACCGGGGTGGTTTTTTCATCCCTGAATTTTTTTGCCCGGCTGTAAATATTCTGCTGAATTTCATCCAGCAACGCAGGAATGGCTCCCGCAACGGAATCAACCTGGATGGTCTTCTTCTCTTTCGTGTCGCGCCGGGCAATTTCCACCGTGCCATTCTCAAGATCCCTTGGTCCCATCGCAATGCGGACGGGAACACCCTTTAGCTCCCATTCGGCGAACTTGAATCCCGGTTTGTGCGTCTCCCTGTTATCGAATTTCACCGAAAGGCCCTCTTTCCTGAGTGCCGCAGCAATCTCATCTGCTTTTGCCGAAATGTTTTTCTGTTCCTCCTCCGTCCTGAAGATGGGTACAATGACAACGTGGATCGGCGCAAGTTTCGGAGGTAGGATCAGACCATCATCATCGGAATGCGCCATGATCAGCGCGCCCATCAGCCGGGTGCTGACACCCCAGGAAGTTCCCCATACATATTCGAGCTTTCCTTCCCTTGAAGTAAACTGCACATTGAAGGCTTTGGCAAAGTTCTGACCGAGGAAGTGCGAAGTTCCGGCCTGCAGTGCCTTACCATCCTGCATCATCGCTTCAATGCAATAGGTATCGAGCGCTCCGGGAAAACGTTCGCCTGCTGATTTGCGTCCTTTAATGACCGGCATCGCCATGAAACGCTCGGCAAAATCAGCGTAAACATTCAGCATTTGGACTGTTTCCGCCACCGCCTCATCAGCCGTCGCGTGGGCAGTATGCCCTTCCTGCCAAAGGAATTCTGCAGTGCGAAGAAAAAGGCGCGTCCGCATTTCCCACCGCACGACATTCGCCCACTGGTTGATCAGCAGCGGTAAGTCGCGGTAAGACTGAATCCATTTCTTGTACGTGCTCCAGATGATGGCTTCGCTGGTAGGGCGGACTACCAGTTCCTCTTCCAGCTTGGCTTCCGGATCGATCATCAGCTTCCCGGGCTTCTGAGGGTCATTTTTAAGCCTGTAATGGGTCACGATCGCGCATTCCTTCGCGAAACCTTCGGCGTTCTGCTCTTCCGCCTCAAACAAACTTTTCGGGACAAAGAGGGGAAAATAGGCGTTACTGTGACCGGTGTCTTTGAACATCTTGTCGAGCGCCTGCTGCATCTTCTCCCATATACTGTAGCCATAGGGTTTAATGACCATGCAACCCCTTACATCCGAGTGCTCTGCCAGGTCCGCTTTCTTAACTAACTCATTGTACCACAGCGAGTAATCTTCCTGCCTGGTAGGTATTTCTTTGCCCATAAATGGTATAATTTTTGCGATTCACTATTAAAATGGACGACAAATATAAGTTCGCAGGGTTAATGAAGGTAATGAAGGCGAATTTTTGTAGTTTTAGAGAATACTTTTCGGGTGATTTGCGTTAATAACTAGAGATTAAAACCAACCTGGGTTATGAAAATAAAGGGATTATTACTGGCCACCTTGTCGCTCGTGGGAATGAGTAGTGCTGTCGCACAAGGTGTTGAGTATGATGACATGTACTTCAGTGCTGAAGACCGTGCAAAATTAAATCAGCAGCGAACCACTGAACTTGCCCTCAATACAACGAAGAAATCAAAGGGACAGGATTGGGCGGAGGAAAACGAAAGTGCAAACCCTACAGACAGTTATTCTGCGAGGAACATCAATCCGGAATACACGGCAAGGGAACACACGCAATCTGCCCAGGTTGATGAGGAGGATTATTTTGTTAACAACTATCAATACAACCGCAACCAATTAAACAACTGGAACAATAACTTCAATAACTGGTATAGCAATCCCTGGTACAGGTCGAATTATTACGGTCCGGGTATCAACACCTGGAATAGTCCCTATTATGGATATGACAGCTGGAACAGTCCCTGGTATGATCCGTATTGGTCTCACAACGGTTGGTCCAGTTCATTCAGCTACCATTTCGGAAATTCCTGGAATTACGGATGGGGCGGTTCTTACAACTATTGGAATCGTCCTTATTACGGATGGCACAATCCCTACTCTGCGTGGGATCCTTATATGGGATCTAGCTGGTATGGCAGCGGCTACTGGAACAATTACCGTTATCCGGGCACCATCGTGGTCGTCAATCCAGGGGAACGCGGCAACGTCGTGTATGGTAAACGGCCGACCCGCGGCACCAGTATCGTAACGGAGCGTAGTAATGTGAGATCCCGCAGCGATGTCAGCAATTCTGTAAGGGACAACAACAGCGGTCGCATCTCGGACCAGAACACAAGACAGGATGCGTATTACGATCGTTATAGTCGTCAGAGAAGTACAAGCAACCCTTCTTCTTCTTACGATAGCAGGACAAACACGCAGCAGAACCGCTCAAGTTCATGGAACAACAATTCATGGAATAACAATAGCGGTTATAACAACAACCGCACGTCAAGTCCTTCATACTCTTCTCCGTCAAACAGCAACACCGGCTCAGGTACGCGGACGAACTCCGGCACCAGCAGCGGTGGAAGAAGAGGAAGGGATTAAACCTTAAAAAATCAATTTCAATGGGGATAAAAAATTTCAGGTTTTACCTGGGCGCTATTCTATTGTTTAATTTTTACGCTGCTGCAGCGCAGGATTATACTGAAAGTGCCTTGTTGTTCAGCCGAAACAGGCCGGCAGGAAGTGCCCGCATTCTTGGTCTGGGCGGAAGTCAGACGGCGTTGGGTGGAGACTACAGTTCTGCACTCTCCAACCCCGCAGGTCTTGGAATGTACAATCGGTCCGAATTCACGTTCAGCCTCGGCCTGACGGACCAAGCCACGTCCGCAAACTATCTTGGCACGCACACGGATGACAATCGCTCTGTGTTTAATATTCCGGGAATCAGCTATGTGTGGCACATGCCGAAGCAGAATGAGGGATCATTTTACGGAGGTTCTTTGGGCATCAGCATGTCGCGTGTGAACGACTTCAACCGCCAAACGCTTTATCGCGGAGCAAATGATAACAATTCGATCGTCGATTATTTTATCGACAGGGCCAATGGTGAAACAACCGACCAATTCTTCGAAGAGGGATTTCCCAACTACAATACGCCAACGGCCCTTGCCTATTTCAATTACCTGATCGGTCCGAGGTCAATCTTACCAGACCCGGGGCCGGAAGATGAGTACTTTACCGATGCGGATTATCCTTATCAGGAGGAGGAGATTGTTGTGAAGGGAGCATCGAACCAGTGGAATATCTCCTACGGTGGTAACGTGCAGGATAAGTTTTTCTTCGGTGGTGGCGTGGGGATCACTTCATTGCGGTACAAATCCGTAAAAACTTTTAACGAGTCTTTTAGTTCTGACAGCCTGGAGAATCTGCAATTGATTGAGAACCTGAACATCCGCGGAACGGGCATTAATGCTACGCTCGGTGCTACCGTCAGGCCCGTGAAATCTCTGCAGTTGGGATTGTCTTATACGACGCCCACCTTCTTCGGGCTTACCGAAACGTACGACGCTTCCATGAGCAGCCGATGGAAGGATTTCGACTACTACGGAGATGGAACGACCATTCTCGGTGACAACAGCGACGACCCCGAAAAGATCGACCTCATCACCTCTGATTATACCTTCACCATCCCCATGAAGTTGACAGGCGGTGTTGCCTTCATCTCGCAATACGGATTCTTAACGGCAGATGTTGAAATGGTGAATCCGGCAAAAGCGAAATATGGATCAAAGGATTCGCAGGTTTCCTTTACAGAAGAAAATGAAAGCATCAAAGCTGTCTACAAGCCGGTGATCAATTACCGGATCGGCGCTGAATTCCGACATGATATTTTCAGGCTGCGGGCCGGCTACGGTGTACAAGCGAACACATTTCACGAAAGCATCGACGCAGACAATACCATTACCTCGATCAGCGGAGGTTTTGGCGTGCGGACGCGAAGTTTCTATGTCGACCTGGCGGTAGTGCACAGTGCAGGAAAGACGTATTCGTATCAGCCCTATACTTTTTCGGATGGTTCCGGCCCTGTTGCTGACCTGAAGAACAAAACGCTGAATGGCGTGATCACAGTGGGCTTTACTTTTTAGCGTGAATGCGCTGAAGCAAAGTATCGATGGTCGGATTTTCAAGTACGATTTTGGCGCTGCGGTAACAATCCAGGCGGTCAGTGCGCATGCGCTCGAGCTTTGCTGTTAACTCCGATTCATTCGCGGTTAAAAGCAAGGGCCGTTCCTGGTTATTTTTTACACGCTCCATTAACACCGTCACGGGGAAGTCCAGAAAAATGCTCACGCCATATTGGTTGATAATGCCCATTCCATCATGAAAGCAAGGGGCGCCTCCACCAGTGGCCATCACAAAAGCGCGGCTGCTGGCCGCCCATTCCCGCAGGAGACGCGCTTCCAGGAGCCTGAAGTATTCCTCGCCCTGTTCGCGGAAAATTTCTGCGATGATTTTCTGCTCAGATCTCTCAATCTCCGCATCCAGATCCACGAAATCAACCATCAGATGCGAGGCCAGTTCCTTTCCCAACGTCGTCTTGCCCGAACCCGGCATTCCAATGAGGAATATCTTCATATTTCAGTATTAATTTCAGGAAGTTCCATGCAATGATTTACCGGCCGAGCAAGGCCAACACCTCGCCTGCCTCAGGCGTATCATTGTGATGCCACATCCCTTTCACAGTACCATCAACCCATAAGGTCAGTCCCGGGTTCGAGCGGATAATGGTCTTCAGAACGGTAGCGTCGGCAAAGTAATATGGCACAGCCAGCTGGTGTTCATGGCGGAACGTTTCGAACTGGTTGGCTCCCGATGCAGTCAACACCATCATCTCTACTTTGCCATCAAGTTCCTTCGTCAGCTTCACAATTTGATCCATGTGGTCCACAGAAGCTTTCGTGACATCGTAAATCACCAAAAGGAACTTTGCCCCTTCGAAAGTTTTCTGTGTAACATCCTCTCCGTCGACGGTGGTTACCGCGTAATCCGTAATCTTCGGCCGGGTTTTATCTTCATTGGTTTGTTCAACGCTCACGTACCTGTACTGGGTCGTATCCATCAGGTATTTCTCCGAGCGGATCTGTTGGCCGTTATCCTTCCGGAGGAATACATATTCGAATACGGGTTGTTCTTCAGGCTGCATCTGGGTAGGGATGTGGTTGCCGATGCGATAGGCGCGGAAATCGATAAAGGGCAGATGGCGTATCGCGTAAACGCCCAGGAACAAACTCAGCGCCGTCGCTGCTCCGACCACAAAATGTCCATTCCGCGTACGCAACACCGGTACATATGTTTTGCGGTACCAGAACAGATGAAGCACGGGAATCATGAGGATTACGTCCTTGATGAACGACTCCCAGGGAGTGAGTTTGATGGCATCGCCAAAGCAACCGCAATCCGTAACTTTATTATAATATGCAGAATAGAATGTGAGGAACGTGAAAAACACCATCAGCAACAACAGCCACACCGTTGTTATTTCCATCCGGTAGTATATGAGTACAGCGACACCCAACACGATCTCAAGGATGATCATGACCATGCCGATCTCAAGCGCATACGGGACAAAAGCGCTAAAAAAAGATCCAAAGTCTTCAGCAAAAACACCGAAGTATTCTTCCATTTTGATCCGCGTACCGATGGGATCGTTCAATTTGATCAGACCCGAAAAAATGAAAAGCCCCCCAACGAAAAAGCGGGAAGCCTGATCGGCCACTCTTTTAAACATACTGTTGTTCATTCAGTTTTATTAATGCAAATACGGAGTAATTAATCATATCCTGGTAATTGGCCTTTACTCCTTCGCTTACCAGGGTTTTGCCCGCATTGTCTTCAATTTGCTTTACGCGGAGCAGCTTCATCAATATGATATCCGTGATCGAAGTCACCCGCATGTCGCGCCAGGCTTCACCATAATCGTGATTCTTGTTTTGCAGAAGTTCGAAAGTCTCCTCCACTGCCTCCTCATATAACGGCTCGAGCTCCTCGAACCCCAGATCCATGTTGACGGATGTTGTCAGTCTGAGCTGGATCATGGCTATGAGGCAATAGTTGATAATGCCGATAAATTCATCTTTGATCGGATCCTCGATTTTCTGAGAGCCTTTTTCCTGAATGCTTCGGATGCGTTGCGCTTTGATAAAGATCTGATCCGTTATGGATGGAAGCCGCAATATTCGCCAGGCCGTACCATAGTCGCGCGTTTTCTTTTCAAACAAAGCTTTGCAGGTGGCAATTACCTCTCTATATTCGATTGCGGTTTTTTCGATCATAAAATTCAAGCGGTGCAAAATACGCCATTTTCAACAAACAAAACACTGAACGTTCACGGAAGGCTTATTGATTTAACGATTCCACGGATCATGGGGATCCTGAATGTAACGCCGGATAGCTTTTATGACGGAGGACGATTTATCTCGGAGAGCGCCCTCCTGGAACAGACGGAGAAAATGCTTGATGAAGGCGCTGATTTCATAGATGTGGGCGGATATTCGTCCCGTCCGGGCGCAGCCGAAATCCCTGAAGAGGAGGAGAAGCAAAGAGTGGTGGTAGCCATTGCATCCATCCTGAAACGATTTCCCCGAACCGTTGTTTCCGTGGATACTTTCAGAAGCCGCGTAGCAGAAGCTGCCGTCGCGGAAGGTGCGCTGATGATCAATGATATTGCAGGCGGATCGCTGGATGAAGCAATGTTTCGGACGGTCGCACGTTTAAAGGTGCCTTACATACTCATGCATATGAAGGGTGATCCGATAACAATGAGCAGCCAGACGCAGTATACTGACATCCTGAAGGAAATGCTGGACTATTTCCACCAGAAGATCAATCTTCTTCAGCAGCTTGAAGTTACTGACATTATTATCGACCCTGGTTTTGGTTTCGCGAAAAATATTGAACAGAATTTTAATCTGCTCCGCAACCTCGGGAAATTCTCCATTCTTGGCAAACCAACGCTTGTCGGTTTATCGCGTAAGTCGATGGTCTGGAAGACCCTGGACATCAACCCAACTGAAGGGCTAAACGGCACTACGGTCTTGAATACCATGGCCCTGCTGAGGGGTGCGGATATTCTACGGGTTCACGATGTAAGGGAAGCGAGGGAGGTAATTAAACTTTTTACTTCCCTCCAGGGTAATGTAAACACGTGATGTCATATATTTAGCGGTTCCACTTGTTATTAGGTATTTTTGCGCTGAATGATTTTTGTCTTCAAAATAGGTTTTCTCGAAGTAAGCTGGGTTGATATCATTGATATCAGTCTGGTAAGCATCCTGCTATACCAGGTTTACAAACTCATCCGGGGGAGTATTGCCGTCAATATCTTTCTGGGCATCCTGGCGCTCTATCTCGTCTACCTCATTGTACGGGCGGCAGAGATGGAATTGCTGGCAACCATTCTGGGGCAGTTCATGGGCGTCGGCGTGCTGGCGATGATCATCCTTTTCCAGCCAGAGATCCGGAAATTTTTGCTTGTGATCGGCCGTGGGACAGAGTTCAGGGAAAATTTTTTTAAAACAATCGCCAACTGGCGAAATACCTATCAGGATGATTTCGACGTGCAGCAGATAATTGAAGCCGCCAAGAGTCTAAAGGCTTCCCGGACTGGCGCGCTCATTGTTTTTTCAAGAGATGTAGAGCTGCGGTTCTATATTGAAACCGGCGATGCGCTGAATGCGGAAGTTACGCGTCGACTCCTGTTGGCGATCTTCAATAAACTCAGTCCGCTTCATGATGGGGCGGTGATCATTTATAAAGGCCGGATTAAGGCTGCGCGCTGCATCCTGCCCGTGAGTGAAAACGATCACCTGCCTGCGCATTTTGGCTTGCGCCACCGCGCAGCTGTTGGTATGTCAGAAAATACGGATACGCTGGTGCTGGCCATTTCTGAAGAAACCGGAAGACTCATCCTTGCGCGAAACGGTAGCTATCTCCGCGGCCTAAAGCTCAGCCAGGTGGAACAAAAGATCCTTGACTACCTTCACAACACCGAGTCAGGAAACTGGAAGGACATTCCTGAAGAACAGGCAGCCGAGGGCCATTAGGTAGTCATCAGGCATTAGGCATTAGGCATTAGGCATCAGACATCAGGAATTCGAATACATGGGGAATTAGGGTGGGCGCAATGCTGGATTTTTGAATGAACACTGGTCTTTCAAAAACCGCCAATCCCAATCCCAATCTTAAATCTCGAATCTTGAATCTTGAATCTTGAATCTTAAATCTTAAATCTTGAATCTTAAATCTTGAATCTTAAATCTTAAATCTTGAATCTTAAATCTTGAATCTTAAATCTTGAATCTTGAATCTTGAATCTTGAATTGATCGCCATGAATAAGTTTTTCAGTATTCAAATGACTTGATCGACTTGTTCTTGGTGAGCGTTCTTAAAAATTTCTCAAGTTCATCTTTTGGTCC
>JBARAD010000188.1:0-23816 GCA_049791675.1 Chryseosolibacter sp.
GAAAGAAATGAATGAATGGATTTCCCGGAAAGAAATTCTTCCAGTGTGATTCGAATTTCGACATCGACTCTTTCACGTTGGACGTATTGAATTTGATGGAATAAAAACCGCCGGGTGTATCATTGTAGCGGAACACCAGGGGCTCATACGATTTCTTCAGTGACTCCTGGTGATAGTCCTTCAACACACCGACGATCCGGAAGGTATCTCCCCAGAAAAAGATCTCGTCGTTCAAAGACTCTTCCAGCTTTTTAAAGCCCATCAGGCGCGCAGCCGATTCATTGACCAGCACATTTTTATGTTCGTTGGACAACTCCCCCGAAAATGACCGTCCTGCCACAACCTGAAGTCCGAAGGTTCTGACGAAGTCGTGATCCATCATAATGATCCGGTACTGGTTCGACTCGTCTTCCCGCTGACTCAACCTGCGGATACCGCCTGCATTCCATTGGGGTTGACGTCCCGGAACAGCAGTCGATGCCGTCACTGCGGTGACTTCCGGATACTGGAGTATCTCTTGTTTGAAGACCCTGAACTTTTGCTCATACGTGGAATCTACCACGTTCGGCGATTGAAGCACGAGTGTTTGCTCGATGTCTACGCCGAGCGCTTGTTCCTGCATGAAGGTGATCTGGCGATAAACCGTAAATGTTCCCACGATCAGGGTGATGGATGCGACGAACTGTGCGACGACCATCCCCTTCCTGAAGAACACGCCCTTCCCGGTATTCTTGAATCTACCCTTCAAAACGTCCACCGGACGATAGCCTGACAACACAAATGCGGGATACAATCCGGAAAGCAATGCGCCGCCCACGATCAGCAAACCCATCCATGCCCAGAACACATTTTGTTGAAAAAGCACGTAGCCTAATTCGCGGCCGGTCAATGTACTGAAGGACGGCGTCAGCAGGATCACAAAGAGTACTGCAAGCGCCACGGCGATGGTGTTGAAAAGTATCGCCTCGAAAAGGAACTGATAGACGAGTTGCGACCGGTAACTCCCCATCACCTTCCGCACCCCCACTTCACGCGCGCGTTCGATCGATTTGGCGGTGGACAAATTAATATAGTTGATCCAGGCGATGACGAGAATCAGCACCGCGACGATGGTGAGAAAATACGCCGCCTGCCGGTCTCCGTTCGGCTTAAATTCAAACATGAAGTTTGAATCAAGATGTATATCGGTCAGCGGCTGCAGATGGAAGACCATTCCGGCACCGGCGCGCTTCACTTCTTCGGCTTCGTGCTTTTCTGCAAATGTGAACAGCTTCTCTTCAAATGCTTTCGCATCCGCATTGCGGTCAAGGAGGATATACGTAAAATGTCCGTCCCAATGCCAGGACTTCATCGCTTCAGGATTGTTGACCATCGTCTCAAAGCTGGCATAGGAGAACAACGCCGATATTTTCATGTGCGTGTTCGGTGGGAGATCCTGAAATACGCCGGTCACTTCAAAATCCGTCTCGCCGTTGTTATGGATGATCTTTCCAACGGGATCGTCATTTCCGAAATATTTTTTCGCCAGTGTCTCCGACAGGACGACTTTGAACGGGGCTTTTAAAGCAGTTGAATCCACACCCTGGAGTAAAGGGATGGAAAAGACTTCGAAAAAACTCGGTGTTGCATAGTAAACACCCTCTTCCTTGAAAAATACGTCACCATACGAAAACAGGGCGTTACTTCCTGTGAGCCTCACGTATTCTTCCACTTCAGCGAAGTTTGCCTTCACATCCGGCCCGATGCCCATCGCCCCGGCCGCCCATTGCGTGGACAGCTCGCCTTTATTGTAACGGTCAAGCTGGAGCCTGAATATCCGGTCCTTGCGTACATGGAAATTATCATAGCTGAACTCGTGCAGCACGAACTGCGTGATGAGCATACACGCCATCATGCCAATGGCCAGCCCAAGGATGTTAATGATGGTGAAGGCTTTGTTCTTGGAAACGTAGCGCAGGACGGAAGTGAGGTAATTGCGGATCATTTAGACGAGGCTTTGGTGTAATGGGTTACTCCGGATAATTCAAATGGTTACAAGGAAGGTCCACGGACCACGGTCGACGGCCATTCATATTTTAAAGACTATGCCGGGTCGGCTTTGGCTGCATGGATCAGCGGAAACTTGATGGTCATTAAAGCGATCAATCCTTTAAGTTAATCATTCGAATCCAAGTGCCAAAGGTCGACGGTCCACAGTCCACAGCAAGTTGTTGTGATGTGGCTCGCGAAGACCCGGGCCATCAAATGGTCAATCACCGCTATCGGTTTTACCCCACGCGCGGAACCTTGGAAATGCGTCACCAGTCAGGAGATGGTCCGGAAATCATATCAAATCATCACTTCACATAACTCCATTAACTTACTATGTATCAGTTAGTAATAAATGTATATCTAAACAATGAATTTAATATTAATTTACTTCGCAGAAGTGCTGCACATACCGTGACTTGCAGATCATTTTCCTTTAAAAGACGCCGTGCGACCTCAATTTGACACCTCTGTCATCCGATGCACTTCATCGTACTGAACAAAGCCCTGGCGAAACACGCGCAGCTTTACATGCAATGGCATCATAAAATCTTTTGTGTATGAGGATGTTACAAGAGGTTATCTACACATCTGATTCAACGACCTGCCTACTGCTTCAACCGGCTGTTACCGCTGCAAAAAATGTCCTCCATCCCACCGTCGACCCAGGTCTGTGGACTGTGGTCATTGGTCTGTCGACTGTGGTCTGTGGACGGTGGTCCGTTCGTCACTCGTGAATCGTGAATGGGGGTGTGCGGCTGATTGGCCTCGCGTTTCATCGCAGAGCGCATGGGCACCATCGACTGTGGTCTGTGTTCTGTGTTCTGTGGACTGTCGTCCGTCCTCACTCATTCTTCAACGTCTCGGCTGGATTCAGCCGCGATGCCTTGATCGTAAAATAACTCAACGTCATCCAGGCGACCACTACCAAAGCCAGTCCCGAACCGATAAAGACCAGCGGATGGATCCTAACCTGGTAACTGAAATTCTGTAACCACGAACGCATGATCCACCACGCGAACGGCGTTGCCAGCAGAACTGCCATCCCGATCAACTTTGTAAAATCCCCCACCAGTAGAACCAGGGTGTCGGCCAACGTAGCGCCTAACACTTTTCTCACACTCAGCTCCTTGATCTTTTGCTGAAACGTCAGGAGCGACATGCCAAACAATCCGAAAGCGGCAATCAGGATTGCAATGACGGTGAAGATGCCCAGGATCGTTCCGGTGCGTTGCTCGGATGCGTACTGGCCATTCAGCCTGTCTTCAAGGAAAGAAAATTCAAAACCGTAAACGGGCTCAAACGTTTTGTATGTCCGTTCGATCGCGGCAATCCTGTCAGGGAGATCGGCGGTGCTTACTTTGACCAGGATGTGGTTAAAGCGTTCACGGGTCAACAGAAAAATCAGCGGCCGTATGGGATCATGCAGCGACTGAAAATGGAAATCCTTTACGATTCCGACCACCCTCCCGCGTTGCGTCACATGCTGTTCCCGTTGCTTCCACCAGATTTCTTTTCCTGCCACAGGTCTGTCCAGATTCAATTGCCTGGCGGCGGTCTCATTTAAAAGGAAGGCGGCCGCTGAGTCCGCCGTATTCTGTCGCGAAAAGGTCCTTCCTTCCGCGATCTGGATATCGAGGGTTCTGAAGAAATCATAATCCACAAATACCTCCGCAGCAGAAACGTCATGATCCGGTTGGTCAATGGAAGCAATGTGATGCTGATTGAACTGCCCGCCGGGAATATTGGAGCTGGCCGATACGGAAACCACGCCATCAATTTTTGCCAACTCGTTTTGCAAGGCCTCGAACCGCTCCAGGCCCGATTCATTTTTTACCGGAATGACCAGCACTTCCTCTTTCCCGAACCCGAGATTCTTGTTGCTGAGAAAATCCAGTTGTGTGTAGATGATGATCGCTGACGACACCAGCACCATCGATATAAAGAACTGAAAGACGATCAGCCCGCGCCTGAACCCGGATCCACCGGGCGCGTGCAGCATCTTTCCTTTCAGCACAAGATGGGGCTTCATTGCGGACAGGTAAACAGCAGGATACAGTCCCGACAAAACGCCAATGACAACGCCCATCCCCAACAGGATGCCCCCATGTCTGCCGTAGTCAATGTCATAGGCCAGTCCTGTGAAGGCATTAAAAAACGGCAGTGCAAGTTCAACGATCAGCAGGGCAATGCCGATCGATATCAGCGCCATGATGACGGATTCTGAAAGAAACTGCACCGATAGCTGGCGGTGACCCGCGCCGAGGGTCTTTCTTACGCCGATCTCTTTTGCCCGCTCCGCAGATTTGGCCGTGGTGAGATTCATGAAATTCACACACGCAATGATAAGGGTGAGCAGGGCTGCGGCGGAAAGTATAAACACGTATTCTATGTTTCCATTGGCTTCAAGCTCCCACCGCAGGGAAGATCTCAGATGGATATCCGTTACCGGCTGGAGCCTGAAGCCAAAACCCTGATCCGTCATTGCCTGATATTCCTGATCCGAAACCGGAATATGTTGCCTGAGCCAGGGCATCAGTTTACTTTCCAATGTCTTTGCATCCGCACCATCGTGGAGGCGGATGTAGTTGTAATGGCCAAAATCAGCCCACGAGTAAAAAGGATCGGCGCTGTCGAACGACTTCTCCCGCAGATAGGAAACGAGGAAATCAAAATGAAAATGGGAGTTGGGCGGTACGTCCTTAAAGACACCGACCACTTCCACCAGATAGTCCTCCGCGTCCACAGCAAGGTGCTGGCCTATCGGATCTTCGTCGCCAAAATATTTTTTCGCCATCGATTCTGAAAGGAGCACGCCATCGACCTGCTTCAATGCGGTGTTTGGATCGCCTTTGAGAAGTGGGAATGAGAACACGTCAAAGAATGTAGTATCCACCGCCAGGATGTTCTTTTCATCGTAACGCGTGTCGCGCTCCGGATTGCGGAAGGAATGGGTCTCTTTGGTGAGCCCTGCGGCGTACAATGGCGTGAGGCTGACGGCGCTCTCGACTTCCGGAAAGTCAGCCTTCATCGCCTGCGCCATCGGATGCGGCGTCCGTGTTTGGGGATTGTTATCCTCCCATGTGATGCGGTACAGATTCTCCGCTTTCTCATGAAAACGGTCGTAACTTAATTCAACCTGCAGATAGAGCATGATCAGAAAGACACAAGCCAGTCCGGACCCAAGCCCGACTACGTTGATCAGCGTATGGACCTTGTTTTTCCGGATACTGCGGAGGGCGATGTAGAGGTAATTTGATAGCATTGTTTTTTTTATGGCGACTGGAGCGGCAAACCCGGCACCGTTGGGACACCCCGCCGTCACGATGGCGCTCCGATGGTACCGGCCTGCCACTGCCCGCAATGACCCTGCCGAATAAAAAAGGCCCGTAATGGGCCGGGAAATGAAGCTTCTGATGAGCGCCGCTGTCCTGGGATGAACAAGGGCGTTCGATTATGGGATTAATGTGTTGGGGTGCTGGGGTGTTGGGGTGTTGATGTTGGCATCTACATCGGGTGTCAGGCCCTTATGGTTCATCAGAATCTGATTCTGGACGCGTTGTGTTAAGGTGTTAAGGTGCTCATGCAGGAAATCAACAAAAGGAGTCACGCTCCGATGATTCATCCGTACCTGATTCCGGCCTCTGCCACATTAACACTAACACATTAACACATTAAAACTCAAAACAACTCCCTCGCTATCCGATAGATCGGATCCGACTTCCCCATCGAGTAAAAATGAAGTGTCGGAACTCCTTTCCTGATGAGCTCTTTGGATTGCTGGATAGCCCACTGAATTCCAACTTCCTTCACCGCGGCATTGTCTTTGCATTTCTCGACTTCGTCGGCCAATTCTTCCGGGATGTCGATATGGAAAGTGGTCGGAAGAATGCTGCACTGCGACTTCGTCGTAATGGGTTTCAGTCCCGGAATGATCGGAACATTGATGCCTGCCTCGCGGCATTTGTCGACGTATTCAAAATATTTCTTATTATCAAAGAACATTTGCGTCACCACATACTGCGCTCCGAGTTCGACTTTCAGCTTCAGGTATTTTAGATCTGTTTTCAGGTTTGGCGCCGCAAAATGTTTTTCGGGATAGCCCGCCACCCCCATACAAAAATCCGTTGGCGCAGAGTTTTGCAGTTCTTCATCCAGGTAGCGGCCCTGGTTCATGTTCCCCACCTGTTGCAGGAGGTCGGAAGCGTATTTGTGTCCATCCGGTTCGGGTACAAACCGGCCCTCGTTCTTGATGCCGTCGCCCTGCAGCACGAGTACATTGTCGATGCCGAGGAAATGGAGGTCGATGAGGGCATTCTCGGTCTCTTCCTTACTGAAGCCACCACAAATAATGTGCGGGACCGTATCGACTTTATAGTGGTTCTGAATTGCAGCACAAATGCCGACCGTACCGGGCCGCTTGCGGATGGAACGCTTTTCCAGTAAACCGTTCTCCTTGTTCTTGTAAACATATTCCTCACGGTGATAGGTCACATCAATGAACGGGGGCTTGAACTCCATCAACGGATCCATGTTGCTGAAGAGATTCTTGATGTTGTCACCTTTTAACGGTGGAAGGATCTCGATGGTAAATAATGTTTTACCGTTGGCATTTTTAATATGATCGCAAACTTTCATTTAGGTGAAATGTGTTAATGTGTTCGGGTGTTAATGTGTTAATGTGTGCAGGTGTTAATGTGTTAATGTGCTATTGGGGACTCGCTTCGCTGCGTTTGTGTTTTTTGGGCAATCTGGTCATATTGTATCTTATAAAAGCGAATGTCAGATTTCGGGTTTCATCGGCTTTGAGGCGAATGTCGTCTATTTGTTCTGTGGCGAGATATTGAAGATCTGACAATACGTATAACATACTCCTGACTTCGAGGGCTGAACTCTGAGAGATATTATAAAATTTGATAGAGTCCTTCGTCCCAAACCGTCCAAAACCTTCAGCAATATTATTCATGGATGATAATGCCGCTTTTTTAATTTGATATTTCGTTTCAAAATCCCTGGCCAGGACACCATTTCTGCTGGCCAGAAAAACAAGCTTGACCAGTTGCCTGGCAGCCTGCCAGCATCTGAGGTCTTCGAATTGTTGTACTTTCATATTTGAGAGGGTTTAGTTAATGTATTAATGTGCTAATGTGCCAGGGTGTTCATGTGTTCATGTGCCAGGGTGTTCATGTGCTAATGTGCTAGAGTGTTCATGTGTTCATGTGCTAATGTGTTAGGGTATTAATGTGTTCATGCTGTCATTTATCTATTTCGCCAATCAATATAGTACCAATACGGATAGGCTCTCTCGTCACGCAACTAAATCACCCACCAAACACATTAACACATTAATACTTTAATACTTTATCACATGACTCCGCTATTACATCAACACCTCAACACAACCTTAACACCTTAACACCTTAACACATCAGATATCGTAAGATAGATTCGGCGCCAGCCATCGTTCAATCTCCTGGATCCCCATCCCCTTCCTTCTGGCATAATCCTCAACCTGATCCTTTTCGATCTTTCCCAATCCAAAATATTTCGAATCCGGATGTGAGAAGTAGAATCCACTCACCGCCGCGGCCGGGTACATGGCATATGAATCCGTCAGGATGATGCCAGCCTTTTCTGCATCGAGGAGTTCGAACAACAATTTCTTCTCCGTATGGTCCGGACACGCGGGATATCCCGGAGCAGGCCGTATGCCGCTGTATTTTTCAGCGATCAGATCTTCGTTCGACAAATGTTCCTCGCGCTCATAACCCCACAATTCCTTCCTGACTTTCTGATGGAGGCATTCCGCGAACGCTTCTGCCAACCGGTCGGCGAGTGCCTTGGCCATGATCTCAGAATAATCGTCGTGCTTTGCTTTACATTCAGCGACGATCTTCTCGAGTCCGAGGCCAGCCGTGACGGCAAACATTCCGAAGTAGTCTTTACCCGGTTCCGGTGAAATAAAATCTGCGAGGCAAAAATTCGGCAAACCGGGCGCCTTCTTGTTTTGCTGACGCAGGAAATGGAAGGTGGCCTTATCCTTCCCGTTCTCGGATAACACGACATCATCGCCCGCGTTGACGGCCTCGTAGAGCGCTATCACGCCATTCGCCTGCAAACTTTTGTCGCGAATGATCCGGTCCAGCATCGTGTTGGCGTCATCAAAAAGTTTCTTGGCTTCCGTTCCCACCACCGGATCCTGAAAGATCCCGGGGTATCTGCCCGCCATCATCCAGGTCTGAAAGAACGGAGTCCAGTCGAGATAGGTTCTCAGTTCTTCGAGCGGGTAGCTGATGAACTCACGGCGCCCGGTAAATTTGGGCTTCGTGAATTTAGTAGCGGGCCAGTCGATATTCACCTTGTTCTTTCTGGCTTCTGCGAGGGAAATAAAATTCCTGGTTGTCTTGCGGCTCTCATGATCCGCGCGCAATTTCTGATACTCATCCTTGAACCTTTGCCTGATGTTACCGGTAGTTTCCGGATTGATCAGTTCGCTGGCTACCGGTACGGAGCGGGACGCATCCAGTACGTGGATGACAGGTCCGTCGTATACGGGATCTATTTTCACTGCCGTGTGAATCCGCGAGGTGGTGGCCCCTCCGATCAACAGCGGAAAATTCAGTTTTTCACGCTGCAATTCGCGCGCTACGTGTACCATCTCATCCAGCGACGGGGTGATCAATCCGCTCAGTCCGATAATATCGACCTTTTCCCTCTTCGCAGCTTCGAGTATCTTTTCGGGAGGCACCATCACGCCCAGATCCAACACATCGTAGTTGTTACAGGCGAGTACAATGCCGACAATATTTTTTCCGATGTCGTGCACATCACCTTTAACAGTCGCCAGTAATATTTTTGCGGCAGCTTTTTGTACACCACCCGTCAATCTTTTCTCTTCCTCAAGGTAAGGTGTAAGGTAGGCGACGGACTTCTTCATCACGCGCGCGCTTTTCACCACCTGCGGCAAAAACATTTTTCCGGAACCAAACAGGTCGCCCACCACATTCATACCCGCCATGAGGGGCCCTTCTATGACGAGCAGCGGCCGTCCGTATTTCTGCCTGGCTTCCTCCGTATCCTGATCGATAAAGTCAATGATGCCTTTGACGAGCGAATGTGTGAGACGCTCTTCCACGGAGCCTTTCCTCCATTCGATGTCCAGTTCCTTCTTTTTCGCAGCACCTTTTACCGTCTCCGCAAATTCCAGCAGTCGTTCGGTGGCGTCGTCCCGGCGATTGAGCAGTACGTCTTCGACTCGCGCAAGCAGTTCCTTATCGATCTGGTCGTAGACCTCGAGCATGGTAGGGTTCACAATACCCATATCCATACCGTGCTGGATGGCGTGATACAGGAATGCGGCATGCATCGCTTCCCGCACTTTCTGATTTCCCCGGAAGCTGAAAGAAACATTGCTGACGCCTCCGCTGACGTGTGCGTAAGGCAAATTCTCGCGGATCCATTTTGCGGCCCTGAAAAAATCTATAGCGTAATTCCTGTGCTCGTCGATGCCGGTGGCAACGGGAAAGATATTCGGATCGAAGATGATATCCTCAGGCAAAAACCTCACCTGACTGACCAGTATATCGTAGGCGCGTTTGCAGATCGCGATACGCTTCTCATACGTATCGGCCTGGCCCTGTTCATCGAAGGCCATCACCACAACGGCGGCGCCATACCTTTTCACCAGCCTGGCCTGGCGGATGAACTCAGCCTCCCCGCCTTTCAGACTGATCGAGTTAACGATGCCCTTGCCCTGCAAACACTTCAGGCCTGCTTCGATGACCTCCCACTTCGACGAATCGATCATCACAGGCACCCTGGAAATTTCGGGCTCAGCGGCCATCAGGTTCAGAAACCTCACCATGGCGGCTTTCGAGTCGAGCATACCTTCGTCCATGTTCACGTCAATCACCTGCGCTCCTCCCCGCACCTGGTCGAGGGCCACCTCCAGTGCCTCTTCGAACTTATCTTCCTTGATGAAGTTCAGGAATTTCTTGGAGCCCGTTACGTTCGTCCGCTCTCCAATGTTGACAAAGTTCGATTCGTTGGTAATCTCTACGGCCTCGAGGCCACTTAATTTCAATGTATGCTCCATCTTTAATTACTGTTCCATTGCGGAATCAACTGACATCAAATTTTAAACTACGATATATTCTCAGTTCCGTTCAACGCATGCTTGCGCGTCTTCAGATTGAACTTGTAACGTCATACTTCAACCACCGTTTCTTTTATTTTCCGTGGCTTATACTTCGCGGCGATCTGTGCGATCTTACGGATGTGTTCCGGCGTTGTTCCGCAGCATCCCCCGAGCAAGTTCACCAGGCCTTCTTTCAGATACGCTTCCACCTGCGCTGCCATTTCCTCCGCCGTCTGGTCATATTGTCCAAACTCGTTAGGCAAACCGGCATTCGGATAAGCGCTCACGAAGAAAGGAGCTTTTTCATTCAGCACCTGGAGGTACGGTCTCAGGGCGCTAGCACCCAATGCGCAGTTCAGTCCGATACTCAGCAGCGGTACATGCGACACCGATATGAGAAAAGCTTCCGTGGTCTGTCCTGAAAGGGTGCGCCCGCTGGCGTCGGTGATCGTCCCTGAAACCATCACTGGCACTTCCTTACCGGTTTCTTCGAACAATTCCTGAATAGCGAAGAGCGCAGCCTTCACATTGAGCGTATCAATGATCGTCTCGAGTAAAAGCAAATGAGCGCCTCCGTCGATCAAGGCGCGGGCCTGCTCTTTGAAGGCTGCCGCAAGCTGATCGAAAGTCACGGCGCGAAAGCCGGGATTATTTACCTCCGGAGACAGCGACGCCGTTTTGTTCGTGGGACCCATCGCCCCCGCCACAAATCGTGGCTTGTGGGGTTCCTTCTTCGTGAACGCATCAGCCACTTCGCGCGCGATCTTTGCGGACTGATAATTCAGTTCATGCACATGCTCCTCGAGGTGATAGTCAGCCTGTGCGATGGTCGTTCCGCTGAAAGTATTTGTTTCGATAATATCAGCACCCGCTTCAAGATATTGCCTGTGGATATCCTTGATGATATCGGGGCGGGTGATCGACAGTATATCGTTATTCCCTTTTAAAGAATAAGCGTGGTTCTTGAATTTTTCGCCGCGGAAATCCTCTTCTCCCAAAGTATGGCGCTGGATCATGGTACCCATGGCTCCGTCAATGATGAGGATGCGCTCTTTTAAAATGTCCTGGATGTTCATTAGGCTGCCGGATTAGTTGTCATGCACTATCCAGAAAGCCCTCATAAAGATGGGTTACTTATCTTCTCACGTCCCCATTAAGGTTCGCGATGGGATTTAGCACAACACCCTCGAACGTGTCGGAGGATAGGATGCTAAGACTTCAAAGGGCCCAGTCCCTCGGTCTTTCTGGATAAGCAGTGCAAAGAAAAGGAATAGATTTGAAACAGCAAAATCAGCGAAGGCTTTGACCCCGGGACCTGGTGCGAAGTAAGGAGAACATGTCTTTTCCGTCGGCAACAGGGCCCTTCGAATGGCAAGAACTTTGATACCTTTGCAATCGTTACTACACACGACTTAATTTATTAACGCAAATCAATCGATTGAAACTAGCAGCTGTCGATATCGGGTCCAATGCCATCCGTTTTCAGGTGTCCACCGTACTGGACAACCCCGCCGCCGTACTGTTCAAAAAACTCGAGTACGTCCGCTTTCCCCTCCGGCTGGGGCACGATGTATTTACCATGGGCCGTATCAGCGCCCTGAGCCAGGTAAAATTCAAGAAGCTCATGAAGGCGTACAAGCTTTTACTGGAGTTGTATGAAGTGCACGACTCTATGTTCTGCGCTACCTCGGCCATGCGGGAGGCGGAGAACGGCCAGGACCTCGCAAATGAGGTCTTCGAGGAATACGGCATCCCGATCCACATCATCGACGGAAACCGCGAGGCAGAGCTGATCAACCGCGCCATTCAATCTTACCTGTCGGACAAAACGTACCTGCACATCGATGTGGGTGGCGGAAGTACGGAGTTGAACCTGTACACAGGCGGAAAAAAGATCAAGACCCGTTCCTTCAAGATCGGTTCAGTGCGCGTGCTCGAACGGAATGACTCCCCGCTGATGTGGGAAGATATGGAGAAGTGGATCAGGGAACATGTCAAGAAAGGCTATGGCAAAGTCACCGCCGTAGGCACGGGAGGAAACATCAGCAAGATCTTTGAGCTCGCGCGGGTAAAGCCCGGCAAAACCATTTCTGTCAACAGGATCGTCGAGATCCGCAAAATGATCGAGCATTATTCGCTTGACGAAAGGATCTACAAACTGCAGATGAACCCCGACCGCGCCGATGTCATTCTTCCTGCCAGCGACATCTATCTCAAAGTCATGCAGTGGGCGCACGCCACCAGTATCCTCGTTCCCGACGTAGGACTGAAAGATGGAATGATGCTCATGATGTTCGAGAAGCACAAGATGCAGACGAGGATTGATTTTGAGTAGTGAGCGGTGAGGACAGTAGTGAGTAGTGAGTGGTGAGTGCTGAGTAGTGAGTGGTGAGTGCTGAGTGCTGAGTGGTGAGTGCTGAGTGGTACAGTCTGAGACTAAGCCGCACCTGACGATGGGGACTAAATCGGTGAATGGTGAGTTGTTGCGTGAGGAGGCCAACTCCCCTACCGCCCCTTTTTCAACTTCTTCTTCAGCGTACTCTTCCCCTTGCGGGCTTCCTTCTTGTCAAAATCATAGGTGTAGGCAACGGAAAGGCTGATGACTTTCAAGTTCATCCGCAGGGTGTCGACGTAGTTCAGCAGGGCCGCATACCATTCGCGTGTCGGATATTCATACTTATTATGACCCAGGTTCGTGTGGCCGGATACAAACCGGAGCTCGGTTGAGATCGCTGTATTATTTTTCAAAGGAGCTTTCATACCAACCCCTAAAACCAGTCCGAAGAACATACGGTTCGCGCTGTTGTAATACAGGTACTTCATGTCACCATCCGGAGCTTTGTCAAACTCGATCGCGTAGGGATATTTTGGCCCCCCGGCAGTGAAGTAACCCTTGCCCGACATCCAGTAACCTACTTCGGGCCCCAGGTTCACAAACCATTCCGCGGGAATGTTCTTACCCAGATTAAATTTATATGCCTTTCTCAGCAGAAGGGAACCATCGATGAACTTGTAGGTAGAATGGTTTTCCAGAAGTTCATCTTTCAGAATGCGACTTTTTTGTGAAAAACCGCCTTCAATTATTACACTGTAATTATTCTTTAACGGAAAGCCGACAAGCGCCCCAACCGTAAAACCTGTTGATGGCTTGATTGAGAAGGTGTCTTTTTGATCCTTATCGCGAAAGGACGCCCAGTTGAACGTGCCGCCAGCCCTGAAACCTACACTATATTTCTGCGCGCTGACTACATTTGCAAGCACAATCATGCAAATAACCAGTAAAAAGTTACGCCTTGCGATTGCCGAGAAAACCAAAAAAGCCGGGCCTGTCAACTTGGAAAAGGGGTTTGATCAGAATTTATTGGTAAATTAAGGGTTAAATTTGATTCGATACCTGAAAAACTGGATGAGACTGGAAAAATACTCTTTGATTGCCGGAGTTTCTTCTTTAATGAGACGTAAACATTGGTTGATTTTCCTGCTGAGTTTGTGCTCATCCATCGCCAACGCACAGGATCAGACAAACTTCACCCATTTTTACTTAAACCCATACCTTGTCAATCCCTCGTACGCGGGCATTGATGGCCAATCCGCACTCTCTATAATATATAGAAAACAATGGATGAATGTTGAGGGCGGTCCCACGATTGCAAATTTCAGCCTGCAAACACCGGTTAGTCCGAGGGTAAGCTTCGGTGTCAGTCTTACCAACGACGTCAGAGGCCTGTTGAATAATTCTTCGGCCCTGTTGACATTCGGATACAACATTCCCCTCGCAAAGCAGACCTTTATACGCTTTGGCATTTCAGGAGGCGGTACCTGGAATACCCTGGACATGAATAAACTGGAAGCACTTAACGGTGATCCGGCCCTGGGAAATATTCTGGATAACAACGCTGCGATTACTGGCAATGCCGGGATCTCTTTCCATATCAAAACCCTTCAGCTTGGTGCGTCGATGCCCACCCTGTTCTCACCTTCTTACATGAGTCAGGATGCGTTCAACATCACCGAAATAAAACCTTTCCAATCCATCATCGTAAATGCGAGCAATCGCTTTTATTTCGGCGATGACAAACACATTTTCGAACCTTATGCCCTGTACAGGATCAATGCGGATCTGCCCCCGCAATTTGAGTTCGCCGGTATCCTGCACCTCAATCACCTGGTATGGTTGGGCGGATCTTATAAGCAGGATTTCGGTATCTCCGCCCTTGGAGGCGTCAAATTAAAAAACACCTTCGCCATCGGCGCCGCTTACAGCATCCAGAACAGCGGAATCAATGAGCTCAACAGCCCGGGTTTTGAAGTCAGCCTTAACTTACTCCTCGGCAAACGCAAAAAAGATGCGCCGTTGTACTCTTTTGTGAATACCGTTAAGGAAAAAGAAAAGAAACCGCTCCGCAAGTCGGCGAGCGAACTGATCGCCGAAAAAAGGAAGGTGGAAGAAGAAGCGCGCAAGAAAAAACTCGAGGAAGAAGCACGGAGAAAGAAAGAGGAAGCGGAAGCAAAGCAGCGTGTTGAAGAACTTGCGAAGAAGACCCGTGAGGAAGAAGCCCAACGTGCGAAAGCGGACGAAGCTGCCCGTGCGCAGGCAGAAGAAGCTACCCGGGCCGCAGCAGTGGAACTCGCAAAAAATAATCCTCCGCCGCCGGTTGTTACGCAACCCGAGCCGGAAGTAACCCCTCCGCCGGCAAACACAACGCCTCCGGTAGTGGACAACGGACGACATGAAACATTCAGGCGTGGCGCCCATTCCAAAGAACTCGGCACCGGGGATTATATCATTGCAGGTGTGTTCAGCTCGGAAGCCAATGCAACACGATATGCCAACGGACTGAAACAACTCGGCTATCAGGCTAACCACGGACACCTGACAGCAAAACAACTCTGGTACGTTTACGTCCTGCGCACGGACGATATTAATCAGGCGAGAGCGGAACGCGATAAATACAGAAAACTAAGAATGTTCAAGGATGCCTGGTTGCTGACGATCGTCGAGTAAGATTAGGAATTAGGCATTAGGAATTAGGAATTAGGCATTGGGCATTGGGAATTAGGCATTGGCAATGCCGGGCGACGAAAAATATTATGACATGAAACCCCTTTACATTTTAGCAATTATCCTCGGGCTGGCAGGGTTCACATACGGTCAGGCTCCTGTAATTCAAAATGTCGGACCGTTAACGGCTGCGCCCAACGACACCATTGTCATCACCGGTAGCGGTTTTAATAGCACGCCAACCAATCTCGACGTATGGTTCGGCCCGGTAAAAGGAACGGTGATCGCTTCCTCTGAATTCGCGGTTGAAGTAAAAGTTCCTCCGCAGGCAACGTTGAGGTCAGTGGAAGTAGTAAACCGCGTGACACGGCTATCGGCGAAAGCCCCCCTGAAGTTCATACCTTCACTGCAAACCGAAGCCTTTAACGCATCCAAATTCGCCGCGCCCGTCACCTTCTCCGCCCCCGAGGAATTGTGGGATCTGTGTTCATGTGATCTGAACGCCGATGGAAAACCTGACCTTGCGGCGACGAAATTCTCCACGGCCTCCTCGTCGTTTACAAGTTCAACGGACCTCATGCTGTTGCAGAATAACAGCACGCCTGGCAACCTCACGGCAGGCTCATTTCAAAAATTCGACAAGACGAATATGCCGGTGCTGAACCTCACGTTTGGTACAGACCATGTTGTGTGCGGCGACCTGCAGGGAGATGGTTATCCCGAACTTGTGGTTACCCGCGCCGGATCGACGCGTAACAGTATTCATATTTTCAGAAACACTACGACAGGCACAACGCTGAACTTTGCCATCGTCCCTCCTTTGCTGCTGGACGTTGGCCACTTTGCAACGCGCCTCGTGCTGCGAGACCTCAACCGGGATGGCAAACCAGAGATCATTGTGACCAACTCATTCAATGACATTTTTTATATCTTCCTGAATCAGAGTACCGCTGGTACCCTGTCCTTCAATACGACACCGATCAAAGTTTCCGTCAAGATCGGCGCGGGCGACGTACTCACTACCTATGAGGCCGAAGTGATCGATCTCAACGGTGACGACCTGCCGGAGGTGATCATCAACCAGTTTCAGACCAGCGATCTGTACATTTTACGAAATCAAAGCACGGGCACGATCAGCTTCGCTGCACCGCAGAAGATCACCTTCCCCGGCGGACTGAACAGGCTGAACTCGGCGGACTTTAACAATGATGGCAAACCCGACCTGGCGATCACCAGTACCCTCAACAATCAGCTGGACGTCTTGTTGAACCAAACGGCCGAAGGCGCTACATCGTTTACCTTCGCGCCTTCGATCTCCATGGTCACCTCCACCGGACCATGGGGTATCGACTTAAGCGATATTGACGGCGACGGCGACCCCGACATTGTTCTGGCAAACCGCAACCAGACCGCCATCAACGTTTTCCTGCACAACGGAAATTTTGCCGCCCCTGCATTCACGAAGACAGACATTACGACGACGCTGCCGACCCGGAATTTAAAAGTGGGTGATCTCGACGGCGATGGCAAACCGGACATTGCCTACACGGCCTTCAACAGCGGCGCCAGCACAACGCAGGTAGGGATCCTCAGGAACACCGCTTGTTATACACCGGAGATCCGGAATCCGCAACCCCTCGTGATCTGTAACGGACAGACCATTCAACTTACTACCGCGCCAGCAGACAACGTGACTTTTGCGTGGACAAAAGACGGCGCCGCGATGGGAGGAAACAATCCTTACCTCAACATCACCGCCCCCGGAACATACGTGGTTACCGCCACAGGCGAAGCCGGAACCTGTGTGGTTTCTTCGAGCGCTGTCGTGGTATCAGCAGATGCCGCCAATGCTCCGGCAAATCCCGTCATCACGGCGAACACACCACTTTGCGTCGGTGGCACACTGAATCTGCAGACCGATCCCGTCGCAAGCGCAACCTATATCTGGACCGGTCCGGACGGATATACTTCAGCATCGGAAGATCCTTCTATTCCCTCCGTCACCGATGAAGACGCGGGAATATATTCACTGCAAATCAAGGTAGGTCAATGCAAGAGCGATGTGATCACAAAACGAATTGACGTGGCAAGACTCGCCGAGTTTGCCATTGCGTCGAATAACGCGACGAATACGGTCTGTACAGGAAACAGTGTAACCCTCTCGGTCAGCAACCAGGCCAGCCACACCTATCAGTGGAAGAAAGACGGACTCGATCTTGCGGGCCAGACAGCCACCACGCTGACTGCCACCCAGGAAGGAGTGTATACGGTGAAGATCACCAACACCACGCTGAACTGCGACACAGAAACGAGCGGAACAACCGTGACGGTACTGCAACCACCGGTAGCAGACTTTACAGCAGACACGCCGGGATGTACCAATGAAGATGTCGCCTTTACCAATGCATCCCAGGCCGATGCCAGGGCAACGCGTGTCCACGCCTGGAATTTCGGCGACGGCTTCAATGCCTCCACGGAAAGCCCGGCCCATGCGTACACAACAGCACAAAACTTTAACGCGTCCCTTACGGTAAGTTACCAGGGGATTGCCGGATGCTCGGACAATGTGATCAAGAGCGTGTCCATCATCGGTGGCATTCAGCCTTCCATTACAGCAAGCGCAACCAGCAGCTGTCCGGATGACGAGGTCACACTCTCCATAGCCGCGACATTTACGTCCATCCTGTGGAGCAATACCGCTACGACCCCCAGCATATCCGTGGTACCGGAGACCTACTCCGTTAGTACCGTCGATGCGAATGGATGCGCCGGCACGGACCAGATCACCATTGCTGAAAAGGAGGCTCCGATCCTGACCGCCACTGCCGACCCTTCGACCATCGCCGCGGGCGCCAGCGCACAATTGAATGCAACGGGTGGGGTATCTTATTCATGGTTACCTGCCGAGACACTGGACAATCCCGCGACAGCGAATCCCATGGCGTCACCGGAGGTAACCACTGCCTATACGGTAACGGCTACTTCTGCAGCAGGCTGTGACGCCAGCCTCGAGGTAATCGTAACTGTGGCAGGAGTTGCCACCTTTCCCGTGGCGTTTTCACCCAACGGGGATGGTCAGAATGATCTCTGGAATGTGCGCGCGGAGAGCAACCCGGACTGTATTCTCAGCGTATTTGACGGGCGGGGAAGGCGTATTTTTGAAAACAGCGGGAAAAACTGGGATGGCACGTACCAGGGCCAGCCCGTTCCGGATGGCACCTATTACTACGTGTACGGGTGCCCGGACCAAAAACCCCTGACGGGAAGTGTGCTGGTCTTCAAATAACGCCAAAAACCCTCATTAGTAGCTTTTTAACCTGATTACCTATTGGTAAGCAGGCGAATGTATACCTGACATTACCTGAAGTGTGACTTTATGACAAATCGTTTTGCGGTGAAACGAAGTGGTTTTATACTAAAATCTGCTTTGTTTCTCACTTTTTTATACTGCGCATTTGCGGCCCATGCACAGACCGTTGACTGTAGTGTAAACGCCAATTGCGGCGATCCTTACTGCCAGTTTGCGGCCAACATTGAAAAGGGCTGCAACTGTTTTGACAATGTGGACAACGATGGTGACGGAAAGGCCGACAAGGCGGATTCTAACTGTGCTACTTATTACGGTCTGGTTTTCGTCGGCGAGGATGCCGATTGTAGTATCGTCCCTCCTGGTGCGAACACGCCCTTCGATCTGGTAAACGCTCCCATTACCTCCTCGCAGAATACCGCCGATACGCAATCAAAAGTTTCCGTAGGAGATGTGGACGGCGATGGCATTCCTGACGCAGTCGTAACATCAAAATGGAATTCAGAGATCAGGGTCGTGGCCACAGCTGCGGGACAGGCGGATGGGACCGGTGCAGGACAGGTGAAGTCAAGTTTCAAAACCACCGGACAAGGCGCTAAAATATTCTCAGGATCGGGCGGCTGCAATCCGAAGAACTTACTTTTTGAACATGAGAACGCCATCGCAGATATCGATGGCGACGGAAAGTCTGAATTATTCGCAGTCGTGAGTAACCGTGGTGGTAACCCCAGCACCCCTCCCACCTGTTTTTTCCTGGTAAGCTTTACTTATGCAGAAGATGATCTGGTTCCCCTATACAATGCCATCCAGATCGGAACCGATCGTCCGGGAACTTTTGGTATTGCGGATATGGATGGCGACGGCAAGGCGGAGATCTACATGCGCGACCGGATCTATGCCGCTGAAACGGGCGCCCTGCTGGCCACGGGCGGTGGCAACTGGGACCTCGATGTCACATCGGGCCCTGTGGCTGTAAATATCAGCGGTGACAACAAAATGGAGCTGGTATGCGGAACGAAGATCTACAGCATCCCTTCCTTCGCCAACCGCAATCCTGCCACGCCTGCAACGCTTACGCTGGTGGCGGATATGAATACCATCACGACGAACAAGGCCTATGTCAAATTAGCCATCGACCCTCTCGAATACGGTACGGATACACACAGTATGTGTTCTGTCGCGGATATTGACAGGGACGGCAACATGGATGTGGTGATCTCCGGCGCCTTGAACTCCGTCAGCGGCCCCACCGCTGTATTCTATTGGAATGTTGCCAAGGGAACTGTCTCGCATTACGTTGTGACTGACCCTGCCTACGCCAACGGATGGCCCTGGGGTACGGGGCGTGTGAATTTGGGCGATGCGAATGGCGATGGTAAAACCGATCTTACTTTTATCGCAGGTTCCTGGCTGCATTCCCTTACCACCGATGCCGCAGGCAATCTTGTACCCTTGTGGCCTGCTCCACGAAAGATCAACGACACACGCTCCGGTGTATTGACCGTGAGCATTTATGATTTTAATAACGATGGCGATCCCGAAGTTGTCTATCGCGACTCACAGGAACTGGCCGTCATCGATGGGGCTACCGGTACTATCAAACAGTGGTCGGCGGTTTGTCAATCACACACCTATACAGAAGGTCCCGTGATCGCCGATGTAAACGGCGATGGCGGAACAGACATATGTGTGCCATGCAATACAAACAATTCTTTCGACATCAACGACCCGATCCAGCAACAGGCATTGGGACAGTTCCGTCTGTACTATTCCAGCGGAAATGAGTGGCTCCCCACCCGCAAGGTGTGGAACCAACCCGGCTATTTTGTGGTAAACATCAATGATGACCTGACATTACCTTTCCCCCAACTCGACCAGAACCTCGTGTTTGGCGATGGCGACTGTCTGAACGGTTTACCGGGACCGCAGATGCCGATGAACGTGTTCCTCAATCAGGTGCCGTTCCTCGCTGCCAACGGATGTCCGGTATATCCTGCACCGGATCTTTCATTCATCGGTGATAACCCGGACAACCCGGGCGTCGACGAAAACGGCGATGGTATCTATACCCCTACGGTGGAAGTGATCCCTCCTATCTGCGGTGACCTGGGGATCAGCGTACGTTTTAACATCATTAACAGCGGGGACCTTCCCATTACGGCGAATATCCCTGTAAGCTTTTTTATCGGAGACCCGACAGCTGCCGGCATCACCGCGGACTCTTTGATCCATTCAACCTTTCTCCCCATTGCAAATCTTCAGGTCGACAGCACGTATACCTCCAACTTTATAACATTCAACGGGACAGGTGCGGCATTCCGTCTGTATATCGTTTTGAACAATGATGGCACGATCCTGCCAATCGATCCCAACGGCGCGGTAACCAACGAATGTCGCATCGACAACAACATCTACAGCGCCTTCATACAACCGGATCCGTTCACGACGAAAATTGAAAAGATACAGGACAACTTTAAATGCGAAAACACAGCTCCCAATAATGGCGAACTGAGGGTGCGGATTTACAAACAAGGTGTCGAGGTAACGGATTACAGTCAGTATGCATTTCAGTGGTACACCGGTACCGCCGCGAGTTATACTGCCATCGCAGGTGCCACCAATTATAACCTCCCCGGTCTTGCGGAAGGTGATTATACGGCGATCGTCACAAACACGGCAAAGGGCTGTGTGGGTGTTCCCGTAGATACAACGATCGTCCGCCTGGGCAATGATCCCGAAGTGGTCATCAATGTTACATCACATCAGACGGTCTGCGCCCCGCCGAACGGGGAACTGCAGGCGGTGATCACGGGTGGCAATACCGGTTTCACCTTTGAATGGTTCGACATCGCTTTGAATCCGTTGGGTATTACCGGTCCCACCGCGAACAACCTGGTGGCAGGTAATTACCTGGTACGGGTATCGAAAGACGGCTGTTCTAAAAACTCGTTGCCACAAACCGTGGACGGTCCGGTCGTCCCCGATGCGCAGGCCACCACCCTGCAAAATGTGGTGGACTGTCTGAATCCGAATTCCGGTTCGATCACGGCAACAGCATTGTTCAATGGTGCGGCCCAGGATCCTGCCAATTATTCTTTCGACTGGTATTTCTACAACAACGCGACGGCTACACGTGGAAGTATATTGCCGGGCGCGCACGGCACAGGTGAAACGCGCACCGGGCTCTCCGTGGGACATTATCAGGTAGTCGTTACCGACCTGGCGACACAATGCGCCGCGGTACAGGCACCCGTCACCGAGATCACCAGTCAGACGGTGATCCCTACTGCGGTCATCACGGAACTTGCGCCGCTCACTTCATGTGATCCGGCCGATCCCAATGGACGGATGCAGGCTTCCGTGGAAGTGAGCGGGGTTGTCCAGGATCCGTCGACGTATACCTTCGAGTGGTTCAGGGGCGACAACACGCTGGCGGCGAATGCGCATACAAGCGTTTCCGGCATCAAAGGAAGTATTGCGGAAGACGTCGGAGGGGGTGGTGTGTTCTATACCGTGCGGGTCACTTCAGCCCTGAACTGTTCGGACACGGAAAAACTGATCCTCACAGAAAACCTCAATGTTCCTGAAATCACGCTGACCACCACCGATAACGGCATCTGCGATCCTGCGCTGGCGACCTCGACATACAATGGTACCGTGACCGCCGCCGTAACGTTTGATGGCGTGGCGGTAGCCGACTTTACCAATTATCAGATTACATGGCACAACGGATCCCTCAATACAAGCCCCGTGATTGCCGGCGAAACCTCGACGCTGCTGGACGAACGCAACGGTGGTTTCTATACAGTCGTCATTGAGCGGACCGATCTGGGTTGTACGTCTTTGCCGGTGACGGCCCAGGTGAACAATGCCATTTCATTACCGACGATCCAGACGGATTCCATCGCCTCCACCAACTGCGCCGGTGGTACACCTAACGGCGGGGTTACTGTAACTTCAATCCTTCCCGCAGACACTTATTCGTATCGCTGGTTTGATCCTTCAAGTACACTGATCGCAGGCGCCATATCCAGCTCCATCAGCGGAGTTCAGGGTGGTGCCGGTCAGAATTATACAGTCGAAGTCACCATTGGAAGCACGGGGTGCCGGAATACTTTTGCCACGGCTGTGCCTGACAACAAACTGAACCCCATCCTCAGCCTGACGCCGTCGGATAACTCCATTTGTGACGGTGCGCTCGGCTTTAATGGCGCCATTGCCAGCACGTTTACGGATACCAATGCGCAGGCCGGCCACAGCTATACGTACGTATGGTCTACTGGCAACGACCTGACCAATCCGATCATGGGCCAGACAGCCTCATCGATCACGCAAAGAGACGGAGGCTTCTATACCGCAACGGTTCGAAACACAACGCTGAACTGCACTTCTTCCCCTGTTACTACCGAGATCCTCAACAACCAGGTACTGCCGGCCATCAGCGCTGTCCCTACTCCTGCTACAAACTGTTTTCCGGCAGGAGCGCACAATGGTGCGATCACCGCTTCTGTCACCAACGGAGTGGCCGGACAAACCTTTGCTTTCCTGTGGTCGAAAGGAAATCTGGTTACCGATCCGGATGTACCCAATGCTGACGGCGGTAACACGGCAACGATCGTCAGACAAGCGGGAAATCAGAATTACATTGTACAGGTGAGGAATAACCAAACCGGTTGTGAGAACACCCTAATCCAGGCAATCGCTGATAATAGCGTCGTACCTTCCTTAACACTACTTACTACAGACAATTCCATCTGCGATCCGGGCCTCGGCTACAACGGGACAGTGTCCCGCGACGTAATCACGGATGTACGGGCCAACGGAACGGATACCTATTCTTTTGTGTGGTCCTCAGGTAACAATATGAGCAGCCCGATCGCCGTTGCAGATGACGCGAACCCGACATTAACCGGACGCAATGGTGGATTCTATACCGTAACAGTTCAAAACGACAGACTGGGTTGTGTGTCCAATCCCGTCACCGCAGAAGTGAACAACAACCAGATCTTACCGGCCATCGCTGCATCCCCTACCCCTTCTACAAACTGCTTCCCGGCGGGGGCGCACAACGGTGCGATCACTGCTTCTGTCACCAATATCGTTGGCGCAGAAACGTACGCCTTCCAGTGGTCGAAAGGAAATCTGGTTGCGGATCCCGATGTTCCCAATGCTGATGGCGGTAACACGGCAACGATCGTCAGACAGGCCGGAAATCAGAATTACATTGTACTGGTGAAGAACAACCTGACCGGTTGTGAAAATACATTGATCCAAACCCTTGCCGACAACAGCATCGTCCCTGCGATGACGCTGCTCACGACGGATAACTCCATCTGCGATCC
>JBARAD010000189.1:0-4468 GCA_049791675.1 Chryseosolibacter sp.
ACTAAGCGCTGACCAAGAAGTTTTGAAGGTAGCAACGGTATAACCTTCCCGCAAACGGTTGATATTGGCGATCAGGATGTTATTGTTAAAGCAAATCTTATCGTCATTGACGATATCATGCTCTTCCTGTTGAAAGGCATCTGTCGGTCAACTTCTTCAACCAAATGTTTGAAGACACGTGCTTCATCATTTACCAACAAAGTACCTGCGGATTGGGTCAAACTACTCGATGACGAAGTCCGGCCACGGCTTTGCAGGACCGGATTCCGTTCCATTGTGAGCTAATGACTCTGTCCGGAAAAGTTACCGGCTAAAAATCCGGAAGCCGATTTTTGAAACCTGGAAAATACCTGTTTTATTATACGCCACAGTTGTGCATTCTTGTTGCCATTTCTGTGCACCCTTGTTGCGAGTCCATCCTGAGATGGCACTTTTTTACATAAAAAAATGAAGGCTTTATAGCTCGTTTCCAATCAGGAGGTACTGGAACCCTGCAGAGGAGGAGGTAAATGAATACAACCCTTACCGTACGGCCTTTCAATATCTTATAAGCGGCTATACAACTTGCTCACCAGTTTGCTCACCACTTTTTTGACTGCAATTCTCGCAGCAAATATACGATTTTGATATCGTTTAAGTACCACCTTCCCTATAACATGAAACAATAAGAGCACGGGATCGATTTTAGAACAGTTCAGAATTCAAATGCACGTCTGCCTTATTAACGGCAGGCCTGCAATGGGAACGTTTCATTTTTAACTTTGCATAAGAGAAATGCTGATGAAAGAAAAAGCTGCTACCAAGAAAAACGAAGCTCCGGTTTTCAAGCTGCAAGCCTTTGGAGAGAAGCCTACATGGACGGATTTCTACATACAGAATCTTAAAGCACACATCAAAGACCACTCTTTTGTTAACAAGCCGCACAAGCATGACTTCTATTTGATCATGTATGTTACTAAAGGCTCCGGTGTTCATTCAATCGACTTTGTTGATTATGAAGTTGAACCAAACAGAATGTTTTTAATGACACCTGGGCAGGTCCATACCTGGGAGTTATCCGATGAGACTGAGGGATTCATTATCTTCTTTACTCGCGATTTCTATCAGCTCAGGCTTACCGATAATAATTTGTTAGACTTTCCGTTCTTTCACTCGCTCGTTGCATCTCCGCTTATACATATTGCTGAACAAGAAGTTGTCAGATTTACGCTTAAGCAAATGAAACTGGAGTATGAACGATCCGGTCAGCCTGACTTAAGATTGATTCGGGCATACCTAGACTTAATGTTACTTGAGGTAGCAAAGTATTATGATGTTTCGAAGACAGTACAAACTCAGGCGAGTATTTACAAATTGAGAAAGCTTGAGCAGCTGATTGATGCAAATTTCCGAACTCTTAAACAAGCGAGCGATTATGCGGAACTAATGAATCTGGCGCCTACTTATCTAAACAGTATATGTAAAGAGTCGCTCGGGAAAACACTGACAGAGTTAATCCATGACAGACTTCTATTGGAAGCAAAACGGATGTTTGCATATTCTGATCTTAACATAAACGAAGTAGCCGCAAGGTTGAGCTTCTCGGATGTGTCATATTTTATTCGATGGTTTAAGAAACAAACTGCTCAAACGCCTGAAGAATTCAGACAACGGATTCTTAGGCATTAGTTCGTATGACATACTACGTTTCAATATGGCATCATCAACTAGGCCGAAGCATGAAAATTATGGGGCGCTCAGCGAAGCTCTAAGTGATCTGAAGAAAAGAGGTTACAAAGAAGACTTCAATCTTAATCCACATTATTTGGAATGCGTTTCCATGCAACTTGAGTTATAGCCTGAAGAATTCAGAGTAGATGAATTTTATAGATTCGAAGGAAATGTCTAACGCAGACTACAATAGCATACATTTTTTGCGATATCATCGGCCAACTTGAAAGGCACTCTTGTGGATACCCACGGTGCTTACAGCGGTAATTTGCCATGATAAAAACGCTACGCATCGCAAGGTACCTACCTAGGCTGCTGAACTGATTCATTTGCACATGATCCTTCGCCCTTGTATCGCACAAATATATAAATCCATAACACTCTTGACATTCGGAAGGTAATTGGAAGCAGCCCTATGACTAAGGCTATGATAAGACCAATTATTAGGCCCAGAGGGATTTCATCCATAATGACTAGCAGCGCCACCCATACAGCAACGAAATACGCAGTATTAAGAGCGTAGCTGACGAACATTGCGCCAAAATAGTAAGATGGTTCAGGGGTAAATGATAGGCCGCAGCACGAGCATCGATCATTCATCTTCATGAACTTTGTTGTATATAATGTGCGTTCTAGAAACATTTTTCCTTCACGGCACTTGGGACACCTCATTGAAAGGATCCCTGAAATAGCGCTTCGATTTTTCATAGCTGGTCGTGTTTGTTTCGTTAACATTTATGAATACTTATACCATGTTTTCAGCTGTTACATATCGTATTGCCTGGCTGCGGTCTGAAGCGTAGATATGATTTACTTCTGTGACCTCTGCTTCAAATTTCTTGGTTGCTTCTTCGGTCGTAATTGTAATCGGGACAATAACGTCATCACCCGGTTTCCAATCAGCTGGTGTCGAAATGTTATGCTCTGCCGACAATTGGAGAGCGTCAATTACCCTTAAAATCTCATCGAAATTTCGACCGATAGCCGCAGGGTATGTGAAGGTGCGCTTCAATTTCTTATCAGGTCCGATAATAAATACGGAACGAACCGTTGCCGTGGCTGATGCATTCGGGTGTATCATATCATACAGCAAGGATACTTCTCTGTTAGGATCGGCAATTAGCGGAAAGTCGACAGAGGTGTTTTTTATCTCATTAATGTCTTTTATCCAGCCGTGATGATCTTCAATTTGATCAACACTAATCACAAGCGGCTTAACATTTCGTTTCGCGAATTCTGAGGACAACTGAGATGTTCTTCCTATTTCTGTCGTGCAAACAGGCGTAAAATCAGCTGGGTGTGATAATAAAATACCCCAACTATCACCGAGGTATTTATAAAAGTCGATAGGACCAACTGTCGTTTCTGCGGTAAAATTTGGAACTTGATCTCCCAATCGTAGACTCATATCGTTATTGTTTTTGATTTCATAAAACTAACGGTAATGGTCTCAGGGAAATCGGGACAAATCAGAGAAAATATAGGACTAATCAGCGAACAAGAGCCAAGTCAAGAAATTATATAACTTTTGACACTAATTTTGCAATCGCCTTTTTAAAGCCAATTCTACTTTTGCATTCTGAAGCAGTTACTAGTTGTCCTCTTTACCGTCTTGTGCCTGGTATCTAATCAGCACTGATTAGATACACCTATTCCTGTATCGGCGTACAAAAGGAGACTTCCATTTGTAAAACACAACGAGAAGGAACCTTGCGCCCAATCTGCGACCAAAGAAACTAACGCGCAGGATGCAATTGTTCCTCCGAGGGCAACGTACGGCAACCAATGTGCATTCGAATAGATCCGATTACACCGGCAGAACGCAATGGAGGCTGCCAGAGAATAAAAGAAGATTTTCAGCAGCTTGCTATTAACGCGTTTCGCTAAAGCAAAGGACAGTGTGAAAGCAATTACCGCGTCACCTGATGGAAAGGAGTGAAACTCCGCTTCATTTGAAAAATGGATGAAAATCGAAGTTCTCTTTTCCATTGCCTGGCCGTGTCCGGCCAGAGTTATTTTTATTGAAAGTCCATGGCACGATTTTTTACGAAGCCGCTCTCTTTTATTTTCTTGGAAAGAAATTTCTGGCCTCGATGAGTTCTATTATCTTAGTCGTTTTTAAACTCTCATCGAACGTCAATGATTACCAAATTAAGTTCAAACAACCAGAAAAAGCGGCCTCCATTACAATCCAACTTATCGGACAGATTGAAAAAAATGGCTTCATGTACAATGCAGTGGAAATAGTTGATAACGGCATCGGGTTTGAACAAAGTTATGCTGAAAAAATATTTGAGCCTTTCCAGAGGCTTCATGACTTAAACAAATATGAGGGTTCTGGTGTCGGCCTCACGATTGTTAAGAGAGTAATTGAGAAGCATCAGGGACTAATAGAAGTGAGAAGTCATCCGAAAGTTGGAACTATATTCACGTTGTTTTTCCCTGCCGTTCCTAATACATAATCGCTACTTTTTTTTAAATACTATTACGGAATGAACTCGTTCCTTGGATGACGCTGGGCATAGTGACTTTCTCATAATTATCGGTATTCAACAGACTTCGTTCAAGTGGCTTCAAGTACTGCACGAATTAAGGTCGGCTCTTGTTTTCTGAATAAATGCCTGAATTCTGGAGACAGTCTGGATTTTTTTTGAGGAGGTAATTCTTGTCGGACAAAGGGTAGGTTCTGCGGCGTGAAGCGACGGTAACTGCCCCAGGCAAATCTGAATTCGGGCCGGTCTTATGCACATAATTATTT
>JBARAD010000190.1:0-3733 GCA_049791675.1 Chryseosolibacter sp.
TGTCTGGACGCTGTCTTAATTCCTAATTCCTAATTCCTAATTCCTAATGCCTAATTCCCAATTGCTGACCGATGCCCCATCACCAATCACCAATGACCAATGACCAATGACTGATGACCGATGACTAATGACCAATGACTATTTACCATGCATCAGCCTTTTTACAAAATATACGACCGCAAGCAACGCTGCAAGTGCGACCGAAAGCACACCGAAGCTGTGTTTCAGCAATGTCATTTTCTCGCCCCATGCAACAGCACCAGCGGATATATCCGGATAGCGGTTGAGTAGTTTGAGGGTGTTGATATTTTCGAGGTAGTCAAACAGGACACCTATCAGGGGAAACATTGCAAGCATGAGCCATTGCGAACCGGGTCGCGTAATGCTCTTGAGCAACCAGGCGAGGATCAGGATAAATAGAATTCCGTAGACGAGGGGATAGACCATGTCGATGCCGACAACGCCTTTATAGATATCCCGGCCTTCCGTACCCAGTTTGTCAAAGAGTAGGCGGACTTCGTCGGCGGCATAGGAAAACCTTGTGTCCAGTAGCGTTACCTGCTCACCTGCGGCCTCGGACAAGCGCGCCTGATATTTCGGGAACAGGTAAAAGGAAAAAACAGCAAACAGCGCGAAGACTGCCACAATGTATTTCCAGTTCGACAGCTGGGATAAAGTGTATTTCATCTTGCCTGAGGGGTTCAGATAATGATGGATAATTTAAATAAAAATTATCAAATGCGTAAATGGGGGAAATACTGGCGGATAGCCTTGAGGTGTTTATGCCGGGATGATCGGGAGGGGTAGTCAGTTGATCCTTACGATCAACCGCTGCTCAGGCCATTTGAGCAATTGTTTTTTGCATGAATAACTTTCGTGCTTAACGCTTACACCTGTACATCCTCCGCCGTCCTTGCCATATTCATATACAGCTTTTTCTTTGCGGGGTCCAGCTTCCCGATGGCATAGCGTAACGTCACGCGCGGCATGGTGGCGGCGTAGTGATCCAGAAAGCGCTTCAGTGTGTTTTTGTCTTTGATTCCTGCCGTGCGTATCCAGCTTCCCACCGCCATGTTAATGAGTTCGTGTTTATCATGCACCAACAGTTCAGCTATTTTGAACGTGTCTTCCGTGTCACCTTCGCGGATAAAAGCATAGGTGCTCACGATGGCGGTACGTCGTTTCCAGACGTCTTTTGATTGAGCAAGTTTGTACAGGATATCGCGTGGCTTGTCTTTTAAGTAAGCGCCCACTACACTGGGTGCTGCGCGGTCAACAAAGTCCCAGTTATTCAAACGGTCGTGTCTTTTGATATACAGGTCGAAGAGTTCCTTCCTCCGGCCCTCCGGCGTTCTCTTTTCGCGCGCCTGGAAGTCCATCACGCTGACGCCGGCCATCCTTACCTCATAGTATTTGCTGTCGAGAAGTTTATTGATGTCCTTCAGCGCAAGATCTTTAAATTCTTTTGCAACTTTGAAGATCGTTCCGAACCGGACGCCCAGCGCCTTCGTCTCCCCATCATCACCTCTAAAGAATTTGATAACTTTCTCAATTTCCTTTTCGGATCTGTGCTCCTTTAACCGTTCGATTAAATTTTCGGCGATTATTTGAGTTGATTTTTTGTTCATTTCTGTTGCGGTATCGGTCGGCCGTGATCGTGAGGTCTGGAGACTAACTATATATCCGGGACGCTTCGTTTGTCCTTGCCCCATTGCTTTTTCTGATTGCACTGTGAGACAGGTTGCCGATGATCTCACCTGCCCGTCATTTTTATTTACCCAGCCTTGTTGCTCCTCCTTATTTTTTTTTTCTTCACCCGCTCAAGGTTATCCTTCACGCGGAACTTCACAATCTTCGAGATGAGGGGCAGGGGCAAGGGTTTGTCCAGGGGAAACTGGACAGTGCCTTTTCCACCTTCGTAAGGCGACAGCTCCTTTTTGAATGCTTCGATTCCACGGGGCGCGGGATAAAATCCGATGTGGTTTTTGAAAGCTGCAAAGTGAACAAGGTTGCCCTTGAACTTAAAGGTAGGGATGGCATAGCTGATGGCCTCCTCGGCGTCGGGTGCCGCTTTCCTGATGGTTGTGCGCAGTTCTTCAAGCTTCTGCTGAATGTCTTTGGGAAATGCTGCAATGTATTCATCAATGTTTTTTGCCTGTACGTTTTGCATATCACCGTCGTTAAATTGTTTCGGAAGTATACAAATCTAATCGATCCTGCCACATTGTATACTGTATGAACGCGACAAATTTCGGGTCGTTTACGCCAGATTTGCGCCCGGCGCCGTGCCTTATGCATCTGCGGATGTCCCGACTATTGCCCATGCTCGGTCACTTCCATTGGGAATTTGTCCCTGATATGATTCAGGTTGGTTCCGTATTCCAGAAAAGCTTTCATTCATCAAGCACGGTGGAAAACCCCCGGTTCAATCCTTGATTACTTCCAGCAGTTCATCGCTTCATTGATCACAGCCCGACTCCGATATCTTTACATAAGTACCGCTGTCCGTGAGGAGGACCTTATTTTTGGAGGTACTTGTCGGGAACACTCCGGCCATTTGAATCGCCCGTCCAGACGATGTTGGCGATCCACCATCGGTTATTGTAATACACCAGCTGATAACTGTTGATGCCCTTTTCTTCCCGATCACCGTCTTTGGAGTAATATGCCTGGAATACCTGTGCGATCCCATTGTATTCATCCACCGTCTTGCCGAGTTCGGATTCGACGAACGCGCTTTCCCTGCTTCCGTCGTCCACCATTTGAATGAATTCCTCAAGACTTACTGTTTGTATGGGTTCCTGTTTTGACGGATCATGGGTGTTGACCGTGAAGTGCGCCGTGGGAAGGAACAGGTTCCGGAACGCATCCCAATCCCGTGTTTTTCCTTTCTCGCCGGAAACGATTCTGAGCACCTCTTTCACAATTCCATCGATGGATCTGGTTGCCTCAGGAACAGTCGGATTTGTTCCCTGCGCGGATACGTTCATGACAACGATAGCAAAAAATCCTGTTAACATTTTTTTCATAATGATCGGGGCTGATTAAATATATAGCGTAATACTACCGGACGAGATCATACACAAAAGTCTCCACGCCCGCTGCGGTCAGCTCATGTGATAACAGGGGTTCTATCTGTTCCCATGTACCTCCGGCGAGACCGCATCCGATCCTGGGCATGTGAACGGTAGCCTTCATGTTCCGGGCGAAAGCGCTCACTTTGATGAGTCCTTTTTTGATGGCGTCATATCGTACCGGAGGGTTTCCTTCGCTGTCGCGGGAAATGCCCCGCTGTCCGATCATGTTGGCAATCCAGATGGCGGGCGCAACCTGTACCAGCTGCACTTCGCCCAATTGAAAATGATCTCCCGAGGCAGCCCATTTCCTGTACTCGTTTTCAGGTTCTTTCCAGCGCGCGGACAAGGCCATGACGAATCCTGCTCCCCATGCGCCAATATCGTTGCAGACGTGCACAATGATTTTATTGCCCTCACCGACCGGGGCTGTAGCGTCGCCCTTGATATATCTTATTTGCATCGTGCCAGGTATCGATGTAATGTAGACGAAGTTAGTAAAAAGATCGGGGATTTTATCCGATCATGTACTCAGCGTCACACGGAAGTGCACGCCGGTAGAGGTGACCCGCCGGCGTGTCAACGCTATGAACGCGGGCTACAAGTTGAAGATCAAAATAAAAGGTCCCTTTGCATTTCGCGAAGGGACCTGTACTTAC
>JBARAD010000191.1:0-26579 GCA_049791675.1 Chryseosolibacter sp.
ACCGGTCGCCTTTCCATTGGGAAGTCCAGTTGTTCACCATCTCCGGTGTTGATCCTACGCGTTGGGCAAAGGAAAAATGAGCTGCGAGAACCAGGATACCGGCAAACAAAATATTTTTCTTCATAAATGGTTTATTTGATGTCAAGGGAAAGATCGCCGCGGAGCCGGATCATCATCCGTTTCGGCTAAGAACCAAATGAAAATTAAGCGTTTATTACTGATTTACCAATTGAGGACCCTGTTTTTTCCATCGCCAGTGCGCGTGATGTTTCCTTTGCCGGCCAGGGAAAAACCCGATAGAAATTGAAAAAAAATTAAGATTTTGCAGGGTGATGCCTGATCCTGATAATAAAATGAAGCGCGTGGACTATAAATACGAAAAATTCTTTGAGTTATCCCCCGACCTGTTGTGTATTGCAGGATACGACGGCTACTTTAAAAAAATCAATCAGGCGGTGGCCGACGTGTTTGGCTACACGATGGAGGAGTTGTATGCAAGGCCGATCAATGATTTCGTTTACGAGGAGGACAAGGCCATCACCGCCAGGGTCCGCCAGGAATTGACGCGGTCGAAACCCCTCTACAACTTTGAAAACCGGTATGTAACAAAACAGGGGGAGATCGTATGGTTATCCTGGACTTCACTTCCGGTTGATAGCGATGAGGTTGTCTTCGCCATCGCAAAAAATATCACGCATAAAAAAAAGCTGGAAGCCGAACGGAATGAGCTTCTCGCCAATCTCGCCAGGATGAATAATGACCTCCTGGTTTTCACCTCCGCCACGTCGCTTGACCTGAGATCTCCGGTGAATAATCTCCTGGCGCTTTTTGACCTGATGGATCTCACCAGGATCAATGACAAGGAGACCATTGAGCTGATTGAAGTTTTACAATATGCCGGAGAAAAGCTAAAACAGACCCTGAACAATTATACAGACCAGATCAGCGAAAAGAAGCAGGAAAACCTCAACACGCAGGACGTTAACATGCAGGAATGCCTCGATGAGGTGTTGTCTTCAATTTCTTCACTTATACAAACCTCGAGAACGATCGTCCATACTGACTTTAGCGGAGGCCGGAAATTAAAATATAACAGGGGCTACATGAAAAGTATCTTCCTCAATTTGATCACCAATTCAATTAAATACAAAAGGCCCGATTGCACGCCGGTGATCTCGGTATACTCAAAGATCGTAAACGGTTCAATCCAGCTTATTGTAGAAGACAACGGACTTGGTCTTGACATGCAAAAGCTAAAAGATGACCTTTTCGGCTGGCCGAAGAAACTGCATGGCAATGGAGAAAACAAAGGGATCGGACTGTACCTGGTGCACAACCATGTAACGAGCCTGGGTGGAAAGATTCAGGTTGACAGCAAAGTAAATGAAGGGACAAAGTTTACCATTTCATTTACTGCATAATTCTGCCCGGTTCATCGCCGCTATATGAATGAACTTCAGGGGATTAACAATCCTTAAGCTTGCGATGTCCCTGACCGGGGTCTGCGATTTGTCTCCGTGCCATGGTATTCAGCAAGTGACCTTTTATGTTTTAATTTGCTAACTTCCACAAGAGATCACTCCATACGGGCATGGTAATATCGGCCACCATCAAAAACAGCTATCAGGAAAACAGCGTCACCGTTGCCACGGAAGGAAATAAAAAGGACATCCACATTCCTGCTAAAGCCGATGGCTATGGTTCGTCGGTAAATGGAGGGGAGTTGTTGTTCCTGGCACTGGCGACGTGCTTTTGCAACGACACGTACAGGGAGGCGGCGAAACGGAAGATGAATATTCATTCCGTGGAAGTGATTGTAACCGGCCAATTCGGCAAAGAGGGCGAGCCTGCCGAAAATATCCACTATGAAGTGAAGGTCCTTGCACCGTATCATTCGCAAAAGGAAATTCAGGAGTTGATCCATCATGTAGACCAGGTTGCGGAGGTGCATAACACGCTGAGACTTGGCGTGCATGTGTCGTTGAAAGAACTCTGATCTATCACCTGGCAGTTTGCAGAACTCAATATACGCTTCATTCATCCGGTGGCATCTCGAACTTCACGGAATCACTCCGGACCATACTGCCAAAAAAGCCCACAGCTTTCTTTCCAAACTGCCCCTCGCGGATAAACACCGGCTCGACAAACGGATTGTATTGACTCAGTTTCTGGTTGTCAAGCTGGTCATAAAAATCATAGGTGACTTTGTCGATGGTCTGGATGCGGACGGAAATTGTAACGGGCTGGGTATGCGTGAGCGCGGGTTCGATGATCAGTCTGATCTGTCTGCCTTCCTGCTCTTTATCGTGATAGACAGAGCGTCCCACCTCGGTGAACAGCGTCGATTCACCTTCCTCCAGACAGGGAACGAGCAGATCTCTTTGATTTCCTGTTACGTCGCGTGCGCTACGATCCACGAGCCGGGTCATTTCAAAGCGGTAAAAGTTAGTTTCGTCCGGTATGTCGGTAAACCGGGTGATCACACCCTCATGTTCTCCATACAGGTCTTTGAAGGCAGGGGTATAGCTAACGTCATCGATCATCACCGGCGTGAGCGATGTTGTGGTAGTAGCCGTATACGTATTATTGCCGGCCGTGATGTCCAGCGTATACGTTGTATTACGCTTCACCGGAACGTCTCCCCTGTAGAAATAACTGTACTTGCAATCGAGCGGAAGGAAAGCGCTGTCCAGATGGAGTTCGTCCGTTTCACCTGCGGACGTGATCAGAACATGTCCATGACGCACGACCAGCTCCGCAGGATCCGTGATGCCACTGAGGTATGGAACGGTACGATTGAAATAGACGATCGGCACCGAATCCGGCTCCATGATGCCCTGGATCACAACCCTTTCTTCATAGGGAAGGCGCGGCAAGGCAACCTCCTGCTGACAACGGATACAGAAAAAGACGGCGCCCAGAAACAGGAACTTTATTGTTGCGGCTTGATAGATTCCCCTCTTCATGATTTCAGTTTTTAAGGCTCATCACTAAAACTTAAAGTTGTAGCTGACACTGGGAACAATGGGTAACAGGGAAACCTGCCGGGCCTCCGGCTGCGCCGTTAGTGGATCCACCGTCAGATAAACGAAATAGGGATTTCGCCTGCTGTATGCATTGTAGCAGCCAAAGACCCACTCGCTCTGATACGTTTTTCCGAACAACTTCCGCACCTTTTTATACGAGAAGCTGAAATCGATGCGGTGATACGACCGCTGACGTGCATTGTTGCGCGTCGTGAAGTCGTAATACCATCCGTCGTACAAAGTGCCATCAGTGACCGGTATTCGTCCCGTAGGCAACGTAAAGGCGCTGCCCGTGCGGAAGACAAAATCTGCCGAAAAGGACCAGCGCTCATTGATGTCATAAGTACCGGCGATCGACAAGTTGTGCCTCCTGTCATAAGTAAACGGAAAAGATCTTCCAAAATTCAGCTCCGGAAAGGTCTGCGTTGTTTTTGACCATGTATAGCCAAACCAACCTGTGAGGCGTCCGGCGTTCTTGCGGAAAAGAAATTCCGCCCCATATGACACACCTTTGCCAAAGGTGAGATTGTCTTCCATATTTGATTCTGTATTCAATTGTGTTCCTTCCCTGAAAAGCACCTGGTTATTCATGTCCTTATGGTAACCCTCCACGCCCGCCTCATATTCGTTGGCGCCGAAATTCTTGAACACGCCTACAGCATATTGCACGCTTTGCTGTGGCTCCGCCCGCCCACCCGACGCAATCCATATGTCAACGGGAAGACTGGCGGAACTATAAGGCACGGCATGTAAAAACTGATTCATCACCGTCCAGGAAGCTTTCACTGAAGTCGTGTTGTCAAGGCTGACCCGCGCAGTGATGCGCGGCTCCGCATATATATAATTTTTGTTTCGTGCCATAAAATACGGGATCCGGATACCATAGCTGATGCCCGCCTTTTCTCCGATATCCCATTCATGGTTTGCATACAGGGCCATCTCGCTGGAATATCTCCTCTCAATAAGGTCCGGATCTAGCTTCACACGGTTTCCGCTTTTAGGGATCTGATCCGAATACGTTGCAGGAAATAACGTATGGTTGAAAAAGCTGACGCCAAACTTGATGATGTGATCCGTGTTCACAAACCATGAGAAGTCTGTTTTGCCATTCATGTCCTGGATGCCGGTATAAAACAACGAGTAATACGTTCCCTGCTCCGTACTCAACCCCAGGTCGTAGGCGTTAACAATGAACGATGCATTTGCAAACAGATTACTTCCAAAGAGGTGATTCCAGCGGGCAGTAGCCGTACTGTTGCCAAACCCGATGCCGTAGTTCAGGCTACTGGGGCCTGTGTAACTTCCATTGTCCCGTCCTTTAAAGGCGCTCAGATAAAATTTATCCCGCTTCCCGAACTCAAAATTCACTTTCGCATTGATGTCATAAAATGAGTAGAGCGTTGTATTGTCGGGAACAAAGGCTTTCTGTATCAGATCGATATAACTTCTCCGGGCGGAAAAAATATAGGATGCCTTATTTTTTTTGATCGGGCCTTCAAAGGTGACATTGGAAGATATCAGGCCGATCCCGCCTTCACCCTGAAATTTTTCCTTGCTTCCATCCCGCAGGGTAATGTTGAGGATGGAACTCAACCGCCCACCGTACTCCGCAGGAAATCCTCCTTTGATCAGTTCCACATGATTGACGGCATTGATATTAAAGGTGCTGACGAGCCCGAACAGGTGATTGGGATTGTATACGGTCGCGCCATCAAGTTGCACCAGGTTCTGATCGAGATTTCCGCCGCGGACATAAAAACCGGTCGTGCCTTCCTGGGCCGGCTGAACACCGGGAAGCAGCTGAATGATCTTCAGGATGTCGCGTTCACCCATCAGCACCGGAAGGTTCCGGAGTTCACGCGTGGGCACATTGATGATACCCATCTGTGTCTCGCTGATATTATCATCATTACGGGCAGCGTTGATTTCAACTTCATCCAGTTGAGATGCGGGTGCAAGCAAAAAATCGGCGCGGATATTTTCGCCCGAAAAAAATTTCATTACTCCGGGTTGATAACCAACGTATGAAACGATCAGGGAGACAGAATCATCCGCGGGAACGCTCAGGGAATAAAACCCGTATTGATTGGTGGTTGTTCCTTTTTGTTTTTTGACATCATAGACGTTCGCGCCGATCAGCGCTTCTTTTGAGGCTCCATCCCGGACGAAGCCGCTGATGATGATCTTTTGCGCCAATGCCGGAGGAATGGCAAGAAAGGCGATCAGGGTCATGCTTCTGGCGATTTTCATGGTCATTGAATCTGATAGGAGACGAGCTCTTCGACCTCGACGGGCGTATCGATCACTTCAACTTTTACGAGGCCCACGCCATGTGCGTAGTACTTGTATTCCAGGAAATTCTTGTCAAGCGGATTGGTCTCTTCGATCTTCAGGCAATTGCTGAACGATCCGGCGGTAACCGTTACAGATTGTGACTTGCTTACGACTTTCCCCTGATCTTCAGCCTCTCCTACATAATGTTCCTGTCTGTATTGAAGCCCGATCACGGGATTGGCAAGCATCACAATCCCCGGCTCGGCGCCGTCAACGCCCGCTTCCCAGGAGCCGTAATGATTGTCGATAACGCCATCGACATAATTGTCAACCGCCTCGCCCATATACCAGACATTCCCGTCTTTGTCCTGGGCAAACCAGTCGTACGTTTCTTCGATCAATTCATTGTCCAGGAAAGCGCGGTCGAGTACAATGGTGCAACCAATACCCATTACCATTTTCTTTTCTGACAGCACTTCAATCTCTACCCGTTCCGTCCCCTCTTCCGTTTCCCCCGTATAATGGAAGGTTGAACCCACTGTCAACGGCATATAGGGATTATCAATCACCGCGACAAAATTTTCCGGATAAATGTGGGCCATATAATCCATATCAAACACTTTAGGCTGAGGGTCCTCATTGTTCTGACACGCAACATTCACCGCCAACAGGATGCTGGTATGGATGAAAATCCTTAATTTGTTCATAGTTCTGTTTTTAGGTTTTAGCCATCACGCACCGATGGCTAAAAAGGTGGGTTGGCAAAAGATATTCTGCCGCATGACCAACCCTTTTCGAAATTCTTGCGTGAAGTTTAAAACTCCGCCCATCGAAGATCAAGCACTATATCAAATCCTGGACGCATGCCGGAAAGCCGACCGCTCCGCACAGGACCGACTGTATCGGATTTTCTATCCGTACTGCATGGGCGTTTGTCTTCGCTACTCGCGGACGAAAGAAGAAGCTACGGAAATCCTCAATGATGGATTTATCAAAATATTTTCAAAGCTTCATCTGTATTCCTCCGGACTGTCATTCAAGGGATGGGTCCGCAAGGTGATGATCAATTCCGCGATCGATTACTTCCGGAGAAATGAAAAACATTATCACAGCCTGGATATTTCGCATGTGCAATATGAACCATCAGCTGAGTCAGTGATCGATCAGCTCTCGGAGCGGGACATCATATCGGCGATCCAATTGCTTCCTCCTTCTTATCGCATGGTCTTTAATCTGCATGTGATTGAAGGTTTCAAGCACGAGGAGATCGCCAATCAGCTGAACATCAGTGTGGGCACTGCAAAATCCAATCTGGCCATCGCGCGTAACAAACTTAAAAAGATCCTGCTGCGGGAACAGGGCGAACGATTAACACGAGAAAACAATGGATGACAAGCGGTTTGACGATATCATAAGGGGCAAGCTTGGCGAATATGAGGTGCAGGATTACGATGCATCGGCGCTCGACGCGCTTCATCACCAGATGGGATCCGTGCTCCCATCGCCCTGGTATTCCCGCCATCGCACAGAACTTGTTACCGGTAGCGCCATTGTCGTGAGCACCGTGGTGATACTGCTGAGCCTATGGCTTTCAACTTATCAGACAAACGAGACCTGGGATAAGAACGCCTCACTGATCGCATTGCAGCAAGTCCAGATCGAAAATCTTACGCGCGCACTGAATGAATTGAGAGCGCTTCCGAAGGACACGTTGTACGCTCAAAAAGAAAATGTGCATCCTGGCGTAGCACCGCTGTTGAATAAAATAGAAAAGCTTGAGCGGGCCATCAAAGACCTCACGTCAAAGTTAGCCAGCATCCGTTACGTTGAATCAAATGATCCTCCCCCAATAAGGACTTCCATGACGCCGGCGATTTTCTATCCCTACTCAAGTACTCCGGTGAATGTCAGTTTCAACCAGCACTCCGGCCTGACCGGCGGCCTACACGATGAAGGCTCCAATAAATCACTCCGCCATCCGGGAAAATTCTCTGCGGACACACAGCGCGCGCTGGAAAAACATTATCAGGACGGTATCGGCGTCAGGATAGGTCCCGCGCTTGAGCTCTCAAAAGGATTCTACGAGGCCGGCACTGGGAGACTTGATTTCTCCGGTGGCCTGCTGAGTGATCTTATAGTATCTCCTTCGTTCAGCATAGAGACCGGTGTGAAATTCAGCCACCGGTTTTATGAAATTCATGGCAATGCGCTGGCATCGTCACGCATTGTCCTCCCGAATACCAATCCGGATCTGGGATCCATCCTTATCGCGGACGTAGATTCATGGATGCTTGAGGTGCCCGTCAACCTGAAATATCGCGCACCACTTTCGCCGAGAGCCCACTGGCATGCAGGTATCGGTTACGCTTCGCTTTTTATGACAAAACAGATCTTTGAATACGATTACCAACTTGACGGCAATCAATCTGCCCGCGTCAATGAGTCTCACAACTATCCAGGAACAAAGGTCTATCCGGGTATGCTGAACATTTCCTTTGGATTCAGCAACCAGGTTAAGAACAACAAGATTCTTGAAACCTCGCTCTATTACCAGTTTGGTCTTGGCGCGCGCGGCAGGGAAGATCTGCACGCTGATTATCTTGGGATGCGTACCGCTTACTGGTTTAACGTGCGGTAATTCCGCCGGAATATCCCCGCATCCCGATTGAGTTTTCCCGAAGGGGCTATCACTACCCAGGAATAGCGCAACCTGTCACCCCCCATCCACTGGCACACCTTTATATAAACAAAATGTCAGCGTTTAACAGCCTGACAGGGGACAAAATTTCACAGAATTATCCCTTGGCATCAAAATAGCGAAGGGTGAAAACGAATAAGTTTATTGATTATGGCTCCAATTAAGATGGGAAATATGGCAGTGGAGATAGCCGTAAATAATATCGATGGCTTTATCCACGAATTAATCGACGTACCCATAAAGAACGGATATTGGGTCGTCTTTACCGTCAAGGATCAGAATGGAAAGACGGAAAGCTTTCCCCTGGTCGACGATAATCACAGAATTGAAATCTATGACTCATATCCGGAAGCCTTGCATCAGGCCGCGCAAAAGCTCATGAAGCCCGGCGCGGAACCACCGGTGAGAATGTAGGTGCCTGGCGTCATCATAGGCGCGCCTGTCGACGCCCGGCCTTGCAACTTAAAGAACGCCGCATTCAGCATGGCAAGTTGTCGTCTTTACACCCCGCATTATTAATCCGTCCGCTGTATGTTTGTTATATCAAGTATTAACACAAACATCAAAACTTATGGCGACGATGGAAAAAACAAAGATCACGGTGGAAGCAACCGTAAATTCACCGGTTGAAAAAGTATGGGAAGTCTGGAGCAACCCAAAACATATTACCCAGTGGTGCGCCGCTTCCGACGACTGGCATGCACCATACGCGGAAAATGATCTGCGCAGGGACGGAAGATTCAAAACCACCATGGCCGCAAAGGATGGCAGCATGGCCTTCGACTTCGAGGGTGTCTATTCCGATGTTGTGCCCCACAAGAAAATTGAATACGCCATGGCAGATGGAAGGACCGTCCAGGTCACTTTTGCTCCAATGGGGAATCAGACAAAAGTGACAGAAACATTCGATGCAGAAAATACCCATCCTGTCGAAGTACAACGCGACGGATGGCAGGCGATACTCAACAATTTCAAGGCGCACACAGAAAACTCATAATTCACCATCCGGCAGAATCCGGTAATTTACTTCATACTGTACAGTCCGGATCGGCTAATACCCAATCTGTCCGAGGCATGATAATGCCTGGGCCTACTTTGTCATGTTCGAATTTTTATGTTGGGTGCGGCAATTCACTTCGATCAGGTTTGTCCTCCGTTTGCCCGATCGTGCGTACGTGGAAAAGATTTTCCTGCAAACTGTTTACGCTCTCCATTTAGCCCTGGGTTGAAACCCAGGGCTATTCAAATTGAACCCTTTCAGTGTCTTGATGATCGGATAACATGACAAAGTAGGCCTAGGCACCGAAACCAATCGCCCTCCCCTTCTTCGCAAGCCAGGGCGGCGCAGTCTCGACCGCATAGATTTCAATTACACTATCCTGATCTACGCGATGATGTATACCGACCACTTGATAAAATTTTTTGCCTGAGTCCATGCTGAAAAATTCCTCGGTACGCGGCAAAACGGAAAAAGCTTTCACCCCGAGATTTTTGTATTCCGTGGTATTCGGTTGCCTGACAAAAATTGATGCATCCATAGGAGTTGTTGGTTGTATATCGCAAGTTATCAGTAACGAGGTTAAACTGCATGTCTATCCGGCGAATAAAGATCCTGGAACCAGCGCCCGCTTCCCGGATAACCAAAAAAAAAGGCAGTGATCAACCCACTGCCCTTTCCGTGAATCATCGAACATCACAACACAATTTCATGCTTGCGGGCGGCCGCTGTTTTTTTACCGCGACTACTCTGCGCAACGACCTGCGCTCTTCTGGCATTGAGGGCCGCAAACGTTGGACCTGTCGGACTAATCAATCCATCCTGCTGGATTCCCATAAAGCCCTGATAATCTTCGATCGCGCCGATGGTCATACGGCCGATCTTTCCGTCTTCTTCGAGCGGTTCTTCCGGTCCTCCATCCTCGAAAGGAACAAGATTCAAAAGTTGCTGAACCGTCAGGACATCTTCAGCGCGGTTGGTTCCGCCTCTTCCGACGGACGCGCTGATCTTCTTACCTTGCGTTGAAGGAGCGCCAGTGCCAGGTTCAGGCGAAGGGGTGGGTTGCGGAACTCCGGCGCCCACAATTTCCATGTGTGGCGCATTTTCATTGTAGTCTTCTTCGTAGAGTGAGACCATGTGATCCTCCCATTGGCCCGGATCTGAACTGGACGTTGAACCAACTTTACAATAAAGCATTCCGTTGTTCTTCAGGTTATTCCATGTTGCCAACGGCAATTGGAAAGTGGCATTGGTGAGACGGGGACTCACTCCGGAATCATTCGCCCACGTTCCGTAGAAATTCTGCTTCGTCCTTTGCGCGCCATTTGTGCTGTAGTTGAACAATTGCGGATCGGAAGCGAGCTCAACATAGTAATACCCGTTCGACCCCTTGTCAACCTGGAATGTTGGTGGCGTGGCGTTGTTGCGCTCCCAGTCAGATGGTGGCGTGATCGACGGCCGCCGCGGTGAAGTAGAGACAGGTGTTGCCTGGCCGTCACCGCCTGCGACGACGGCGCCGGCATATTGAACGGAATATGGCTTTTGATTGATGAAACCTTCTACCGGCATACCCAATGTCATATAGTTAGGTGTCTGGTATGAAGGCATCAGCGCGGAGATCTGGTTGTAAAAACTCAGATGCGAACCTGAAAAACCACCGTTGGCCCAGACCTGCAACAATTTACTTGTGAACAATCCATTCTGATCTCCATCGTAGCTATACTGGTTGTCCTGACATCCTGAGATAAAGATCAGCTGCGCGGAGACGGGATTCTGTTCTTTTGACCCTGCCATATATCCGTAATAGCGGTATTCATCCATCTTTTTTTCAAAGGAACGAAGACTGACATCAATGGGAATAAAGCGTGGCTTGGGTTCCTTTGTTGGCTGAACAGCACTCCTGAGACCGTTGGATGCGATGATCCTTCTACTCTGCGTGAGGCGCTCGTCAGATACCCGTTTAAGATCCTGAATATTGATGACTTTTCCGCGTTGTTTTGTCCGTTGCTGCTGTTGTTGTTGCTGCTTAAAATACATCTTCACTACAGTTCCGCTGTGACAGCTGTCGGAGCTTACAAAGATCCGCACACCCGACGGAAACCGACTCCAAAGACAATGGAGTTCATTGTCGAGGAGTTCCCTGTCCCACAACACCCATGTCTCATCCATCCCATCTTCCTCCTGACCGGTCTGATCGGGCAGCTGGCCGCCATGACCGGAGTACGTTAAGAGACAAATATCGCCGGCCTGCAGTTGTCCGGCTATCTGGGAGATTTTCGATACCACCTGGCTGGCCGTGGCCTGGCTATCGATCAGTTTTTCAGCCTGGAAACCCTGGCTTACGGCGATGGCATGCATCGAATTTGCATCATTGATACATCCGGAGAGAGCACCATCCCAACCGTTGTATGCATCGGGGTTAACAAAGTTAAGTCCGATGTGTAGTGAAAGTCCCTTTGACATAATAATTGATTTAAGAAGTTTGAATAATTGATGTGGTGATGTTAATAATGTTCCCTTCATCAGCAAGCGAAACAGTTTTCCAGTTACCATGAACAATGTCACCGTTTGTTTTTTCTGCCATGACCGAATATTCGATCTGACGTTGATCAAAGAAATCCGTCAGCGGCATGATCAACAGTTGCTCAGCAACCGGTTTATCCTTGTTCAATGTGACCTGCTGCACATTCTGCTGTGTCAATCCAAAACTGATCTCCAGGTTGTCGATCTTCTCCTTTTCAAAATCGATGCTGGTTACAAACAATACCTGGCATTCAATATCCTCGAGATATTGCCGGATCTCCGACAAGGTTTCCGACGTGCTTTCAGCCACGTATTGTGCAACATGAATGCGCTCGTGCTCTATATCGATCGAGAGGCCCTCCCCTCCTTCCAGTGTTTTTTCCACGGGAATCGTGATCTTATCTTCATAGTTCTTGTAGGCGTGGATCTCTGTTAATTGCACGCGCTGCCGGAGTCCGTTCTTAAAGAAGAGCGAAGCATTCTTCTTCTCGGCGATCAAAGCGCCATTGATGAACGGACCCTTCACGCTTTCAAGGGAAATCATCAGATCGGATGCATAGATCGATCCATCAGGCAGGGTGAAGGTCACCTTTCCCGAAAGGCCTGTACTGTTTAACAGGCTGTTGATCGTCAGCACACCCTCAATTTTTGCAGACAATACCATCCTGATAAAAGCGCCTAAAGAAAAACTGTCGATATCTTCAATGAGCGAAGCAGGGATGGCCCAGTTATAGATTTCCGAATGTTCAATTTCACCGGGAAATGATATGTAAGGTGTATAGGCCGTAAACTGACTTAGCTGGAAATGAAGGTCTTCCAATTTAAAACGGTCAATATCCGGCGCCAGCGACGCATCAAGAATGCATCTGCTCCTTTCAAGATCCTCTGCGTCAATGGTGGAGTACAACCGCAAGCATGGTTCGAAAGCCACGTCGGCGCGCTGTGGTTCAAAGCGGGTAATAACATAACGCCTGGGAACTACCAGGAACCTGTTGGGAATTTGCGTGGATTGATAAACTTTAAAGTCATCGTCCTGTATCTCGGATAGTGGCACATACAAGGAAAAACGAACTTCTCCCAGCTTATAAGGTTCTTTGCATCCTACGGATGCTATTTCGCCCTGTCCATCTTCCTCCTCATAGAAAGCGCCGTATTTGGTACAATCAAATTCGAGCGCAATCTTTTCCTTTCGCAGGAAGCTTCTTTTGGTGTATTTGTTCTCAGCAGCGAACTTGTCGATCTTTGAACTGTAGGCAAGCGGTAACAAGGTCAGCTTGCTGATGGCGGGCTGAGTAATCTTCAAAGTACTCAAAGCTGAAAACCTTCCAACCACCGGGGCGATGGACTTCGCTCTGGGTTTTTGGTGATCCTCATAAGCGATATGCCTTCCATTCTCATCCACAAGCGTACGTGTCTCAACATCAAAATATCGCTGCGTCGCGGGCTTGCCCCGTGTTTTTTTTGTCATCAGCGGCAGCGCTGCAATCTTGAAGATATTCTGACTGAGGAGTTGAACATTGATGGCCGGGGGTTTGATGCCCATGCCTTCAAATGTATACGCGAAGTGAATTTTTAGTCTTGTTTCCTCCGCGGCATTCTGGGCCGACAAGATCCCGTAGCTGAGCCTGATCCATTCATTGCTCATCCTGAAGGTTGTGATGAGCGTATCCTGGTTCCACCGGAACTCCTCGGTAACGAGTGTTGAAGTAGTCAACTGACTGTTTTCATTTAAAAAGGGGATCTCGAGACTTACAGCAATGTTCCTGGTGTCAATCAGGTTAATCTTTGCATTTCCATCTTGCTGCTGAATTTCATTCTTGACTTGCTCAGCCAGCGAAACGCGCAGGCTAAAAGTGATTTCCCCTTCCAGTACCGGCTTCCCCTCCTTGTCCATACCGAGGGTACGGAATAAGAACCTGAAAGGACTCAGCAGCGGATCATCATTCGGTTTTGGCTTCACCAGCTCGAACTGCGGGATGGCCCAATACAGATTTTTATCGGTCTGATCCTTAAACCACTTTCTGTTTTCATCTTCAACGAGTGGCAGTTTCTCGGCCACCGCTATCAACGTGAGATTTTCAATCCTGTTTAAAGCCGTTGCACTGGCAACGATGGACGGACTGTTGATAAGGTGCACCGCCGTCAGATGACTGACTGGCTGTAAGGCTGCGTGGTTAGCGGATACTTTATTGTTCTTCACTGCAAATATCGGCTGGCGCGTGGCGGCATCCTTCTTCCGTTTCTCCGGATCTGTCTGAAAAGTAGTAACCTTTACAAAACCCCTGGTGAGCGGATCATAATGATTTACGTCCAGGTACCTGAAAAACAAATCTTTTGAAATACCACCGCGCTGGAAAACTTTGGAAAGCGGTTGCAGGCTCTCCAGGCTTTTCAAGCTTTTGATTCCTTCGACATAAAATGTCATTTCAATTAAAAGATGTAAGGCAGACGGTAATCCCCGTATCATCCGGTAATATTGGTCGCACGAGTCCTCATCGAGAAGGGCAGTGATCTGAAAAGAAGGCGACCTTCCTGCCTTCAGCTTCGTTTTTTTCAAGATCTTTTCCGTGGCTTCATTCACGAGGCTGATGCACGCCTTATGGAAGAACACTGATTCGATGCCTGCCTGATCGGGAAGGTTAAGCGTAACATTCATTTCGAGGTCACCACGCTGAATGAGTTCCCTCGAAATGATCTGGCCCGGCCGATAGGTGTTCTTTAAATAAAAAGAACAATGGAAAGGCTCTTCCGCTGTGGGAAGCAAAGGGACCCCTGAAAAGGACGTATCATCAGAACCGATGACAAGGTAGGGGACAGATAGTCCCTGCCTTGTCACTGATTCCTTTTCCGCATACCAGTCCAGAGCCACCTTAGATTGTAAAGTACCCGTAACCATGGCAGTGAGAATGATTAAACTTCCTTATACCGCGATTGCTCGTATACTTCGTTGGCAGTCCTGGTTTCAGCAGATGACCCCTTCGACCTCCGTTCACCCGGTGGCATCGTGGTCGTTTGCCGCTTGACTTCAATCACTCTGTGCGTAGGTCCTGAGGTTGTACGCGTCGTGTATTCCTTGAAACCTTCCACTGTTTCTTCTTCTTTGGCAGCTGCGCGGGTTCTCGAACGTGCAGGCGGAGGGACTTCGGAAGGCATTCCAGCAGGAACTCCCGGCGTTGCAGGCGCCACGTAAGCGGCAGGTCGTTTGTATTCGCGTTTTACGATTACACCTTCGTCCTCTGGCGTAGGAACGGAGATCATCATCGGACCATTTCCCAGATTATTGATCCATTCGGTTTCCCATTCCATACCTTTGGTGAAGAGACTTCCCTTGACGATGACCCTGACTTTGTAGCGATAGAAAGAGCGAACCGCCCGGTCCGCGGTGAACACTGACCAGAAGCGCGGGGTCTCCTGATTCTCATACTCCCATGAAAATTTAACCGGAGCAAAACGCTCGATCGGCGTTCCGGATTCTTCCGCAGCCTGAAAAGTAACTTCTACGATCTGCTTGCTGTTCTCAAGCTCAACGTTCAGCGCTATGGGTCCGACCTTGATGCGTCCCGCTTCATCGGCGCGGACTTCAACAGCGACGTCGCTGGATGGTGTTCCGTTTTCGGGATCCAACTCAATTTCATTGTCTTCAATCTGAACACGGACGTACGGGTTCTCAATCGGATCAGGAGGTTCCATCATGTGTACTGTTCGCTTGACGAAAGTAACGTCGGGCTTCCATCCTGCAGGAGGATTCTCGACGTCTTCCATAAATTTTTGTGTCATTCCCAGATTCCAGGACGTATCAGGAGGATCGGATTTCTGAAAAGTCTTTCCGGTCCACATGAGCTCTCCCTTTGTGTTCGGATAACCGATCTGCGCATCCATGAATGAAACGGGCTCACCCGCCCAGTTGAGTTCAGGTTTCGGCCAGTTCGCAATAGGTTTGATAATACGTCCGATCTTCCGTGGCCAGTCGTCCATGTACACGGTCTGGAAATATCTTCTTTCCGCTTCCGGATTCTTCTCAATTTCCTCACTCAGTCCCTCGAGTGAACTCGAGATGGTATGATCCTGCAGATAAGACATTTGTCTCTTTTCATGATAATACAATTCGAGTTTCGTTTCATCGCGGCGGTATTTGAGCGAGAGCCCAACTCCCCAGATACCAAGTCCGCCCGAAGAAGCCTGTGCAGCCTGAACCTCTGGCTGTGGCGGATCGAAGATCATTTTCTTCGCCTGCTCCATAAACTTCTCGAATACGAGATTCGTCTTCTCATCCACATACTTGGAGATTTGGTCGCTACCCGGAATGGTGGTATCGATCTTCACCTCTACTTCTACCGTTCCATTTGTTTTCATGTGGTTGAACTCCGCTTTGATATCGCCTGAGAACCACATGTACCTGCCGGAAGCGGCGGCGGAGAAATGATTGAATACTCTGTCCCAGTTTCCGCGGATCGTAATCTCGATGACCGGCACCCAGAACTTGATCTTCAATGCCTGCTGCACGAAAATGGGTGTATAGGAACCGTGGAAGGATTGCCAGATGATACTTGTCGGATACGTTCCTATTAAAGCAGAGTAAGCATTTTGTCCCATTGGATCAATGGAGCCATTCCCCTGTCCCTGCATATTCCAGTACCACAGGTCAAGACCCGAATCCCGCGTCTTCCCGAAATTTCTCGCCAGGAAACCCTGACGCGTGATCATCGGTGGTACAGGCATGTTTCTGAAAGTGCGGGGTGCATTGCCATTCGAGGGTGCGGCGCCAGGTTGTGCTGCATTCGTAGACGGAACCGGAACAGAACCATCCGGTGACGCAGAAAGGTTTGATACGGCCGTAATGTTGTTAAGAATAACGACGGGTCTGAAGATGGGGGTCTGATTCGACCTTATTCCCCAAAAGAAATCAGGTTTGCCCTGAAACAATTGCGTGACCTGATTTTGAGATTCGATCAATACATGGTCGGGTGGTGCGGATGTCACCGTGAAGGCCAGCACACCGCCTGCAACCTGCTCGGTGCCGGTCACGCCGATGTTCGTGTCTTCCGATTGGATGCCAGCAAATCTGATCACGGAGATCATCAGGTCTCCGTCAGCTTGTCCGTCTTTTCGGGCCAGGTGCACATAGTTTGGTAGCCAGTAGAATACCGGAGGTTTCCCTTCGCGTTGAAGAGCATCGTTGTTGACGTCTGGATAGTAAATCAATTCATATCCATCTTTGACGATTGGTTGCATCCCGCCAGCAAGGGTGGGACCTAATGCGGTAGTGGCCATAAGAAGAGTTGGTTAAATGTGTAAGACCGTTCTTTCTTTATAAAAGAAGATAATTTTTGCATCAATTCCAGGCAATCTAATTTTGATCAGTATGGTTACATTTCTTTCAATGTTCATAATGAACGCTGAGCAAAAACTATAAATGTAAAAATGCAGGTTCAGAAGCAGCAGTAGCTTCAGCGCCCGTCTTCACTGAAGCAGGTATTTAAGTTTTGTAAGTGCTAGATATTTAACGACCCACTGTCCTACCTTCAAATCTTAGCTTTAACTCATAAGACATTCTTCTCAATGGAGTCGTAGTCGCGAATCACGATGCCATGATCTGCCGGAGAATCATTATCACAAGCGCGGGGGAGAGTAACATTCTCACTGATCTTCGTCCATCCTACGGACACACGCGATCGAGGATTTAACAGCGAATGAACCGCACTCCCATTGTTCAGGAATAAAACATTTTTATATTTTTGATTGCACCAAAGGCACGCTTATGATTGTAACCATTGTACACGTTTACGTAAAGCCCGAATTTGTTCAGGCGTTTATCGAGGTCACGCGCGACAACCACGAACAATCCGTCAAAGAACCGGGCAACCTTCGTTTCGATATTCTTCAGGATGCCGGTGACCCGGGTAAATTCGTACTGTATGAGGCATACGAAAGCGAACAGGATGTCGCGGCCCATAAAGAGACAGCACATTATGCGAAATGGCGTGACACGGTAGAGAACTGGATGGCCAAACCGCGCGAAGGCATCAAACACAAATTGATATTCCCGGCGAAGAAATAACCACATGATAAGAGATTTTGCTTTTGCGCCCACGCCACAGCTTCATTTTGGCGCGGGAAAATTTTCTGTTTTGCCCGGGTTGATAAGATCCTTCGGTAGTAAAGCCCTGCTGGTGACCGGCGCGCGCTCCTTTATGGCGTCTTCCCATGGAAAGACACTGTTACAAACACTGAAGGTAAACAGTATTGAGTGGGTGCAATGCCAGATTGGACAAGAGCCTACCCCGGGTATGATCGACGCTGCTGTCAGCAAATTTTCAAGCTTCGCTCCGGACTGCGTGGCGGCGATCGGCGGAGGCAGCGCACTCGACGCCGGTAAAGCGATCTCCGCCATGTTACCGTTGAACGAACCGGTAAAGGATTATCTCGAAGGTGTCGGTACAAAATCCGGGCACCCCGGCGCCAAGATACCTTTCATTGCTGTCCCCACCACATCGGGAACGGGGAGCGAAGCCACTAAAAATGCAGTCATCGCGGAGACGGGTGAGAAGGGTTACAAGCGATCATTGCGTCACAACAACTTTGTCCCCAATCTCGCCATCGTGGATCCTGCGCTGACCATAGGTTGTCCGAAATCAATCACAGCTGCGAGCGGGATGGACGCCTTTACACAGTTGCTGGAATCCTACGTGTCGACGGTCGCAAATCCCATGACGGATGCATTGGCGTATGAAGGACTCCAACGTGTGGCCCGGTCGTTGAAGAGGGCTTTTGATGATGGCGGCAACCTCGAGGCTCGTACAGACATGGCGTTGGCGTCCTATCTTTCAGGCATTACCTTAGCCAATGCGGGGCTGGGATTGGTACATGGATTTGCATCGCCTGTCGGCGGATTCTTTGAAATTCCCCACGGCGTCATCTGCAGCGCGATGATGGGGCCTGCCAACAAATTAACCGTTCACAAACTTCGCAAAGAGAAGACAAATCCGGAAGCGTTGAGGAAGTACGCGGCCATCGGAAAAATATTCGCGCGTGCGGAAGGAAACGGTGATGACTATTACATCGACCTTTTGCTCGCAACAATTGAATCACTCACTGCGGAAATGGGTATCCCAAAACTGTCGCATTACCGCGTGGGCACGCAACATTTTCAGAAGATCGTAAAGGAGACGGCTAACAAGAACAACCCCATCGACCTGGATCAAGAGGAGATGACCAAAGTATTGGAGATGTCTGTTTCATAGCCAGCGGCGCGTCTTGGACTTGCTACTACTACTGCAACATATCCACGACTTCCCACAACTCACTTTTAACCAAATCCCGTGATTCGGTAGTCCGTGTCAATATCTCTGAAACGTTTCTGGAAGGGTGTGTCTTCCTGAGAACCTCTTCAAAGTCAGTACCCAAAGCGTGGGCGTAGTCGGCGTATCGTTGACTCGTGACGTAATGATACGCGGATTCGGATCCTCCGGGAAAAACAAGTTGCCAAAGTCCCCATCCTGTACATTGCCCGTCATTGATCAATGACTGATGCACCGGCATCCATTCCTTCATTTCAACATCGAGGTAATCACCGTTCTTGCCCGGACGCACCCGCATGTAATCGAGCCGAACATATTTGGATGGAACTGGCGGATTGGGCTCAATGGCTTTCATGCGAAATAAGATATGCTGACGAACAAGCGTGCCAAGCTCCCGCAATTTGCTTTCAATTGCCACAGCATCATCTTCGGGATGTGCTTGTCTGATCAAATCTGCAAACAGCGGTGGCTCCGTGGTTTCCCAGGCAGGATGATAGCTTACACCTACATAATTATATTCATCATTGCCTCCAACGTTATGCACCTTAAACAAAATCCAAAGAAATATCTTACCCTGCTGCCTGCGCAGCATGTGCAGTGGCTTGATCTTTTCATTCATAAATTTTTCAAACTCTTTTTGGTTGCCGGGGCTAACCTTCATCATCGAAACCCGCGCAAAGACTTCCGGTGGCGCTTGAGCAATGGAGCAGAAACAGGATAACAGGAACAAAGAGATGAGCAGAAAAGAAACCTGGTTTCTCTTCAGGGCATGCATTGTATTGTCCATAAGAGGGATATTTTGAAAGAACTGTTTTCATTGCGGGAGGAGAAGAAATTGTTACTGAATATACGGATTTTCAGAACGTCAAATATTTCCCTGCCAGGTAAAATGTGGCGCGAAGCAGGCATCGTGCGCCTGACACTGAGCGGAGTACCTGAATTCAGGGATGATGTGATGAAGCTCGGCAATGTGGGCCCTGCAGCCATCAATTTCAGTACTCCGGCGAAAGCTGGCGGCAATTGATCCGGATGGAGTGTGCCCCAAGGCAAGTTATATCGACCTCGTACATTCTTTCAATCTCCGGCCAAACCTGGCGGACATCCGGGCATATAGAGTATTACCGGTTTATCAGCTTCATCGGTCCCTCGGCATACCGTTGTCCTACATCAGGATATTTGCGGATCAACGTCTCTATGTTATCAAGATCTTCTTGCGACAGGCTAACGTCGGCAGCAGCGGCATTCTCTTCCAGATACCTGCGCTTCTTCGTTCCAGGTATGGGTATGATATCTTCACCTTGCGCAAGCACCCAGGCAAGCGCGAGCTGCGCGGCGGTACAGGCCTTGCCCTTCGCGAGTATTGCAAACTCCCGCGCGAGATTCTGATTGTTTTCCCAATGCATTCCCTGCAACCGCGGAAGCGTGTGACGGAAATCGTTCTTTGCGAGCTGCTCCTTGTCATGGATCGTATCCGTAACAAGGCCGCGGGCCAATGGACTGTAAGCAACCAGTGCGACGTTCAATTCTCTGCACGTCGCGAGAATGTCCTGCTCGACATCACGCGTCATAATAGAATATTCGCTCTGAAGTGCCGCGATGGGATGCACGGCGCACGCCTTTCGAACGGACGCCGCCGACGCTTCCGACAGCCCCAGGTAGCGCACCTTCCCCTGCTTCACCAGATCTGCCATCGCCCCAACGATCTCTTCAACCGGAAAGCGCGTATCAAGACGGTGGGCATAATAAAGATCAATGACGTCGATCTTCAGGCGTTTCAGACTTCTTTCGATGGCGGTACGCATCCATTCAGGGGAGCCGTCCAGGTAATTCGTATTATCTTCCTTCCAGCGGAAACCAAACTTGGTGGCAATAAAAATCTTCTTGCGGTTTGGCACCAGCACCCGGGAAACGAGTTCTTCATTCCTGCCGTCGCCATACATGTCGGCCGTATCCCAGAAATTGATTCCAAGGTCGAGCGCACGGTGCAGTGTGGCAATCGACTCAGTTTCATCGGTGGGGCCATACGCATAACTCATGCCCATACATCCTAAACCGATGGCAGATACGCTTTCGCCGGTGAATCCAAGTTTTCTGAATTTCATATAACAATCGTTTAATCAACCCTGTCAGGGTAGTGAAAGCGCATCCGTGTTGGTCACTTGATCGCCAGGGGGAAAAATACAAAATTCCTCTTTCCGAATACCCGGCTTTACAGATTAATTGAAATAAGTTATGGAATTAAAGGGAAGAGCAACCTTCAACAAAGTGGGGACGTTATACAGGAAAAATCAGCCGACAATGAAAATAATAATCGTGGGCGCCGAGGGAACAATCGGCAAGAGCGTCACTGCCAGTCTTGAGAAAGATCATGACATCATAAAAGTGGGAAGGAAGAGCGGAGATATCCACGCGGATATTACGAACCCCGACTCGGTCCAATCGATGTTTAAAACTACCGGAGCCTTTGATGCCCTCGTCAATATTTCCGGTACCGGTCACTGGGGACCTTTGAAAACGATGACGCCGGAGAATTTTCAAAAAGGATTGAACAGCAAATTGGCCGGACAAATCAACCTGGTGCTGATTGGCAAAGATTACATCAATAAGAAAGGATCCTTTACGTTGACCACCGGAATTCTATCCGATGATCCCGTATTGGGTTCTGCCAATCTTGCTGCCGTGAATGGCGCCGTCAATAGCTTCGTCCTGTCCGCTTCCCTTGAGCTTGAAAACGATGTGCGCATCAACGCCATCAGCCCTGGAGTTGTGGAAGATTCGCCGGAAATGTTTTCAGATTTTCCGGGTCATATCCCTGTTTCCATGGAGCGGGTAGCCAGCGCTTACCGCAAAAGCGTGCTCGGTATTATCACCGGACAGATCATCAGGGTATGGTGATTGGGATTTAAAGACAGAGACGCGACTTGATCGCGTCTCTGTCTTTAATATAGTTTCGGGGCCGTATTCAGGAAGGCCTTTGAACGCTGGTGCCAATAGGGATAAATGGATTGTGTTTCGCTCGCAGCATCCAGTCTTTTGACCTGATCCGTCGTAAGGTTCCAGTCCGTTGCGGCCAGGTTTTCCCGTAGCTGGGCTTCCGTACGCGCGCCTACGACCAGGCTGGATACTGTCGGCCGTTGCAACAGCCAGTTTAAAGAAACCTGCGCGATCGATCGGCCAGTCTCCCGCGAAATTACGTCCAATACATCGATCACATTGTACAACAATTCATTTGAAATGACCGATGAGGGAACCGGACTTCCGCCCTGCGTTACCCGCGCATCCTTTGGAAGTGGCTGATCACGCCGGAACTTGCCGGTAAGAAGGCCGGCAGCAAGGGGGCTCCATACAAGGGCGCCGACCTTCTGGTCTGACGCGAGCGGCATCAGCTCCCATTCGTATTCACGGCTCGCCAATGAATAATATACCTGATGGGCAACATAGCGGTGCCATCCATACTTATCGGAGATACCCAAAGATTTCATCAGGTGCCATCCCGAAAAATTCGAGCATGCGATGTACCTTACTTTGCCGCTGTGAACGAGGTCATCCAGGGTACGCAACGTTTCTTCTACGGGCGTATTGGCATCGAAGCCATGCATGTGATAAACATCGATGTAATCGGTGTTGAGTCTCTTCAGACTTGCCTCGCAGGCCTCGATGATGTGATGTCGGGAAGAACCCAGATCATTCACTCCACTGCCCATCGGAAATGTTCCTTTCGTGGAGATCAGTAGTTTTTGCCGGATGCCTTTGATGGCTTTGCCTAGAATCTCTTCCGCCAGTCCATCGGAATACGTATCAGCACAATCAAAGAAATTGACTCCCGCATCCATGCACAGGCTCACCATGCGCATCGCCTCGTTTCCTTGTGTGCTTCCCCACGTCTTAAAGAATTCGTTACCGCCGCCGAAAGTAGCGGTGCCGAATGTCAGCACAGGAACTTTTAATCCTGAGCCACCAAGTTGTCGATACTCCATACAGTTTTGTGTGTTTGATGTTTTATGAGTCTTCCGTAGTGCGGTGCAAAATCGTCATCATGTCACTATTATTCAAGCGGAAACTCCGAATCACGTGTCCGATAGCGAACGGGAGTGTGCTCACATGAACATCTGGCCAACTTGTGAACTTTGATCCATAAACCTCGAAAATGCCCTATGCAGGGTCAAAAAGCGCATTAAACAAGCAACAAAGTCATCTTGTGGAAATTGGTCTTATAATCGCTGAGGATAGGCGCGACTCATTGAATTCTCTTTTTATGATCAAAAATTATCTTAAGACTGCCTTTCGGATCATGCTCCGGCAAAAAGCCTATTCCGCGATCAACGTCACCGGGTTAAGTATCGGAATTGCCGCTACGCTCATCATTATCATCTACATTGTTGATGAACTCAGCTATGACAAAATGCATACGGATGCTGATCGCATTTACCGCGTCGCCTTTGCCGGACGCCTGCAGGGCAATTCCGCGGAGATCGCCAATTCTCCCGCGCCGGTGGCCGAAGCGATGCAAAAAGAGATTCCGGAAGTCGCTGAAGTAGTGCGGTTCGGTCACTGGGAAACAATGCCGATGGGTGTGGGCGATAAGAATTTCACCGAGAAACATGTATTGGTCGCTGACTCCAACTTCTTCGAGTTCTTTTCCTTCCCTGTTGTAAAGGGGAATCCCAAAACGTTCCTGAAGGGACCAAACAAACTTGTCATAACGGAAACGGTCGCCAAACGCTATTTCGGGGACGAAGATCCGATCGGTAAAATGATGATGCGGGGCGCCGAGAGAACCGCCGCGGAAGTTGTTGGCGTTGTAAAGGATGCTCCCCATAATTCACACATTGTTTTTGATGTTGTGCTGTCGGGGGAGTCGTGGGATTATATGAAGAATACGCAGTGGACCTCCAATAATCTTTACACCTATTTCAAAACGCACCCTGGTGCTGACGTGGCCGCGGTCGAAACCCACCTTGACCGCATGGTGGAAACCTATATGGGAGCAGAGTTGGAAAAATTCATCGGCCTCAGCTTTAAACAATTCAGGGAACAGGGTAATGATCTCGGACTCTTCGTTCAACCCATGCTGGACATCCGCCTCAAATCCAAACTCTCCTCGGAAATCACACCCAACGGAAATATTCAATACCTCTACATTTTCGCCGCCATCGCGGTCTTCATCATTCTTGTTGCATGTATCAACTTTATGAACCTTTCTACGGCACGGTCGGCGAACCGCGCAAAAGAAGTGGGTGTCCGCAAGACCATCGGCGCTGTCAGATCGCGCCTGATTTTCCAGTTCATTTCAGAATCATTACTGTACGCGATGCTGTCGACATTACTGGCCCTTGCCCTCGTCGGCGTATCACTCAACGGATTCAACACGCTTTCCGGAAAGGAACTTACCCTTTCCATATTCTCAAATCCGGTTGTAATCGCATCACTCCTTCTGTTTACGATCATCATCGGCCTTTTGGCCGGAAGTTACCCTGCTTTCTATCTTACCGCTTTTAAGCCTACCGAGGTGCTGAAGGGCAGGATCAGGTCAGGTTTCAAAAATTCTGCCTTGAGAAATGTCCTGGTGGTGTTCCAGTTTATCATTTCCATCGCCCTGATATTCGGAAGTCTTGTCGTCTATAAGCAACTTCATTACATGCAGGAGAAGAACCTGGGCTTTGAGAAAGAAAACGTAGTAAACCTGCTTCATACGCTGGCGCTGAAAACAAACGCACAGGCATTCAAGAACGAACTTGCCCAGCATCCGTCTTTCAAAGGCGCAAGCTTTTCGAATAACCTTCCCCCCAAAGTTACCTGGACGAGTGCTTTTCGTAAGGGTGGTTCAGAACAGGATTTCCTGTTGCATATCTATCAGGTGGATCACGATCATCTGAAGACAATGGGATATGAAATGGCGGAAGGGAGATTTTTTTCCCGCGACTTCAAGAGTGACACTGCGGCCATTATCCTGAATGAAACCGCCTACAAACAAATGGGCTTTAACAGCCTGGAAGAAGCAGTCGTCCTCACTTATCAGGGAGAAACGCCTGCACCGCTTAAAGTCATTGGGGTTTTACAGGATTTTAATTTTCAGACCTTACGGGATAACGTAAGACCCATGGCCATCCTGCTTGGCAGTGAACCCAACCTCGAGATGGCGGTACGGTTGTCAGCCGGCAATACCCAGGAACAAATTAAAATACTGCAAGATCTATGGAAGAAGTATGCACCTGAAGCAGCGTTCGAGTATTCTTTCCTTGACCAGAATTTTGACGCATTGTTTCGCGCGGAACAAAGGATGAGTTTGATCATTCTTATCTTTACAGTTCTTGCGATCAGCGTTGCATGCCTTGGTCTCTTCGGACTTGCTGCGTACACGGCCGAGCAGCGGGCGAAGGAGATATCCATCCGAAAGGTAATGGGCGCGTCCGTCTCACAGGTGATGGTGCTGATGTCAAAGGATTTTACCATGCTGGTGATGATCGCATTCGTAATCGCCACACCGGTTGCGTGGTACTTCGCAGAGTCGTGGTTGTCAGGCTTCGCCAACCGGATCGACATTGATTATTCATATGTGCTTATTTCAGGAATAATTTCCCTGATGATCGCCTTATTCACCATCAGCTTTCAATCTGTGAAGGCCGCGCGGGAAAACCCGGTCAATGCCATGAGACTCGAGTAGCGACGCGATTAAACGCTTCTCTGTATTTTCTATTCGGTTGATTACTTGCACGGTTTTTTGGACTCCGATCGTATCTGGCGACTCCCGATACGTCAGGATTCTTTATCGCCCGTATCTGCAGGAGCTTCCAAGCCATCATATCCCTTCAATGGTTTGAATTAATAATAAGATGAAAATAAGTTCACTTTATGAGGAAACTTTGAAACATGATCTGAACTTCTTCCGTTTCCTTGGTACGATTGTGAAGCTCAGAACAATCACAGGACGAATGGTCAAATGATGAAATTCTCTGCCTGGACGAGATCACGGCAACATTAAAATCCTCAAAACAACACGAAGTCAGATCGAAAGCTTTTGCCTTCAGGCGGAGGCATAGGAGAAAACTGTTTATAAATTCAAGTATAATAAAATGAAAAATTTAATCGGCATTTTGGGTCTGGTGATTTTGGCGAGCCCTGTTATTATTTCATGTGAGGATGAAAGCATCACCGGAGAAAATGACCACAATATCACAGTTCAATTTGACACTTCACAAATGGAGATCGAAGAGAACGGCGGCGAAAGCGCGGTCATTCTTCATTTCAGCAAACCCTTGCTGGCCGATGCAATCATTTCCCTGAAAGCCGGCGCCGGATACGAAGGCGTATTGAGTACTGTGCCGCCCATCGAGAATGGATCCATCAAGCTCCAGGTGCGAAAAGGTGATGATTCCGCGGCGATAGCGCTTCAACCCATTGACAATAACGGGAAAACCGGAAACAAGATCCTGGATCTTGGTCTGCTCAACTTGCCAGGACCGTTTGTCGCGGGCATGAAAAAATCTTTGATCATTACCGTGAATGATGATGAAACTGCACAGTCCCAAAGTGTAGCCAATTTCATTGAACAGGAAGTCTCGCTACAGGAGACCAATACCTCGGGAGTTGAATATCAGATTCATCTCTCGGAAGCACTGGACGCCAATGGAGAGATCAGGATCAGCCTCTCGTCAGAAAAAGAAACCTATGATCTGCACTTCGTCACAGAACCGGCGGCGGAGAACAATATCCTCACCTTGCCTGTTAGGGCGGGCGAAAAGGTGGTTGGATTTAAAGTGAAG
>JBARAD010000192.1:0-2086 GCA_049791675.1 Chryseosolibacter sp.
AGTTAAAGGAAGTAAGAATTCTAAAATGTGCGTGCTGCGTCAAACCTTGCAATTTAGCCCTGATTACCTATTTACTTATTTACCATTTTACATTTAAAACTTTTCAGACTTCTAAAACATCTCAAACTTCTTTAACATGAAATTAACTTCAACCTCCCTGGTCATCATGCTTTTGTTAACGGGGGCGGGATGTGATAGAGATGAATTTCATGATCCGGGACCGCCGAAGCAGCCCCGGGAGATCGGAAAGGCCCGGGTATGGGTAACGACGGGGGACCAATCGAAATTGCTGTCGGCGGAATCCGATATTTCGATCACGGAGATATCGGAAACGTCGTTCCCAGCAACCACTGTGGATGCAACGGAAAAGCTTCAGGAGATCGAGGGATTCGGCGCCGCCCTGACGGGATCATCCGCTTATCTCATCAACCGGAAAATGACGGAAGCACAGCGACAAGCGCTCCTCGAAGATCTCTTTAACCCTGACAAAGGAATCGGCATCAGCTACTTGCGGATGACCATCGGCGCCTCTGATTTCTCCCTTTCGAATTATACTTACAATGACATGCCTATGGGTGAAACAGACCCTGGGCTGGCAAATTTCTCCATCGCGAAGGACCGCGAGGACGTTGTTCCGGTCTTCAAACGGATACTGTCTATCGCCCCCGACGTGAAGATCATGGGCTCTCCCTGGAGCCCTCCTGCCTGGATGAAGACAAATGAAAGCCTCCTGGGCGGAAGATTGAAACCCGACGTCTATGCTGTATACGCGCGCTATCTCGCCAGGTATATCAAGGCTTATGGTGCCGAAGGAATTCCGATTGACGCTGTCACACCCCAGAACGAACCTTTGCATTTCACCGCAAGCTATCCCTCCATGGAAATGCAGGCGGATGAGCAATTGATTTTCATCAGAGACCATCTGGGGCCGGTGTTTGCATCTGAAGGGATCACCACAAAGGTCATACTCTACGACCACAACTGGGATAACACGCAATATGCGATCTCCATTCTCAATGATCCTGCTGCCAGCGCATACGTTGCGGGATCCGCCTTTCACGCTTATGCGGGGAATGTTTCCGCGATGAGTGTCGTACACAATGCCCATCCCGATAAGGGGCTATACTTCACGGAAATTTCCGGAGGGGAGTGGGCCACGAGCTTCAGCGACAATCTCCAATGGAATATGGCCAATATCTTTATCGGCGCCACCAGAAACTGGTCGAAGACTGCGTTGTTATGGAATCTTGCGCTCGACGAAAACCATGGACCGACGAACAATGGGTGTCAGGACTGCCGGGGCGTGGTCACGATTCAGTCAGGCACAGGGGCGGTGACAAAAAATGTAGAATACTATTCCATCGGTCACTTTTCAAAATTCATTCGTCCGGGTGCGTTCCGGATTTCATCCACGAATTTTGAAAGCGCAACAAAACTCGACCATGTCGCTTTTATCAACACTGATGGAAGCAAGGTCATTGTTGTCTCGAATGCTGACACAGCAGCAAAATCATTTGTTGTGAGAACAGGGGAGACACAGTTCAGTTATTTCATCAAGGGACGTTCTGTCGCGACGATCGTGTGGCGTTAATCAGTGATCAGTCATCAGTGATCACTAGTGGCCAGGAAAAAGCACCTATTTCGGTCCAGCTTCATAGGGAAATCTCTTAAATTTTGACCGTGACGATTTGATTCGCAGTTTCGGATTTTATGGGTGCCGGGCCATCGCATTTGGATGTTTCTAGCCATGTATTTTAAATATTCTCTAAGAACAACAATTTTAACTGGCCACTAATGATCAGTGATCAGTGATCAGTAAGTCAGCAAGTCAGTTCCTGGTCGGGAGTGGCGTGTACTTTATGGAGACCCTAACGCCTGCTGCCTAATACCTAATACCTGATGCCTAATGCCTAATGCCTAATGACTAATCCTACTTTGTCACGTTTGAATTTTTATGTCGGATGCGGCAATTCACTTCGATCAGGCTTGCCTCCGTTTGCCCGATAGTGCGTACGTGGAAAGGACTTTCCTGGGGCAAACTGTTTACGCTCTCCATTTAACCCTGGGTTGAAACCCAGGGCTAATC
>JBARAD010000193.1:0-9602 GCA_049791675.1 Chryseosolibacter sp.
CGCAGGCGCCAATCATGGGGAAACATACGCGCGCGTTGCATCGACGCACGATGAGACATCCCTGCATGAGCGCCACTTTGGTGATGTCAGCAAACGATACCACAAACCGTGGAAATTCCACAATTGCGGAAATGTTAATCCCGTTTCAGAAATCCTGCCGGCATGAGTTATCCGCATAAACAGCTGCTTCGATCATTCAGGTATAATATTTTGGCTGCTTTGTTTCAGCCCATCTTAACTCCCTGATTATGAAAAGAATCTTTACCCTCAGCATAGCCTGCCTGTTGGCGGGATACTATTGCATTGCCCAGGTCAAGGGCAATTATCAGTACAGTACAAGCATGCCGTACGGTACCCTCGACATCCGCACGCGCATCAGTTCTACAAACTATTACTATCTGCAGGAGAACAAGACCTTCAGCTTCCGCGAGAGTTCACCCGGGGTCAAAACCGACAACTATCATGACATGACCGGGTGGGATTCCAGTCCTTATAAGCAGGGCAACCTCCGTCACAAAAATGGCGCGGCGGATGATTTCGTAATGAATTACAGGCTGCTGTTTCCCAACGGATACCAAAGCACATATGCGCAGGGTTATCCGATGATGGTGCACCTGCACGGCGCCGTGGAGCGCGCCAACTGCTATTACACGAGTTGTTATCATGCCACACCATCGTATACCGTGGCGGCCAACTCACCCCCCGCGCCGAAGACAGCAACCCATCGGTTGCTGAACAACGATCACAACTTGAACGCTGGCGGCAAGCAGTACCTCGACGCCCGTAACCTGGCGGGTACGCGCCTGCCGAACGACCCTTCCATGCCGACGCGTGCTTTTCCTGGATTTGTGCTTTCGGCACAGATGTTCAACATATGGGACAGCCTTCAGATACAGGATGTGGTGCGCATCGTGAGACTGGTGGCCGCGAAGTACAAGATCGATCAGGACCGGATCTATGTGCAGGGATTGTCTATCGGCGGCTATGGCGTGTACGAGTGCATGAAGCGCGCCTCCTGGCTGTTTGCGGCAGCGCTGCCGATGTCGTCGGTGTGGGACGCAAACATCTTCAAACAGAATCAGCAGGCGAAAGTGGCGCACATGCCGCTATGGGTATTCCAGGGAGGGAAAGATATAAGGCCTTCGCCCGCGTTTACCGAGGCCATTATTGACAACTTCAAGAAAGCTGGCGCGGTGGTCCGGTATTCACTGTATGCCGACCTGGGTCATGTTGTGTGGACACGCGCATATAGTCAGAGTGACTATTATACGTGGATGCTGAAGCAGAGCAAGGCCAATATCCATCCGTTTGCGGGCAACACGGTGATTGACAAAGCGAAGAACCAATATCCGAAGCTGATGCTGGCGGAGGGTTTTCTTGCGTACCAGTGGGAGAAGGATGGTGTGAAGCTTACGGCCACGACCAACACCTATACGGCGACGACGCCGGGCACATACCGCGCGCGTTTCAGCCGCAAGTCATCCGTGCCCACCGAGGCGCAGTGGAACCGGTGGTCCCCGACTGTGACGGTGACACAGGTTGGTACTGCGGCAATCGCCGCGGCAAGCGGCGCACGCACGGCAGCGGAAGAGGTTTCAATGGAACCTGAAGAGGAGGTAGCGATGGACGAAGGATTTTCACTGAGCGTGTATCCCAATCCTGCTTCCCCGGATAACATCAACATCCGGCTGCAGGGCGTGGAGGCGTTCCCGGTGGAAGTGCGCATGGTGGACCAGGTGGGCCGGGAGTTGTATTCAAACGTTTTTGATCATGAAGCCGTGAGCGCCGGACAATCACTTGTCTTGCCTGCTCCCGCGAAAGGGGGGATATACATTCTGATGATCCGCCAGGGGCAGCGCCAGCTGCGGAAGAAGGTAGTGCTGAAAGACTGATGGTGCAGAGATAAAAACAAGAGCGCCGGAACTTCATCAGAGGTTCCGGCGCTCTTCTTATTTGATTTCACCTATAAGAACCATAAAAAAGAGAGGGTCTTCTATGAGGGGGTCTTCTCATATATCTTTCTGTGCGGCTCAATTCTAAATGTAAACAGATCAGTCGAAAGTATCGATATGATTCGCGCACGAATTTTCTTTTCCGATAATTTTTTTTTTGCACCCCTAGGGGTGTTGTTGAAGTAAAGAAAAAGGAATCCCTGGCTGACAGCATCTCATATTTGACGATCATTCGTCCTTGATGACAGGTGATGCATGCTGGAGATGGAGTCGTTAAGAATAGTCCCCCCAAAAAAAACAAAGCCGAACTCGCTGCGGCAAGTTGCGGCTTTGGAAGCATTCTGAAGACAAGAAAAAAGAGAGGGTCTTTTTACCTGAGAGAGGGTCTTCTCAAATGCTTTTTCCCTATATGAAAATTGCTAACCTTGTTATAAAAGTAAATCAGTGTTTTCATAATATTCATATGCGGATTCCTTTTATCAGGAAAACCGTACGAGGCGCTGTCTGGTTTTCCTGATAAAGAAGAATTAATCATTCATTTTCCGGTCTTCAGCATACTTCAAAGTGCCGGTGTTTGGTCTATCTTACTTATATTCACTGGAGCAATTTTTAAATCGACTCCATTCCACGCATGGCATCATGAAGAAGATCAACATTTTAATAGTAGACGATGAAGCCCTAATCCGCGAGGGGCTCACTTCGCTGCTGCAGAAGGAAGAGTTTGTTGGGAATATCTATGAAGCGGGTGATGCGGCGGAATTCAGCAAGCACATGTCCAGGAACAAAGTTGACATTGTCCTTCTTGATATTCGCTTGCGAAATTCATCAGGTCTGGCGTTGCTGGAGAATATGAAGCGGTCGGAGCCCAGGCCCAAGACGATCGCCGTGACCGGCATGGAAGGCGTTGAATTAATCATCACGCTTCTAAAGAACGGCGTCGATGGAATTGTCTACAAGCTTGATGGTTATGATGAGATCCGGAAGACCATCAAAAGCATTCTTGCTTCTGGCAATTATTATCCGGACAAGATCTTGAAAGTCATTCAATCCAATGCAGGACAATGGGATAACACGCCGTCTGTGCTCCTTACGCGACCGGAACTTGATCTGCTGAGGGCCATTGCCCGTGGATCCATCACTAAAGAGATTGCCAATGAGCTGAAGATGGCGGAGGCGACGGCCGAAACATACAGGCTCCGGCTTATCAAGAAAGTGGGAGTTCCGAACACCGCGGCGTTGCTGGCCTATGCGTATCGCAACGGGATATTGTGAAGCCGTCGCCGTCATCAGGGACGTATGAAAGAGATTGAAATGCCGGCGCAGGTAGTTGTTGCTGAATGGCAAGGCTTATTGCTTTGGTAACTCGAGTTTTGCCAGCAATCCTTTTTCACCCTGTGAATAACTAATCGTTGCTCCGATAATGGCAGATCGCAACTTCAGGGTATTGTTTTTTCTTTTTAACCGGTTGATGAATTCAGGGATCCTGGAGAATCCTGTGCCATCGTCTTCTACCTCAATAACAATCTTATCTTCATTCCATTTTAGCCTTACCCGGATATGCCATGCAGACGAGTGTTTGAATGCATTGTGGATCAATTCCTGTACAATTCTGAACAAGTATCGCTCGGCTTGTTGTTCGAGTGCGTGCGGCGTTCCTGAATTCTCAAAATGGATGTGTCCTGTGCCGGGGTGTTCCATATTCTGGCAAAGTTTTTCGAGCGTTTTGTCCAGGGTTTCACCTTCCATCTTCGCAGGAAGGAGTCTTCGTGAAATATTTCTGACGACATGGATGACCTGGTCAAATTCACTTCTCATTTTGATGGAGAGCGATTGGACTTCCGAGGGTTCTGCGGATGCGCGTTCGAGTCTGTCGAGGTACAGGCGGAAGACCGAAAGTCGCTGGATGAGGTCATCGTGCAGTTCGGCGCCCATTTCAGAAATGATCTGTTCGGAAGCTTCTGCTACGCGTTTTGAGATCTCTGCTTCCAGATTGGTTTTCGAGAGGAAGATGGCCATGGATATTCAGTGCTTTTATTTATATTAATATGGATAAACCCCTCCAATTTATGATTATTAAGTACATCGTGCCATTCCTTTGCCTGGCTTTTGGCTCCATTTCCGCTTGTTCACAAAATTTGGATTCCCTGAAGGCACTGTTTGCTGCGGCAGAGGGGAAAGAGCGCGTGGATGTTTTGTATGAGTTGTCATCTAATCTGTTGAGAAAAAATCAAACACGGGCTATCCAATACGGGCTTGAGGGCTATCTCCTTTCCCATCAGTTATGTGATAGTACTAGGTTGGTACGGATAGGTCGGGTCACGGCTAAGGCGCTTCGTGCTTTCGGTAAAATGGATTCGGCCATCCATATTTATGAAGTAATATTGCCCATTAGTGAAAAAATGAATTTGGACTATGAACGGATTCAAATTCTAAACGCCTATGCCCTTGCGCTAACATTCAGCGCGCAGTATGATAAGGCGTTGAATTATCATTTTCAGTCTCTTAATATCCGCTCAGTGCATAATGATACGCTTTCAATTATTACCACGCTGCATAATATAGGGTTAGTGTACTATAAGCTGGAGGATTATCGTACGGCGTTGTCTTATTTTACGCAGTGTCGTGACTTGAAGATCAAGTTTAAGGATAATTTTGACTTGGATATCTTGATGTTTAATATGGGCCTGTGCTACGGCTATCTGCAAAGGTTTAAGGAGGCACGACTCTATATTGGTATGGGGTTTGAGGCCTGCGGTAGAATTTGTTCTCCAGCAAGACTTATGGAGTCTGCATTTGCTTTGGGGGTAACGTCGTTTGGGTTGAAGGATTACCGTCAAGCTGAAAGCGAGTTTTTACGGTCGTATTCAATTGCCAAAAAATTAGAGGATGTCCGATTTCAACTGGATAACATCGACTATATATCGAAGATATATCTTGCGCAGGGGAGACATTTAGAGGCGTCGAGTTATTTGGAATCCGCGATAAATTTAATCGGAGAGAATACTTTCTTTAATCTCGAGAATATGAAGATATATTTCCGACTTGCTCAGTTGTATTCAGGCGTCTGTGACTTTGAGAATGCTTATCATTTTCAGTGGTTATATAGTCAGTTAAAGGACAGTGTTTATAATGAGGAAACGACTCGAAATCTTATGAAGGCAGAGGCAAATTTTCTTGAAAGGGAGAATTCGTCTATGATATCTACTCAGAATCAAATGCTCGTCTTAAAGGAAGAGCTAATCAGGCAAGAGCGTGGAAAGAATAAAGTTTTAGTTCTTCTCGCCGTGCTATTTGCGGGATTTCTATTTTTGGTTTTGAGGGCTTATAAATACAAGCGTAAACTTAATTCGCGGCTTGAGAGAAAGGTTTTCGAACGCACGCAAGAACTACAACGCAGCCGGGATGAATTGTTAACTGCATTATTGGAAAGTGATGTTATCTTTCGCAGAGCGTCCGAACAGTTGGGTGCGACCTTGACAACCATTAAGGGATTGTGTTGTACGGGCATGAAGGAGATACCTGATTCAACTGCGCAAGAGTATTTGCGAAAAATCGAATTAAGTTCCTGCCTACTTGTGAATTATTTTTCAGGGGATTCAGAAAAGTTAGCCCAAAAGACTTATGATAGTGCTAGGGTCGGGTACAAATGCAAATTGTAATCCAAGTAAAATGTTCTCTCCGGGGATTAATGCGAGTGAAGTGACGGATTGAGTCGTTTGCCGATTTTTAAATGATGCCATATGTTTAGATCTGTTTACTTTGTCTTTGGGATGCTTATACTAAGTAATGGGATGCGAGCTCAGGATCAAATAATTGTTGATTCTCTACTCCAGGTTTTGGATACCGCTGGAGTTCAAGGTCGATTTCTTGCCTTGTATGAGATGACCTTTCAGTATGCTCAGAAGGATAACGAAAAAGCACTGCAATTAATTTGCGAGAGTGAGGATGTGGCTTTTGAATCAGGGAACCATTTATGGATGGTCAAGAGTAAGCGGGTGAGGGGTCAACTTTTATATTTCGTCGAGAAAATTCCGGAGGCCGAGAACGAGTTATGTGATGCGCTTGCCATGGCGATGACGAATGGCTACAAGGCGGAGCAACTGCACATCCAAAATACATTGAGTAAAATATATATTTTTAAAGGTGATTACGATAATGCTTTGAAGTTGGATTTTAGAGTACTTGATCTGGCGTACTACCTTTCTGATTCCGCTCAAATTGCTTTGGCGTTTAATAGTGCTGCTTTTACATACTATAAACTAAAGGATTATGAGAGAGCATTAAATTATTATAAAAAAGTGCTTGGTCTAGTCGAACGGGTAGATAATCTGGAATTATCCTCAGTGTTGGCAAATATTAGTTTGTGTTATGCAAACTTAAAGGAATTTTCTGTGGCACGTGATCACGCAGAATGGAGTTTAAAAATTTGTGGCTCCGCTTGTTCCGGAAAACCCAGGATAAATATCGAATATGCGTTTGGTGTGATAGATTTTGGGGAAGGAGACTTGCATGGTGCTGAGGAACATTTTTTAAAGTCATATGACCTGGCGAAGAGATTTCATGATACCCGATTTCAACTAGACAATATTTATATGCTTGCCGACATCAAAATGGAGCAAAGATATTTTCGGGATGCTGAGTCCTTTCTTTTGCAGGGGGAAGATCTTATTGATGTGAGTACGCCATTTAAACTGGAGATGATTAAGATATTTTCTGCTTTCTCTAAGTTATATATGGTGATGCAAAATTTTCGGAAGGCCGCATATTACCAAGGCGAATATATCTCTCTGAAAGACCACATTTACAACGAAGACCTCACTACAAATCTAATGAGAACGGAATCGGAATATCTCGAACGGGAAAACGGAATCAGGATCGCTTCGCAGGATGAGATTATTGACCTAAAGGAGCAGATAATAGTAAAGCAGTCGATTTTAAATAGAATCACTTTGCTGCTAGTGTTATTTTTTGTTGTCTGTATTATTCTGCTTTTCCGGAGTTATAAACAGAATAAGTATTTAAATAGACTATTGGAAGGTAAAATTGGTGAACGTACTCGCGAACTCCAGCTTAGTCGCGATGAATTGTTGAGTGCATGTCAAGAGTATAGTTTGCTGCTCAAGCGAACATCCCGATCTGTCATTGAGACGTCGAGAACAATAAAAGGCTTATGTGTCATTGGAAGGAAAGAGGTTAATGACCCTCTTGCACTCTTATATATTGAGCAAATCGATCGGGTCACCAGTCGTCTTGAAGGTTTTCTGAACACTGGGTCGTCCAATAATCGTTAAGCTTTTTTGATAAATTGCTGGCTAGTCGATGAAGTGTGTGGTGAATAAATGACTGACGCGCTTGGATAGTAAAATCAGACGGTCAAAAGCTATAGGTGAAGCTGGATCCTAATGGTGGTCCTTCGAGTAGCATCATGCTGTGGAGGGGATGAATGGAAAAGTAACCGCGTAATCAGGGGATAAGGCCCCTGAAAACGATGATAATTTCACCTCTGCATGATCATTGAGTCAAGAGGATTAAAAACGTCACCAATTAGGCTAGAAAGGCCAGTTACCAAATAAAATTTGGTTAAATTTGATGTAATGTTTTGGCCAAAAGTGAATAAAAGCATACTTAAAGTATTACTTTAGGTCCCTCCGTTACATGAGATGCTTGATCGGAATTATAATAATCACCAAATATTCTGCTCGACGCTTATTTGGCTCTGAGCGAAACAGGTGGCCCAAATTATTGCTAATTGGCTGAATTGTCTTTCATCTGCACCCTGCTCAAATATTGAGAACGAAGACAATTTTGTCTCTTAGGTGCCTATTCCGTCAGAGGGCCTTAGCAATTAGAATTTATCCTCAGAAACGAAGCCCCCTAGCGGTTCTGTGTTTTTAACCCCCGAAGTAGGTTGTTCAGCCAGAACTTCCTTAGCGTTATTTGATGAAGTGAAGCTAAAAGAGATGGTGGTAATAGCACAGATTATCAGAACTAGTATGATTTTAGTTTTCATAATGCGGTTTTTAACAGCGAAAAAACTTAATTTGGAATTAAAAGCCTTTGTCAGGGATGGGGGCAGCGCCGCCGTTTTCAGTTGATGGAGCAACCTCTTCCTCAGTACAGGATACAATTGTCATTGAAGAGGCAATGGCTAAAAGGGCGATGTAGACGAATTTTTTCATAGGGATAAGTTGTTTAGACTGATTTGGTAATTATTTAATTCAATGGTTAGCTCGTTATTTTAAACCTATAGCGCTTAATTCAGGTCAATTACTATAACACTAAAATTTTGTGCCGTACATTAGTACTTTGCCTGGGTAAAAATTAATGACTCTAAGGTCGTCTGAATTGTGATACAATACCTTTCAATAAAATTTGGAAACTCACCCGTGTACCAAAATTTTTTAAACTTCTCTAAGCTTTATTTGAGTTTAACCTTTGGGCTTGTCCTTAATGTGAGTGCTCAGAACCAAACGATCGATTCTTTGAAGGCAATTGTAGATACTCCGGACAAGGTGTCTCAGGTGGATATCTTTTACGAGTTGGGCTATCAATTTATAGACGTCGATAATAATGAGGCCTTGAAGTATGCTAATATGTCCTATACTCTTGCGAGCGGGTTGCAAGATAGCCTTAGAGTTGTTAAAGCCATCCTTATTCAAGGTTCCGCATTGAGGAGAATGGAAAGGTTGGATGAAGCCATTAGCGTTTCATTGAAAGGTCTAGGTGTTGCAAAACGCAATCATTTTGATACCGAATTCAAGATACTACTTAATTCTATCGCAATAGCTTATTCTTTGAAAGCTGAATACGATAAGGCTCTTGATTTTCATTATCAATCACTGATAATAAGAGAGATGGCGGGCAATAAATCGGAAATTAGTATTGCATTAAATAACATTGGCTTCGTTTATTTTAAATTGAGGAATTATGAGCAAGCTGTTGAATACTTTAATAGATCTCTAATTCTACGTAGAGAGGTTAACGATGCGTACGATTTGGATAGACTCCTTGTTAACTTAGGTACTTGCCATATTCATTTGGGACATTTTGAAAAAGCAGTCGATTTTATTGAGGAAGGGTTAAGTTTATGTAAGGCAAACTGTAATGATCAAATCAGACTTGAAGGATTGTTTAGCTTAGGTGTATCAAACTTCGGACTACGGAATTTTGATGAAGCAAAAATACATTTCCAACAATCATTAGGGATAGCAAAGAATATTAATAATATAAGATTCCAAGCTGAAAATTCTGTCTATCTGGGAAAGATAGCGCTTCAAAACAGGGCGTTTCAACATGCTGAACAGATGTTGTTGGACGCCGAATCCCTTGCCAAGAAGTCCGGATACAATCAACTGCTATTGGATTCATACAAGCAATTCTCGATCTTGTATAATGACCAGAAGGATTTTGAAAGGGCGGCCGTAAATCAGCGGAAATATATTGGATTAAAGGACAGTCTGATTGGCGAAGATTTAGTTATTAATATAGCCAAAATTCAAACAAAATTCCAAGAACGCGTCAACCTCCAAACCATCGCCGACAGAGAAGAGACCATCGCGCGGCAGCGCGCGATGAATATCGCTGTCGCCATCATTGCCGTGCTCGCAGGTGCGCTCATCTTCGTGCTCTACCACTCCATCAAAGTAAAAC
>JBARAD010000194.1:0-6250 GCA_049791675.1 Chryseosolibacter sp.
CATCGGTCACTCATTCAATTATTGCAAAGGCCAAAAAATATAGGGGGCTGTAGCCTGGCACTTTCCTCGAATCGGCGCGTTCTAAGGAAAGCCGCACGCTGCAGGCGGGATTTCAAAGATTTCCAGAGACGGGATCGAAGCGACTGAAGGAGATCCTTTAGGCTAAAGCCTGTTTCAATTTTCACTCCCTCCGGCGTGGGCACGCGCTCAGGGCTAAAGCCCGTTTGTAGCTGACAAGATGTTATCCACTAGCTGAAGCTAGTGGCAAGTGAAGAATGGGTGCTCATTAAGATATTTTAATTTTATTTGTACACATCTTCTTCAAGTGTACAGTGGGCTAAAGCCCTTTCAACATCCGTCACTCATTCAATTATTGCAAAGGCCAAAAAATATAGGGGGCTTTAGCCCTGGCCCCTTTCCTCGAATCAAAGCTCTCAGAAAAGCCTCACTCTTCTGGATAGTCAGAAATGAGAAATCTCATCGGAACTGAGTCGTAGTCCAGAAGTCCAATTCAATTTCCTCCAGCTTCAGCTGGAGGTAACAAGCGCTAAAAAAGTTTATGGGGCTTTAGCCCTCGCCCCTATCCTCGAATCAGCATTCTCAGGGAAGCTGCGCGCTCCTGAATAGTCAGAATGAAATATTTAGCCCACGCCTGAAAAATGACCTGTGAGCGTAGATGGGTGAGGTTGACCGCGCGAATTTACTTTATCGCTTCGGGCCTCCCCTTGATAAGATCTCCGTCCGATCGCGTCAGCATAATATCGCGGATCTCGGTCAGGAGCTTCACATCAGGAGGAAGTTCTGCAGGGCCCGGAGGCTTGGCCTCTTCCTTCTTCTTCAACCTGTTAATGGTCTTCACGAGCAGGAAGACGGCAAAGGCGACGAACAGAAAATCGAGGACCGTGCCCAGAAAAGAGCCGATCTTGATCCCCGGACCGATTTCCATCAGACGCCAGTCACCACCGGGAATCAGTGGATTGATAATGGGCATGATGAGATCATTCACGACAGAGGTGACAATCTTCCCGAAGGCTGCACCAATGATGACACCCACGGCGAGGTCAATCACATTGCCCCGCATGGCAAATTCCTTAAATTCTTTCAGCATAGTATTCGAATGATTGGATGATCAAATTAGCGGGATTAATTGTTTTTCCCCATGATCCTGATCCAAATACTTTATGATAATTGTCGTGCCAGGGCGTTGTTTTTTAGTGACACTGCTCCCCATGCCATGAGGGGGACTTATGAACCCGAAGCGCTCGGGGGGAGAATCACCATTCGGTGCTTGGTTCCAGGTTTAATGGATTGCGCAGGCCAGCGTAATCGGTGAGTTCGACGCCGGCACTGCCAATGAACATTTCAGCATCGATCTTCACGGGGATCCGGTTCTTGTCGTCGGAGAAATAGGCAGTGATGGAATCCTCCCCGTCAAAGAGCTGGTTTTTGGGCATGATGGGTCTGAATACCAGCGTTCTGATTTTTCCCAATCGGGTCTTGATGGACTTTTTACCTTTGTATACGATGCGAAGCGCATAGAACTCATCTTCAAAGAATCCCTTCACGACAATGGTGTCGTTAATCTTCAGGTTTGAAAAGTCCATGATCCGCAGGTAAAGAAATCCGCCGATCATATCGCGTACATGCGCGGGCGCATCGTAAGATTTAGGCTCCTTGAACTTCCCGGTCTTCTTATCGGCGACCTTCACGCTGATCTTCCGGTTCTCATGATCGAAATAAGTTTGTTCATCCTTGCGATAGCGGCCTTCGCGTATCCGTCGGTAAAACATATGGGGCACCAGCGCTGCGGTATCAATATAAGCGCCCCATTGATCGTCTACATCGGCTACCCAGTCTACCATGCCCACGGTCTTTCCATAGACATCCACCTTGAAGCAGGGGCGGTCATTTAAGGTGAAGTAGTTGGGATGGATATTGGCGCTTCCCTTCCCGATGGTAAAGATGCCATAGGTCATCTTAAAATGAAGCGTCTCGCCGCGGGAAAAGCTTTCATTCCGAACCGGCATGTAAACGTCTTTTCTCTTGCCGACGAAACCGGCAAGGACGAGGAATAGAAGAAACCACAGTGAAGTTCTAACCATTGAAACCTTTTCTGAACTGTAAATTTAGCATCTATTCACAAATAGCGCTCGTGTAGCGGGGTTTTCATGCCTTATCGTTGTACAATATTCAATGGATTGCGCAATCCGGAGTAATCAGTCAGCTCAACGCCTGCGCTGCCGATGAACATATCGGCTTCGACTTTTACAGGAATCCTGTTTTTATCATCTGAAAAATAAGCGGTTACAGAATTTTTACCGTCAAAGATCTTGTTTGACGGCATCATGGGTTTGAATACGAGGGTCCTGACCTTACCAATTTTTGTCTTAATAGACTTCTTACCCTTGTATACGATGGGAAGACGATAGAACTCATCTTCAAAAAATCCTGTGACAAATATGGTATCGTTTACTTTTAGATTGGAGAAGTCCATGGTCCGGAGATACAGAAATCCTGCTATCATGTCACGCACCTGTGCGGGAGCGTCGTAAACTTTCGGCTCCTTGAATCCGCCAGTCTTCTTATCCGAGACCTTTACGTGGATCTTTTTTTCCTCGTGATCAAAGTGAGTCACTTCATCCTTCTTATAACCTCCTTCACGGATCTTACGGTAGAACTGGTGAGGCACCAGTGCAGCGGTATCGATATACGCACCCCACTGATCGTCAACGTCTTTTACCCAGTTGACAAAACCAACGGTTTTACCGAATACATCGACTTTGAAACAGTCGCGGTTGTTTAATCTATAGTAATTCGGATCAATGTTCGCGAGGCCTTTGCCAACGGTGAACATGCCATAGGTCATTTTGAATTCTAGCGTCTCTCCCCGGTTGAAACTTTCATTCCGCACCGGCATGTAAATATCTTCGCGTTTGCCGTCACCAAAGCCTGCGAGGCCCACGAATAATACCAAGGATAAAATTACTCTCATCATAGAAACCTCCTCATTACAAAATTAACTGCCAACCCTGTATCAGATTGTGCATGGATGTTAAAAACATAACGTGTGCCAAGAATTGTTGCTGTTTTTTTTGTTATTGGTCCTTCCGCATTAAAAATGCTGCCAATCAGCCAAATCCCCGCGTTTGAGTCTACGCAGCAACATTATTCTCTCTGAGCGCGTCGTTGAGGGACGTCTTTTTATCCGTGCTTTCCTTTCTTTTTCCAATAATCAGGGCGCAGGGTACCTGAAAATCACCGGCAGCAAATTTCTTTGTATATGCGCCAGGGATGACGACGGAGCGATCCGGCACATAGCCCTTGTATTCGACAGGCTTATCGCCGGTAACATCGATGATCCTGGAACTGCCGGTAAGCACTACGTTGGCACCAAGAACCGCCTCTTTTCCAACCCTGACGCCTTCAACGACAATGCAGCGCGAGCCGATAAATGCATTATCCTCTATAATAACGGGCGAAGCCTGAACAGGTTCCAGCACCCCGCCTATTCCAACACCACCGCTCAGGTGAACGTTCTTTCCGATCTGGGCACAGCTACCGACGGTAGCCCAGGTATCGACCATTGTTCCTTCATCGACATAAGCGCCAATGTTGACGTAAGACGGCATCAGGATCACGCCCTTGCTAATGAAGGCGCCGTGGCGGGCGATAGCATGCGGTACTACTCTGACGCCCAATGACTTATAATTCCGCTTGAGCGGGATTTTATCATGAAATTCGAAAATACCGACTTCCATTGTTTCCATTTGCTGGATGGGGAAATAAAGAATGACCGCTTTCTTGATCCATTCATTGACCTGCCAGCCACCCGCTACAGGTTGTGCTACCCGCAGGGTCCCTTTATCCAGGTTTTCTACCACTGAGCGAATGGCAGCCTGCACAGCGCCGTCCTGAAGCATGGCGCGGTCGTCCCATGCCCTCTCGATGATTTCTCTTAATTCCATTTTTTGTCGGTTAATCGTAATTTGCATGAAATGGCAATATTAAGGATTAACAATTAACCTTAACAATTCTGAATGCCTGATTCAAATAAAAGTACGGTTGTTATTGCATCGGTACTGAAACCGGTGGATGACTCCCGCATGTACGAAAAGATCGGCCTCTCCCTTGCCGGGACTGACAAGTACGACGTACACATCGTCGGCATAGAATCGGGCAGCGAAGAAAGATCCGGGATCACCCGGCACGCGCTTAAACCCTTCCGGAGATTGAGCCTGGGAAGGCTCCTGGCTCCCTGGCGTATTTTCTTTACAACGCTCCGGCTGGAGCCAGACATCCTGATCATCGCCACCCATGAGCTATTGTACATGGCAATGTTGATGAAGATCCTCCGGAAATGCCGTGTCATTTACGATGTACAGGAGAATTATTACTGGAACATTCTTTATACGCCGGCTTTCCCGCTGCTGATCAAACCCTTCATAGCATTGTATGTCAGGGGAAAAGAAGCGCTCACCGCCCCTTACGTCGACCATTTCTTTCTCGCGGAAAAGGGCTACGAGCAGGAGCTGAAGTTTCCCGGCGTCAAAAGCACCGTACTGGAAAACAAAGTCCGCATTTCGATGAAGGCGCGAAGAGTTCCCGTTTCGCTTCTCGCCAGGGATACCGTCCAGCTTATTTTTTCGGGGACGCTCGCAGAGACAACCGGGGTATTTACGGCCATTGATCTTGCCGTCAAGCTGCACGTCATCGACGATCGCTTCCGGCTGACGATCATCGGTTATTGCGCGCAATCGCGGGTGCTTGAAAGGATCCGGTTGCTGATCCGACCACGGCCGTTCATTGAACTCATCGTTCGTGAAAGCCCTATACCACATCCCGAAATATTTGAACATATCCGCGCGGCGGATTTTGGTTTGGTCACTTACCAGATCAATCCTTCAACGATGAACTCCATCCCCACCAAGCTATACGAGTACCTGGGATTCAAGCTGCCCATACTTCTGACAAACCACAAACCCTGGGTGGAATTCTGCTTACCCTATCATGCTGCTGTCGTCTTTGATGCGCTCCATATTGATTCCAGTGCAATCTACCACGACATGATGACAAAATTCTTCTACACCGCCGAACCTTCCCTGGTGTACTGGGAATCGGAGGAGCCGAAGTTGTTAAGGGTGGTCGACGGGTTGGTGTCCGCCCTCCGTCCCGCGCGTGAAAAGCGCGCATCGACCATGGTGAACCGTGAATCCTGACGGACGCCACCTTTCCGGCACGTGAATCGTCAATTCTGATCGTCATTGATCCCAGGATCACTTTCCGTCTTCTTTTCAGAGACCCTTTGGTTGCTCCCGAACCCGTCCGCAAATACATCACTGGGAGACTTCAGAGCCGGAGATGAAGCCTGTCCGTAAATTAAATATGTCAAAACATTTTTTTAGACGGGTCTAAACTTTTATTTTTGTTCATCGTTAAATCAGGAGTATGCTAAGCTTCACAGAGGAAAATTATCTGAAGGCCATTTACAGGCTCTCCGACGGAGGCATGAAGGCGGTTTTGACCAATGAGATCGCCGAAAGCATGAGTACGAAGGCGGCGTCGGTCACTGACATGATCAAAAAGCTCTCGAACAAGAATCTCATCTCCTATGAAAAGTATTACGGAGCCAAGATCACACGTCAGGGAAAATCCGAAGCGCTGTCGGTGATCCGGAAACACCGCCTGTGGGAAACGTTCCTGGTGGAGAAGCTGAACTTCAGCTGGGATGAAGTGCACGACGTCGCCGAACAGCTGGAGCATATTCAGTCACCCCTCCTGATAGAAAAGCTGGACGAATTCCTGGGATATCCTACTGCAGACCCGCACGGGCACCCGATACCCGATAAAGATGGAAAGATCCAGACACCGAAACTGATTCCGCTTTCGGAAACGGCGCTGAAAAAGAAAGCAGTGATCCGTTCGGTAAAAGACGGCTCACCCTCTTTTCTGCAGTATCTCAGCAAGATCGGTGTCTACATCGGCGCCAAGATCCTCATCCTTGACAAAATAGAGTTCGATGGCTCGCTGGAAGTACAGATCGATAACAAAGCACAGGTTTTTATCTCGCGCCATGCGGCGGAGAATTTGCTGGTTACTGAGCCGGCGTGAGGGAAAAGGGTAAAAAAAAGGTAAATAGGTAAAAGGGTAAATAGGTAAATAGGTAAATAGGTAAAAGAAGTAAAAAAGTAAAAGAAGTAAGAGAAGTAAGAGAAGTTAAGAAGTAAAAAGTAAGAAAGTAAAGAAGTAAAAA
>JBARAD010000195.1:0-16378 GCA_049791675.1 Chryseosolibacter sp.
CATCATAACCATAATTGATACGGCCAAAGTAATTCAAGCGTCCGGTACTGTATAACAGGTTGCGGTTATTGTCGGCATTCGTGCTTGCGTTCCTCGTTCCGGCAAATAATTCATCCACGGCAGGGGAAATATAGGCATTGCGGAAGGCGGCAAACTGACTTCCTTTCAGGATCTGCTTCTCGGCCCCGGCCATGAAGGCAAAGGCGTGCGGTCCGAAATCCCTGGAATAGTTGATATAAGCGTTGGTGGTCTGTCCGGAAGTTCTTTCAAACTCTTCCTGCAGTTCGGGTGTATTGAGTCCGCGCTGCGATCTCAGGACCACGGGGGTGCCGCTTGTATCCACAGAATCGCCATCCCACGTATACAGGAACCAGGGTGTCCTGAATCTTTTGATCGGTCTGAAGGATTCATCGAAAGCCGCATTCAATACGATGTTGAGTCCTTTCACCCAGGGAATATCGATTTGTCCCCTCAGGTTGCTGTTGAACACGTAGTTATTATCATGAACGTATCCGGTTGCAGGCGTACTGATGACAACAGGGTTATCACCATTCTCAATATCGGGCCCGGGCAGGCCATTGGGCCAATAGGCGGGCAGGTTCGGTTTACCGCGGATCAGCATACGGAAGATTGTTCCCGCCGCGCGTGTCGGATACGTTCTGTTTTCCTGTCTTCCTGCGAGGTCAACAGAAACTTTTAACCAGTTTGTTACTTTCGCATCGATATTCGACCGGAAGTTGTATTGTTTATATTTCGTTCCGCTGTTTTTGTAAACACCGTCTTCGAATAATTTACCAAGTGATACATAGTACTTGACACCGTCGTCCGAACCGCCGGAGAGTGAAAGGGTGGCCATATCCTGCATGGCCACGTCCTCGATTACAGCCCCATACCAGTCTGTATTCGGGTGTGTCCAGGGGCTGGATCCATCGCGGTATTTTTGGATGTCCTCCTGTGAATAGCGTGGAGCATTGCCCCTGTATTCATCAATTTCATTCAGCATGGTTGCATACGTGGCCGCATCGGTAACTTCAGGCAAACGCGTAGGCGTGTTGAAACCATAGTTGTAATTGAATCCGATCTCGGGCTTGCCCGTTTTTCCTCTTTTCGTTGTCACGAGAATAACACCGTTCGCAGCCTGCGCGCCATAAATGGCAGCAGAACCATCCTTCAATACTGTGATACTTTCAATGTCGGCAGGGTTGAGACGTTCCAGCCCGCCGGTCCTGTTGGCGATACCATCGATCACGACCAGCGCGGAAGGATTACCGGTAGTGTTCGTACCGCGGATCCTGATGACAGAGCCATCGTATCCGGGCTCGCCGGAACGGTTGATGAATACTGTTCCGGGGAGACGGCCTGCCAGGGCGTTGGAAAGATTCGTTACGGGGGATTTCAGGATGTCAGCGCTTTTCACGGAAGTAACGGCGCCGGTGATGGTTTCCTTCTTCTTTTCGCCGTAGCCTACAACAATCACTTCCTGCAGTGTTTGTGTGTCCGGGGCCAGGGAGACATCGAGGGATGACCGCCCGTCAAGGGTGAGTTCCTGCGTGGTGTAGCCGATGAATGAAAATACCAGCGTGGCATTCTCTCCGCTCACCATCAGGGAGTACTTCCCGTCGATATCAGTAGCCGTACCGTTGGTGGTGCCTTTTTCGATGACGTTTACGCCAGGCACGGGTGCGCCTGAATCATCCGTCACTACGCCGGTCACCTGACGTCCCTGGAAGGTATCCATCGCATGTGAAAACGCGATGCTGGAACAGGCAATCAGTACCTGTAATAAAATGTTTTTCATCGGAAATAACAGCGTATTTCGTGTAGGTTTTGGGTTATTGTTCATACATGAGGATTGTTTCTGTTGTCGTTTAATCAGGACGAAAATCACGGCTGCACGTTGTCCGTACAGCGTAGCGAACTGACGATGGTATCAACATCTTTTCGTTCACTCAATAAAATCCGGGATTTGAAACAGGAGAGTGTATCACTTCTTCATAGGCAAAATATTTAGTTTAACATCATCAACAACCTTGCAGGTGGGGTGTCAGGTTGCTAACCATTACCAACATCGGAAATTGGCGATCGGCTAACTGGTTGGGGAAGTTAACAAATAAATGTGTTTTGATACTAAATCAATCGATTTTTTTATCCTGTATGAGGGGCCAGTCTTACCGATATACTGTCGCGAAGCTGCGGGTACGTTACCGTCACGTCATGGCATGAAAATCAAAGAGCGCCACCGGGAATTGTGCCGCTCTTTTTAAAAAATAAACAAAAACTAATCCCCTAAAAAATGCTTCAAAAATTATAGTCGCACAACAGTCGGAAGATATTTTGCAATCAGGTCTTCATAATAAGGACGCAGCTCCTTAACGACCGGAGGTATGGGACTTTTTGAATACAGATCGTAAGGATTGAATTTGTTCACCCATTCAAACATCTTGCGGTCGTTGTCATCCATCAGGTGTTCGTAGGCATGTTCGCGGTGTTGTGCATAGAACGAGTGGTAGCGGATCATATACAATGCCGGTTCAGGCATGAAATCCCTGGTGATCTGGTACAGATATTCATCATGACCCCATGACATCGTTACGTTCTTCAATCCACAACCATGTGTATAGATGCCATACTTCGTATTATAACGGGGATCTTTGGAATCAGGATTCGCCTCGAAGAATTCGGGATAAACGATCTTGTCAGAGAATTTGCAACCCACGGGAAAGGTATCTCCCACCACGGCCCATTGCGGCTCTCCGAACAGGCACAGCACTTTGCCCATGTCGTGGATAAATCCGGTCAGCACGAACCAATCCGGATGCCCGTCGCGGCGGATGGCTTCGGCGGTCTGAAGTAAATGCTGAAGCTGGTCCAGCTCGATATCGGGATCGGAATCATCGACAAGGGTGTTGAGAAATTCCATGGCTTCCCATACGGTCAGCTGTTTACGGTTGAATTGCAGGAATTCCGCGCGCTTTTTCATCACGAAATCATAGGTCTGATACTGGTGGTTCAGCCTGTAGAATTCCCGCACGGTATCCCTCCCCGGTTCTGCATAATTTCTGAATGCCTCTTTTGATTTTGCAGGTTCCTGGGCGGTTGGATAGCGCTGCAAGACGTCATCCTCCCATTCTTCAATACTTTTCAGTGGGTTGATCTCCTTTTGCGAAAATGATTTTGATTCCATATTGACAGGTGCTTAATGATCAAATTTACAAAATAATATGTAAAAAGCCGGGCCCAAATCCCTTTAATTCATGATGTCACTGCTACCAAAAAACAGTATACAATGCGGTGAGTACGCCCAGGATCAGCACGGAGGCCACTACAAATGATGGGGTAACCCGGAACATTCGCGTGTCCACCTCGATGACGACGGGTTGTTTCTCACTGCGGGGATCTGCCAGGCTGATCACCACCATCAGCATTACCAGGAACACGAACACGATCGACATCCGGTCCAGAAACGGATAGTCAGGAAATGCGCCGCCAGTCCAGTACGGGAGATACTTTAGCAGGGTGGACAGCGGGATGGTCAGTAGTGCACCCGTCAGCGCTGCGCCCGAGGTGGTACGCCTCCAGAAAAATCCCATCAGAAAGATGGCCAGCACACCGGGAGAAATAAAACCGACATATTCCTGGATAAACTGGTAAGCCTGTTCCAGGTTGCTCAGCGCCGGCGCCACCAACGAGGCGATCACCATGGATATAACAACCGTCCAGCGGCCCGTCAGCACCAACTGCTTTTCTGTGGCGGTGCGGTGGAAATACTTTTTGTAGATATCCAGTGAAAAGATCGTTGCAATGCTATTGGCCTTGCCGGCGAGTGAAGCGACGATGGCCGCCGTCAGGGCCGCAAAGGCCAGACCTTTTAATCCTGCCGGCAAAAGGTTTAACAACGTAGGATAGGCATGGTCGGGTTTTACCACCCCTGATTCATTTACCATTTCGTTTTGAAACAAGCCCTCCTGGTAGAGCACATAGGCGGCAATTCCGGGAAGCACAGCAATGACCGGAACAAGCAGTTTTAAAAACGCCGCGAAGAGGATTCCATTCCGCGCCGTTTTCAGGTCTGCCCCGAGCGCACGTTGGATGATGTACTGGTTACATCCCCAGTAGTTGAGATTGTTGATCCACATCCCTCCTACCAGAACCGAAAGCCCGGGAAGGTCTGAATAATAACGGTGTGATGAATCAAAGATCATGTGAAAGTGCGTGTTCGCTTTTTCGTGCATGAGCCGTGCTCCGGTCATGACGTTTTCGCCATATCCATAATGTTCCGATACCATATTGAGCGCCAGGTAGGTGGTGACCAGGCCGCCGAGTATTAACACAGCAACCTGCACTACGTCAGTGTAGCCGATCACCTTCATTCCCCCCAGTGTGACGAAGATGGAAAAGAGCGCGAGACCGATAATGCAAACGGCGAAGCTGATGCCGGAAATGGCGTTGATCGCCAACGCACCGAGATAGATGATGGAAGTCAGGTTGACGAAGACGTACACCAGTAGCCAGAAGATCGCCATGATGGTGCTCACGGTGCTGTTGTAACGCTGCTCAAGAAATTGAGGCATTGTATAGATCTTGTTCTTCAGGTATACGGGGAGAAAAAAGACGGCGACGATGATCAGCGTGGCCGCGGCCATCCACTCATAGGTGGAGATGGCCAGCCCCAGGGCAAAACCGGATCCTGACATGCCGATAAAATGTTCCGCTGAAATATTTGACGCGATCAGGGAAGCGCCGATGGCCCACCATGTCAGAGACCCTTCTGCCAGGAAAAAATCCCTTGTATTCATTTGGGTGGCTTTGCGGCGTCTATAGATGTAGAGGCCATAGCCACTGACCAGGATAAAATAAATCAGAAATACGATGTAATCAGCGGAGTGGAGTTTCTGCATGCAGCGAGCGCGTGGTTTGCCTCAAGATAAGCATCGCTGCCAAATAAAGAAAGAATGAAAAAGAAATATGACCCGGGTAACGACTCAGGTTGCAGACGGCTTATTTATGTTGATCCGCCCACGCATTCATTTTCGAGACGAGGGAATAATAATCCTCCCACGCAAGGAAACGCGCGGCAACGGTCGAGCCAACAGACGCATTTATTTCGAGGAAATAACGCTCTTTGAGACGGATCTCTCTTTCCATGACATGTAACAACTCGTTGCCGAGTCTTTTGGCAAGCCCCGGTGTAAAATCAGCGGCATCGACTGCAAACAAATTGTAGACACTATAGGCTTCTCCGAGCAGGGCATCACATTCTTCCTCATACCTTGCATAGACAGGCCAGAATAATTCAGCTTTTTCGGGTGTTAATTTAAGGGCCGAGGTCATCATGTTGTGTTTTGCCTTTTGGACTTCGCCCGATGGCAATGACTGTGACTGAAAACGGTATCTCTTCCAGCCGGTCTGGGAATAGATCTGCGCGCTCTCCAGCATATCCATCATGGCCTCTGTCTGGATAAATTCCAACGCAACCACACCGTTGAGCACCGCCCCAACCTCCTGATAATATTTTCTTCTCAACAGCAGTTCGTCGTTGCGGAAGGTAAGAACGTTCCATCCATTTTCGAAGGCATCCGCCTCCGCTGCGGCCGGCGCTGTTTCCGCCAGGCTCTTCAGTGAACGATACGTTTGTGCATACACCTTGGCAGCATCAGTCAGATATTTCTCATACAAGGGCCAGAAGGTCTTCTCATGCCACTCCGCCAGATGGACGCTGCTTTTTACGACGGTCATGCGGTCAGATCCGGCGACAGCCAGCGCCAGTGTGTTTTTCGAGTATTGACTGTATCCCGTCAGAACCAGCACACAAAATATTACTGTAAAGCATCCGCTTTTCATTTTTTTTCGATGATTAAATTGAAGAATTCAAAAAAACGGGAACATTCCCGAATGTCCGATAGATCTTCCCTGCATAGCCCACATACCTTATCATCCACTATTATATTAGCATGAAAGGGACTACCTGCCAATTAAAAAATTAGTGCCAAGGCCACGGACCCTGCGACAGGCCATGAAATCGAGGGCCCCATGTAAAACGCTGTGGGTAAATGGGGCTGCCCGGTAGCATTCATTCATCCTGCAAATCAATGCGCCGGGTATTTTCAATCCGCATAATGAGGTCCGCACCGTACGCGCCTGCTGGTGTCTGAAATCCTGTTTTAAAGTTTCCGTCGAGGATGTTTTCAGCAATCACGACACTGGTCTTGGAGGTGAGTTTATACCCGCTCAGCGTTTCTATTGCAGCCACGCGCGTTTTTCCGGAAACATCGTAAACCTTCCCCCACAGCAAGCTCTTTCCTGTTTCTAGTTTTTCCTTCCCCGGGCCGCTCACCTTCCGGTCAATGGCCGCCAATAAAATGCGCTTTACCCATCGCGCTTTCACCAGCCAGTTGAAATAACGGCTTAGCCTGGCAGCGGTAATCACTGAAGCCGTTGCTGCGGTGTATACTTCAATGTCCGGAATTCCGGTGCTGTACCACGCTGTTGAAACATCGCCCCAGGGAATATTCAGGCATGGCAAGGTGACGCGCCCAAAGTTTACTTTCCTTGTTCTCTCACCCAGCGGAATGTGAACCAGTATACCGTCCCGTCGCACGACACTCCCCGCCCCCAGGCCCTCGACCATGGTTTTGGCCGTCCCACGGGAAAGTCCGCCTGAAGACATAAAGGCAAGTTGGAGCCGGACCGCCGATGGCAACTGGTTTTTCAGATATACCGCCAGACAATCTGAAGGCACGACATCAAAACCCGCTCCGGGAAGAATGGTAATGCCCGCATCTTTTGCCAGGGCATCATAGGAAGACAACATTTCGAAAACCTGATACTCACCGGAAATGTCTGTGTAATGTGTTTTGGTCTGCAGGCACATCTCGACCATTGTTTGGGCAGTGTATTGGAAGGGTCCGCCGCAATGAATGACCACGCATCCTTTCTGCAGGAGTTTTTTCAACGCCAGAGTATTGGAGAGATCGACCACTTCGAAAGGATATCCGGTTTCATGGCTTTGTATGATGAGTGATGTTTCGCGCCGGCCCGAGAGAATAACGTGGAGTCCACGGGTCCGGCATTCTTCTGCAATTAATTTTCCGGTATAGCCATACGCGCCATAGAGGATGATCGTCTTCTCCCGTGCTTGCATCATAAAGCAAGCTTACGAAAAACTATCGTGAGGAGAATCCACTTCCGCAATTTGAATGCGGCGAATGTCCGCTGAATCATCTTGCTTTTCTCTTAATTTCTTTTTATAATCAAATCAAATTAAACCAGCGCTTATGCAAACTGGTTTTAGCATCACGGCAAGAAAAGATGCATGGTGGATCCGTCCGCTGGTGATCTTTATTGTGCTTTCCGCATTTATCGTGTATGCGACCTGGGCAGCGTTTCAGGGAGAACATTACAGCGCAGGTCCCTACCTCTCCCCTTTTTATTCTCCCCTGTTTTTTGGTGATCCGGAACATGCGTGGTTTGGTCCCCGGCCTGCATGGTGGCCGTTGATCATTTCCCCTGCACTGTTGATACTGTGGGCTCCGGGTGGCTTCCGGTTCACGTGTTACTACTATCGCGGCGCGTATTACAAATCGTTCTGGGCCGACCCGCCTGCATGTGCTGTTTCGGAGCCGAGAAAGACTTATCGCGGAGAAAATTCTTTTCCGCTCATTCTTCAGAATGCGCACCGTTTCTTTCTTTATCTGGCCATCCTGTTTGTGTTCATACTCCTGCATGATGCATGGAAGGCAATGTGGTTTTCGGATGCATCCGGAGAGAAGACGTTCGGGATCGGCGTAGGTACGGTGGTCCTGACGGCCAACGCACTGCTGTTGGGCTTGTATACGTTCAGCTGTCATTCGTTCCGCCATCTGACCGGTGGCTACAAAGACCTGTTGTCAAAAGCGCCTGCGCAAAGAAAAGTATATCACTGCGTGAGTTGCCTTAACCGGCGTCACATGAACTGGGCGTGGTTGAGTCTGGTCAGCGTCGCTTTTGCAGACCTGTATGTGCGGATGGTTTCCATGGGGATATGGACAGATTACCGGATTCTTTAAAATGGATACATACGAAACTTTCTCTCATGATGTGTTGGTGATCGGCTCCGGCGGAGCAGGGTTAAGGGCCGCCATAGAAGCATCGGCCGCGGGTGTTTCCGTAGGCGTTGTCTGCAGATCACTTCTGGGCAAAGCGCACACCGTCATGGCTGAGGGTGGTGTGGCTGCTGCGTTGGCCAACGTGGACGACCGGGATAACTGGAAGGTTCACTTCGCCGATACGTTGCGCGGCGGGCAATATCTTAACAACTGGCGCATGGCGGAGTTGTTCGCAAAAGAAGCTCCCGCCAGGGTTCGTGAGCTCGAAGCATGGGGTGCGTTGTTCGACCGCACACATGACGGAAAAATACTTCAGCGAAATTTCGGCGGTCATAAATACCCCCGACTTGCTCATGTGGGAGATCGCACCGGACTTGAAATGATCCGGACGCTTCAGGATCATGGTATTCATCAGGGGTTGGATATATACCAGGAACACGCGATCATCAAGTTGCTGACCCATGGGAACGATGTTGTGGGTGCCTTCGGCTACGATCGTGAGAAAGGACGATTTAAAATATTCCGGGCAAAGGCCGTAGTCATTGCTACCGGGGGGATGGGAAGAATTTACAAGATCTCGAGCAACAGCTGGGATTGCACCGGCGGCGGGATCTCCCTCGCCTACCATGCTGGCGCTACGCTGATTGATATGGAGTTTGTCCAGTTCCATCCTACCGGGATGGTGTGGCCTCCCAGCGTGCGCGGACTGCTCATTACAGAAGGTGTGCGCGGTGAAGGCGGTGTCCTGCGAAACAATAGGGGTCGTCGTTTCATGTTCGATGACATCCCCGAATTATATCGCGGTCAGACTTCTGCAGACGAGGAGGAAGGCTGGCGTTATACACAGGGCGATAAGAACGCCAAACGTCCGCCGGAACTCCTGACCCGCGACCATGTTGCACGGTGTATCAGACGTGAGATCAAGGAAGGAAGGGGAAGTCCGCACGGGGGGGTTTTCCTGGATATATCGTGGATCAGGGAAAAAATACCGAATGCTGCGGAGCACATCAAAAAGAAGTTGCCAAGCATGTATCATCAGTTCAAAGAACTGGCCGGGGTCGACATTACCAATGAGCCGATGGAGGTGGGGCCGACGACCCACTACATGATGGGGGGAATCCTGGTTGACCCTGACACGCAAATGACAACCGTGCCAGGATTGTTCGCCGCCGGTGAGTGTGCGGCCGGACTTCATGGGGCAAACCGCCTTGGGGGCAACTCCTTGTCTGATTTGCTTGTCTTCGGGAAACGCGCAGGCGAATATGCTGCGCGTTATGCGAAGGAGACTTCCGCCGGGGCAGCTGATGAGGCACTGGTACAGGAATGGGCAACAGACGCATTGGCTCCGTTCGGAAGAAAAACTGTTTCCTCGAATCCTTTTCACATTCAATCACGCTTACAGGAAATGATGCAGGATCTCGTCGGCATTGCCAGGACAGGATCCGAGCTGGAAGAGGCGATCAGGCAAATCAAGGCTTTGCAGCAGGAGGCTGCCGCGGTAGGCTGCGATGGAAACCGTTCCTACAATCCTGGCTGGCATACCGCTATGGAACTGGCGCATATGCTTACCGTTGCAGAGGCCATTGCACGTGCTGCATGGGAAAGGAAAGAAAGTCGCGGCGGCCATTACCGCGATGATTTTCCCGAAAAAAGCCCTGAGTTCGGCAATGTAAATATCCATATCGCTAAAAATATTCACGGGGAGATGGAGGTTCGCCCGGTACAAAAACCAAAGTTAAGGGAAGATCTTCAGCTGATCGTACAGGAGATGGGGTAAGTGACCACCTGTCTCCGATGATTCGTCATTCAACATTTGTCCGTTCTGTTATGGCCAAAGTAACTTTTCACATCTGGCGAACCGATGCTTCCGGCGGAGAATTCCGCGCGTATCAGACGGAGATATCCGAAGGCATGGTTGTGCTCGATGCCGTTCATCAGATACAGGCGGAGGATGCCAATGATCTTGCCGTGCGCTGGAATTGCAAGGCTGGCAAGTGCGGCTCCTGTTCGGCTGAGATCAATGGCCATCCAAAGCTGATGTGCATGACAAGAATGGGCGATATGCCGATGGATAAGCCTGTCAGGATCCAGCCCCTCAAGGCCTTCCCTGTCATCAAGGATCTTGTAACAGATGTGTCGGTGAATTACAGGATCAAACAGCAGATCAAAAAATTCAAGCCACGCCCTCCGGATGCTCCGGACGGCACCTGGCGTATCGCGCAAAGTGATGTCGACCGTGTTCAGGAATTCCGCAAGTGCATTGAATGCTTTTTATGCCAGGACGTTTGTCACGTGCTGCGCGAACATCATCTCCATGATCAGTTCGCCGGACCCCGTCACATGGTGTATGCTGCGGCGTTGGAAATGCATCCGCTGGATGTTGAGGACCGGCTCCCGGATCTGAAAGTCCGCGATGGCATAGGCTTTTGCAATATTACAAAGTGTTGCACGAATGTTTGCCCTGAGAATATTGCGATCACTGATAATGCCATTATACCATTGAAGGAGCGTGTAGCCGACAGGTATTATGACCCGCTGCGGAAACTCCTTCGCCTATTCAAGAAATAATTCATCAACGTTATCATGAAAGTTATGAGTGTACAAGATCTGAAACAAAGCCGCGCACAACGTCATCTGCAATTGAAGCCCTTATCCCGGGAAGGAATTGCAGCGGCGCTCGACAAAGCCGATCATTACCGCCTGCTCAATCAACCCCGGTTGGCGGAAAGCATATGTCTCGATATTTTGGCCGTTGACAGTGAAAACGCGACTGCCTCCGTCATACTGCTTTTAGCCCTCACCGACCAGTTTGGAAAAACTTCGCCGCGTGCGAGCAAGCAGGCGCTGATGATTGCGCAGGGCCTGCGGGACGAGTACGCGCGGAAATACTACACGGGCATTGTATATGAACGGCAGGGAGGCACTGCATTGAACTCGGGAATCCCCGGGGCCGAGTTTGATGCGTATGAGTGGTACCTGGACGCAATGGACTGTTATGAACAGGCGGAGGCCATGCATCCACCGGGTAATGACGATGCCATCCTCCGTTGGAATACCTGTGCACGCACCATCGCTCAGTTCAGCCTTCACCAGCGGCCTGCGGATGACCACGAACCGGAACTGGAGTGATGATCCGTAGCGAGCCCTTGTACAGACAAAGCATGCCTGGCCTCTGCAACGGCGCGTAGACCATCACCTCCGTGCGAAGGCATAATACCCGAGAGTTCAGTGACCATCAAAAGTCATGAATAATTTGTCACGCCCATACTGTCACGGGCCGAGCGTATTTCAATCACCCGGTTTCTGCGTTTGTCTTAGCGATACCACGGATGTCTATAATTACAAAAATGGAATGGCTCGTCATCTTGTTGCTGATACTGGTGAACGGATTTTTTTCGATGTCCGAAATTGCCGTTGTCTCGTCCCGTAAGATTCGCCTGGACGCTGCCAGGAAAGCGGGAAAGCCAGGCGCGCAGACAGCGATCGATCTTGCGCGCACTCCTACCCGGTTCCTGTCGACGGTTCAGATAGGCATTACGCTCGTCGGACTTCTGACCGGCATCTACAGCGGGGAAACTTTTACGAATACGGTGGAAGAATGGTTGATGCAATTCGGAATATCGCAGCCTATAGCGGACGGCCTTGCCGTCGCCATCGTGCTGTTCGTCGTCACTTATTGTACGCTTGTGCTGGGAGAAATCGTGCCGAAGCAGATCGGGTTGTCCAATCCGGAAGCGATTTCCAGGGCAGTCGCTCCCTTCATGAAATTCGTGTTGCGTGCGGCTTTGCCTTTTGTATGGATTTTAACTAAGACTTCAGACGCGGTCATCAAGCTGTTGAAGGTGAGACCGAAGGTCAACAGGATAACAGAGGAAGAAATAAAAGCCATTATCACGGAGAGTACAAAGGGCGGCGAGATCCAGAACATTGAACGCGATATTGTTGAACGTGTTTTTGCGCTTGGAGATCGTCGCATCGCTTCGCTCATGACCACCCGCGGTGACCTGGTTTTTATCAACATTCACGATCGTGTCGATACCGTCGTCAAAATCATTAACCAGGATCTTCACCGTGTTTATCCGGTGTGGGACACGGACAAAGATGAAGTAGTGGGTGTTGTGTTTCTGAAAGATCTTTTTACGGCCATGGCTGACGGAAACCTTAACCTGAGACAGCAATTGAGACCAGCCCACTTTCTTACCGAGAATACGTCAGCCTATTCCGCGCTGGAAAGATTCAAACTCGCGCACACGCACTACGCATTCGTGACAAATGAGTATGGTCTGGTGCTTGGAATCGTAACCCTTGATGACATTCTGCAGGCGCTCGTGGGAGAAGTGTATGAACCGGGTGAAGCCCAGCTTCAGCAGCGGAAGGACGGTACCTGGCTGGTCGACGGAGCCTACCCCCTGGTGGAGTTTGAGATTTTTTTTGATTTGAAAAAAGGTCAGGGATTGGAAAGTGTGAATACACTTGCGGGGCTGATCCTGAAGAAATTGAGCGACATTCCAAAAGTTGGCGAAAAAATCCACTGGAATGGTTTTGAATTTGAGGTGATGGATTTGGATAATATAAAGATTGATAAGATACTTGTCAAACGTTTGTAGAAAAACCAGTGATTAATATGAAACTATCGAGAAAGGAATTCCTGGAAAGGACAACCTCGGCGGCGGCTGCCCTGATGCTGTCCGGCATCATAGCGGAAGCGCGTCATTATCCGCAGCGCAAGATAAGAGTCGGCGTTATTGGTTGCGGAAGTGTGTCCACGCAGTACCTTCCACATCTCTCCAAGTCACCTTATGTTGAATTGGTGAGCGCCTGTGACATCCGGTATGAGCGCGCCAAGGAAAAAGCTAGTAAGTATAATATTCCGAACCACTATCCCCATATTGATCAGATGCTTGCGGGTGCTCCGTTTGACCTGATGGTCACACTGACCGACATGCAGGAACACGGCAGACTCAATGAACAGGCGTTGATGGCGGGTAAGCATGTATGGAGTGAAAAACCGATGGCCAATACCTATCGGGAAGGTAAAGCGTTACTTGAGTTGGCGAAGAAAAAAGGTCTGAAGATCTGGGGCGCGCCTGCTGTCGTCAACAGTCCGCAGTTTGCCTTTATGTCTAAAATGATACAGGATGGGAAGCTGGGCAAAGTATCCGCCGCCCATGCGCATTACGGACACCTGGGACCAGACTGGTCATCATTTTTCTATGAAAAGGGAGGCGGAAGCATGCCGGATCTTGGCGTGTATAATATTGCCTCCCTCACCGGTTTACTGGGACCTGCGAAATCAGTTGTAGCAATGACCAGCATTGTCACGAAAGAACGCAATATTGTTGGAAAAGGGATTGTTAAAGTGGAAGCGGAAGATAATGCGATGATATTAATGGATCATGGCAACGGTACGCTCTCGCACGTTCAGTGTGGCTTTAACTATTTCGATCCTTACGGCCATGAGGGAGAAGGCCAGGATAAACCTACCATCAGCATCTGGGGGACGAAGGGAAACCTGCAGTTGATCGGATATGACTGGGCGCCTTTCGGTGTGGACTTCGCATCGACAGAGAATGAAAAAACACAGCGCATGGCGCAGGATACCGGTACGTATGTGTGGCAGGAAGGAGCCTCCGTCATCTCGGAAAGCCTGGTTAAAGATACAGCGCCGCGCATCAACGCTGAACACGCGCTGCATGTCCTTGAAATAATGGAGGCCGCAAGGGAATCCGGCAGGGCCGGCAAAAAGATAGAACTGGTTTCAACTTTCCCCTGGCCCGTTATCCGCGCGTAGTAGTCCCTGCGTTTTCTTTTAACGCCAAGGGGTCAGGGCGGGGAATTTGTTCCTGAAGACCGGAATTGCGATTTTTTTCGAGGGATCAATAGTTCACGCGTTCATGCGCCGTCAGGTGCATGAACGTAAGCCATTATTTGTTATCATTGGCAGGAGAACCGCTCAGGTTCTTTTGGTATTAATGCTACAGGATGCAAGAGTTTACAGAAAAATTGCTACATGAATTTCATACGCCATTCGGCAATTCCGTTCTTATTTTCTCACTGATCCTTTTTATTATTCTGCTGGCGCCGATCGTGCTGAACCGGTTTAAAATTCCCGGGATCATCGGCCTCATCCTTTCGGGAATGATCATCGGGCCTTATGGATTATTCCTCATCCAAAAAAATTCGGCAGTGGATCTTTTTTCGACGATCGGTCTGTTGTACATCATGTTCATTGCCGGCCTGGAACTCGACATGAATGAGTTCAACAAGTACAAATACAAAAGCCTGATATTCGGCTTTTTCACTTTCATATTTCCCATCTCTATCGGTTTTCCCGTTTGCTACTATCTGCTGGATTACGGATTTAACACGAGTCTCCTTATCGCCAGCATGTTTGCGACCCATACCTTGATTGCTTATCCCATCGTCAATCGATTGGGGATTGCAAAAAACCAGGCAGTAGCCATCACAGTAGGCGGCACGATTCTGACAGACACCGCCGTGCTCGTGATCCTTGCCATCATATCCGGTACGGCCAGCGGCGAAGCCACTTCGGGGTTATGGGCGCGACTCCTGATCTCCATACTGGTATTCTCCGCTATTGTTTTCCTCGTGATCCCACGGATTGCCTCCTGGTTCTTCAGAAGGCTGGAAGATGAGAAAAATGCTCATTTTATTTTTGTGCTGCTGGTTGTCTTTCTCACGGCCTTTATTGCAGAGCTGGCGGGGCTGGAACCGATCATCGGCGCGTTCGCGGCAGGGTTAACCCTGAACCGCCTTATCCCCCATACCTCTTCGCTGATGAACCGCATTGAATTCGTGGGCAACGCGCTTTTCATTCCCTTCTTCCTGATCAGTGTGGGCATGCTGATCGATTTCAGAGTGCTCACAAACGGTCCTCAGGCGCTGCTGGTGGCGATGGTACTCACCATCGTGGCATTGGTGGGTAAATGGGTCGCGGCGCGGCTGACGGGCAAAATATTCAAGTATTCGAAGGAACAAAGCAACCTGATCTTTGGCCTGAGCAGCGCGCACGCCGCTGCCACACTGGCCGTCATCCTGGTCGGATATAATCTTGGCCTTATCAATGATCATGTCCTGAATGGTACCATTGTCCTGATCCTGATAACGTGTGTTATTGCCTCCTTCGTTACCGAGAAAGCAGGAAAGGAAGTGGTGCTACACATGGATAGCGAGCCCCAGCAGGTCGTGTTAAACACCCAGCGCGTGCTCGTGCCAATTGCAAATCCCGAGACGATGGAAAAGCTGATCGATTTTTCCATGGTCATGAAGAACGCAAAAGACTATTCTCCCATCCTCGGTCTTACGGTGGTCAAGGATGATGATCAGGCACAGGCGCGGTTGTTGCAGTCGAAAAAACTTCTGGATAAGGCCATCGTCTATGCGGCTTCCGCCGACCAGAAGATCGAGATCATGTCAACCATTGACCGCAATGTCACAAGTGGTATCAAGCGAATCGCCACTGAAAAATTCATCACGGACATCGTGGCCGGGTGGTCGCCGCAAAAAAATCTCGCAGACATCATCTTCGGACAGACATTTGATAAACTTGTAAAGCAAACTACACAAACGATTTTCATCACGCGGTTTACCATGCCGCTGAACGTGCACAAGAATATTGTTTTGATCTGCCCGTTCTTTGCGGAAAAAGAACCAGGCTTTCACAAGTGGCTGACCAACATTTTCAGAGTGTCGTCACAACTCAGCACGGGCATTCAGTTATATGCTCCCCAGGGTGTTGAACAGGCGATGCGAGCGTTTATCACGCAGAACAAACTTGCAGTGAATCTGGATTACCGTCAGAACATCGACTTCGGTGATATAGCCTCGCTCGTTTCCAAAGTGCAGCCATACGATATGATCGTGCTGGTATCGTCCCGTGAAGGCGGGATATCCTATACACCGGTACTGGACGTTCTTCCGAAGAAAATGTCAAGATTCTTTAAGCCCAACAGCCTAGTATTCATTTATCCGGCGACTGTGTCGGACGGGGTTATCTCGAACTACGAGCAGGAAATTTCAGGAGGCCTTCTTGATAAAAGCATTTCTATCTTTAAGAATGCAAGGAATATCTTCCGGAGAAGAGCGGGTTAAGGTTTAAGGTTTAAAGTTTAAGATTTAAGATTTAAGATTTAAGATTTAAGATTTAAGATTTAAGATTTAAGATTGGAACTTCACCGAATGCCTGTTGACTAATTACTTGTTACTGATGTCACTGATTACTAATTACTGATTACTGATTACTGATTACTGATTACTGATTTACTAATCAGGCA
>JBARAD010000196.1:0-7787 GCA_049791675.1 Chryseosolibacter sp.
ACCATTGCCACTCCGCCAGCAAGCGTCGACATCTCTCTGATCCACCCGGTGACGAAAGAAACGATTCCCGGCCTTTCGCAAAGCGCCCCTTACTCCTCTTCTTTATCGTACTCGTTTTCAAATGTTCCGGATGGGACGTATGTGGTAAGGGCTTCATTTGCCAATGATTATATTGTGATCGACCCTGACTACATCACCAAATTCGGTGATTATGCCGTCACCGTCAGCAGTGGAACGGCGACGCCCGCGTCTGTCGAGATCGTAGCCACCAGCGCTGTAATATTAAAGGCACCCTCAAATGCAATGAGCACTACGGAGCCAGTGGAAGCAACTACGACGCCTACCTTTCAATGGAATGCATATGCCAGCGCAAGTGACTATGTGATTGAAGTGACCGATGCGTCTACTGGTACCGTTATATGGGGCGGTTTCACCAACAATGGAGGAACGATCACGAAAAATATTGTAATCCCGAGCAACACGACGTCAATTGCCTTTAACGCTGATGGTTCCGCGACGGCGGAATTGGTAGCAGGCAAAGTATATCGGTGGAGAGTGTATGCCAGCAAGAACAACGCACAGAACACTCCTCCATGGAATCTCATCGCAGCTTCCGAGGATCAGTTGGGGCTGATAAAAATAAAGTAACAGGATCCCGCGATCGTGACAGAAAGCTCCGGACATCAGTCCGAAGCTTTTTTTTGTGATTAACGAACGGACAGCCCGCAGCGATTCGCTATGCAGGCACGGCGCGCTCCTTCTTTTTAACCTGATATTTTCCTGCTTCCGTTCCGAAAGAACGAACGATCCGGTTCCATGAATTGATCTGCACGATCGCCAACGTCAAAAAGGCGATCTCCTGTTTCGAGAAATATTTATTCAGGTCATCATGCAGTCCCTCACTGGAGACATCACCAGGCAATTTTGTCAAGTGTTCCGCAAAGGCCAGCACCGCTTCCTCCTTAAGGGAATAATAAGGCGCTTCCCTCCATGCGCCGACAGAAATTAACCGCAGCGGGGTTTCGCCCGCCTCGATTCCCTCCTTATAATGCATGTCCAGACAATAGGCGCAGCTGTTTATCTGTGAGACTCTCATTCTTACGAGCGTGAGCAATGACGCGTCCAGCCCGGCGCTGTCAACATACTCCTGTACTTTCAAAAGCGGATTTAAGAAACCCCCGGGTAATTCGTGAAATGCAATTCTTTCCATAATAACATTGATTTTTACGGAAAGACGGACACGCCCGAAAAAACGTGACATGATCCCTGTTATTTTTCGATGACGGCCAGTTTATCAGGGTTCCGGATAATAAAGACATGATCAACCAGGTCACCGTCGATGGAAAATATCTGGCATGTAACGAGCGTGTTTTCGTAATGAAGCAGGATCGCGGGCTGATGATTGATCCACGTGATTTCTGAATCTACGTGCATGAAAGTTTTCTTATACAGGCCTGCCAGCAGCGCACCTACTGATTTTGCGCCGCGGATGATATTCCGGAAAGCGGGAACCTTGCCACCACCATCGGACACCACATTGACCTGTTCATGCAACAGGCGCTCGAGCTCGGCCATGTCACCACTTTCGAGAACAGAAAGGAATCGCCGTAGCATCTCGCCTTGTTTTTCCGTAGACTTAGAAACCCTGTCAAGGCGAAGTTCGTTTTTCGCGCGATTCAAAATTTTACGGGAATTCTCGATTGAAAGACCCAGGACGCGCGCGATGTCCGCGTGATCGTAATCAAAAGCTTCTTTCAAAATAAATACGGCCCGCTGTTTCGGGTCGAGTTTCTCCAATAAAACCATCACGGTGTACGACAATATTTCTTTTCTGTATACGGTAGTATGCGGATCATCGGTCGCCACAGGTTCGGGCAACCAGTTTCCAGGATAATCAGAAAGACGTTTCTTCTGTTTGCGTTTATGGTCGATGGACAGGTTTACAACCATGCGCACGAGATACGCCTTTTCATTTTTGATCTCGTCCTTATCCATTTGCGAAAATTTCAACAACACATCGTGGACGATATCTTTTGATTCTTCCCAGGAGCCTGTGATGTTGTAGGCATAGGGAATGAGGGATGAACGCAATTCTTCCATACGGTCACGACACTGTTTTGTTACAGTAACTCTTTTTTGAAGAATTGGTTGCAGGGAAATGTGCTAAATGTGTTAATGTGCTAATGTGTTAATGTGCTAATGGGGGTTGGGAAGGTTATTCCGCTTCGGCGATGGCGATCCGGAACGTCATCATCAGGAGCAGCGCCCACCATTTCAAGGACCAACGCCATATCAGGAAGGACGGGACGAAGGCTATTGATGCGTTAATGGGTTAATGTGCTAATGAAGCCGGGAGGCTCCGGCAGATGCCGTAATGGAGATTCCACGGGGATGATTTCGCTGAAGCAGCGGTAAAGGTAATAGCGGAACGCCCGCGCCAGGAGTTGCGGGCGTCCGCCTATACCAGAAATGCTCAGAGAGCAATGGTGGTGTGGGACTACTTCTGAACCCGCTCAGCGATCTTTTCCTTAACGACCGGGCCAATGCTTTCCTTTGTTTCCCGGATCACTTCGCTGATGTTTTGCTTTGCGTATTCGGTAGCCTTGCCGGATAAATCCTTGATGGCTGTAGACGCTGACTCCAACATTTGTTTTCCTTTTTCAGTAGAGAGGTAGTTGGCAACTAATGCTCCTACTGCGGCTCCGCCTAAAGCGGCCAATAAAATATTATTTCCTCTTGTCATAAATTTGTGTGTTATTGCATGAGTATTCTTACCCACCTGACTGTTAATAATTTTCATGCCGCGCGGACGCTTGCTGACATCCGGAAAATAAATTCTCTATAAGTCAGCGTACAAAAAGCCCAATGACATCGCAATACGGAACAGGTCCGGCCGTGCAGCGGCAGATGTGGAAAGGCTTTTCCATTTTTAGCGCACAATGAGATTTAAAATGCAGCATTTTTCTTACATGGAGTGAAGGCACAGCGAAGGCTCCTGAAATTATTTCAAAGAACTTTCGCAACAATGGAGGGGTTAAGGATCACAAACAAGCTCCACGCTTATACGGGAAGGAATATGCTACTATCAAGAAAGGATCATCTCAATAAAATGTATACAGTGAACAAGGAATTTACCTGTTTTTTAATCGACGATGACATCGATGACCACGAGATATTTTTAAAGGCCCTGGAAGCTGTCGCCCCGGCAATCCATTGCTTCACCGCTTTCAACGGACAAGAAGCGATTGACAAGTTACGAACCAATGAAGTTAAGCCCGATATGATCTTTCTGGATTTGAATATGCCCCTGATGAATGGCATGCAATTCCTGAAAGCCTGCCAAAGTATGGGCTCATGCCGGGACATCCCTGTCATTATTCTCAGCACCAGCTCGGAAAGAGAAACAATTAATGAAACGAAAGAACTCGGCGCGAGGGGCTACATCACCAAGCCTGACAGGTTTAGCGGATGGACGGACGCGATCAAGAAGAAGCTGGTCGAGTATCGGACACAAGCATAACATCCGTTACTTTCAGGTAAGAAATAAAGAAGGGACCTTTTAAATGGGGTCCCTTCTCTTTTTTATTACTGGTTCACCGGTTGCCCGGTGGCTTTTGTAACCTGTTGCACGATCTTCTCTTTTACAACGGGCCCCAGGCTATTGGTTGTTTCCCGGACGATTTCACTCAGGTTCGTTTTCGCGTACTCAGTAGCCTTACCTGAAAGATCTTTCAAGGCATTGCTGGCCGAATCGAGAAACTGCTTTCCCTTTTCCGTTGACAAATACTGAGCGATCAAAGCCGCCAGGACGGCTCCTCCGAGCGCGGCGAGTAAAATATTGTTTCCTTTAGACATAAATTTATTGTTGGTTAATTTGAATAAATGTTCTCTTTAACCCTGTATAATTTTCATGCCTCCTTCCACGATCCCCGGCGAGCGCCCCAATCCTCATTGATAATTCCGGATGTCTGATGCCGATAGACCCCGGATCAAACCCCGAAAGCGGTCACAACGATCTCCCTACTGCCGCCGTGGTTGCGGTGCTCACATAAATAAATCCCCTGCCAGGTTCCGACATTCAATGCGCCATTTGTGATGGGAATGGTCACAGCGGCACCCATCAGTGACGCCTTGATGTGCGCAGGCATATCATCAGGCCCTTCGGTATTGTGTTTATAATAAGGGGCATTCTCGGGAACCATCGTATTGAGGTGGGTTTCCAGATCTTTCCTTACAGTGGGGTCGGCGTTTTCATTGATCGTGAGACTTGCGGAAGTGTGTTTAATAAATACCTGCAGTTGTCCGGTCGTTATCTGCTGCATTTCGGGTATGGACCTTTCAATATGGGACGTAATGAGATGAAAGCCACGCGGAAATGCCGGCAGCGTAATTTCGCGCTGGAAAAATTTCATGACGGTTTTGGGTTGCGGTAAAGTTAGCAGACCGGGAGGAGATGGCAAGGGAGATCGTCGTGTTTACCAATCCAGACGTTTCGCTCCGTCGGACGGCTCACGCCGCCCCTCCGGAAGGGGAGTTTTGCACTGCTGTCAATAGAACTCTATCTGCACAAGGCCCGTCTCATCGACAGGTTCATGCCCATGATCTCTGGCGGGCAGCCAGCGTGGACCTTTCAATAAGATGTCCAGGGCTTTGGCATCCAGCGCAGGGGTTGCCGACTGATCGATATTCACCTCTGTTAAAACCCCGTTGCGGGTGACCATGAAAGAAACCTTCACATGACCCAGTTCATCCGTGTCAAATTTTTTCGCTTCCTCCTTTACATACGCATAAAACCTCTCAAAACCACCCGCAGGCATGGGAAACATGCTGCTTTCATCATAGACAAATGTTTCGCCCTTCAACGTACGCGACTTACCATTGACCAGCCTCCCACCCTGGAAAGTTTCCTCAAAATACAACTCACCGTTTGGGTGGCGGCCATACCAGTATCCCTCCTTCGCCCCATGCCTGTACTCACCTTCAATGGCAATAACGCCATTCGGATATCGCTGAATTTCCCTGCCATTACCGTCCACGACAAGCCTGTTGCCCACGCTGTCCCAGACATTTTTGACAAATGGTTCGCCGTTATGGAAGATTTCAGCAGCAAGCTTTCCATTGTCGTGGAATGTTTCCCACTTGCCGAACGGCTTGTTGTCCACGTAACGCCCCGCAGACATATGGGTCTTGTGATCCGAATAAAAAAGGAAGACGCCGTCGCGCTTGTTTTTGCTGTATGAACCTTTCATCCTGACGGCGCCATTGCCATAATATTCGCGGACCGCGCCATCCCACCTTCCAAGCGAGTCTCTGAAACCAACGCGATAATAGGCTGCGGGCGGCGTCGCTATTTCTGTCCAGTTACTATCATAGAGAACCCGCGTCAGGCTCATGGACGAGGAATCAATTAACTCCGGTATTGCCTTGATGCGCGACCATAATCCGTAATCCAGGTCCATGAATTCCTGTATGATCCTGTGGAGGTGTTCAACGCTGTCCAGGTAAATGTACGCCTCCTGTTGAACGACGGTCTTCTTGAACACGTTTTCCTTCTTACGCAGCGAGATATAATTTCTTAATTTGAAGGTATCGGTCGCGAGCGTCGGTGGAAGGTTTGTTTGTTCCTGAAGGCGCGTCAACACTTCATCCCAGTGATGATAATTTCTAATGAAGGTGCGCATGTCGTCATCCGTGAGCTTTTCTTTCAGCAAATGCTGAGTCGTGTCTTCTGCCTCGACTACCTGCTTAAAGAACTTGAAATACCGTACCTGAAACCGTGGCAACATAAAAAACCACCCGATCAGCAATACGATCAGCAGATATTCGATGCGGACCTTTGAAAATCCGACGCTGCCGCCTTTGGCAAAGGAGATAAAGCCGATGAGAATTCCTGCCAGCACGCCACCAAACTGGCCGGCATAATCGGGATGCATCCGTGCAGGGATCAACAAATTGATGACAACAAAGAGTCCGAAATGGCCCAGGAGGAGTATCATAGACTTCCCGTTGTTTCCGCTGAAGATATTGCGGACGAGTGAAAATCCCAGCAATCCCGAAAGGGCGCCGGAAGTTCCGACGTCAATGGTGAACAGGTTCCAGTACAGGCTGTTGAGGGCCGCGGCGAGCGCACATACAAAAAAGAGGAAAACAAATTTTTTGGTCCCAACCTTTACCTCGATCGCATAACCTGCATAGATCAAAACATACATGTTCACCACGAGGTGAACGACACTTCCATGCAGGAAAATATGTGTCACCATGCGATACCATTCCCTGTCAAGCGTTAACGGGTTGAATTGCGCCCCCATGCGGAGCAGCGTTGACGTCCAGTCCGGGCTATCGGGTGATCCGGCGATCAGGCAGGTGATGACGAAGACGGTGATGTTGATAAAGATGAGCGCAAGCGCAGCAGGCATGCGCTTCAGTGACACCAACAGGGACCGGTTCATGTTACAAAGATAATGGAAAGGTTCGTACTATCCATTGGAGGAGGGTAGGCATCAGCAACCACTAACGCCAATCCCATTTTGTCATGTTCGAATTTCTCTGCTGGGTGCAACAATTCACTTCGATCAGGCTTGTCCTCCGTTTGCCCGATAGTGCGTACGTGGAAAAGGTTTTCCGGGGGCAAACTGTTTGCGCTCTCCATTTAACCCTGGGTTGAAACCCAGGGCTATTCAAATTGAAGCCTTTCAGGGTCTTGATAACCGGATAACAGGACAAAGTACGACTCGTCATCAACCTCCCTGCTTACGCCAAATCAATCCCGACAATCTCAAAGTCCTCAATGCGCGGGACATTTACCTTCAATACATCTCCGTCTATTTTATAAGATGCTTTCCTGTCACTCACGAGTAATTTCACATCCTTCACTTTGGCGCCCTTCGGTATTCGGATACTAACGTCTGCGGCTACTGGCACCAGCTGGCGGAAAGGTCCTTTCATCATCATCGGATTGGTAAGGTTCACAAGATGCGCCGTCATCGATCTCTCCTGGCGCCAGAGTGCAACGTCGATAACGCTTCCGGAAGAATCAACTTCGATTAATGGCTCTTCATTCAACGCCCACCGCACAATGTTGCGAAGTAATGTGGCGTGATCTCCGCTCATGATCTGCCAGAAGGTGCGGTCCATGTCGCCGGGGATGTAGGCGATGCGCGCTTCCCCGAGTTCACGGAGATAGACGCCGCGATCACCGGTATCGGGAACACGCGGATACACATCTTCCATCGGAAGGTCAGGATACGTCGGAACAATCGTGACAGGAGCCGGAAAGTCTGCACCTGGCTTCACCTTCACCTGGTGTGTGGTATTGATGATGCGATAAGCATCTGCCAGCCCTTTGAGAACAGGATGATACTGTTTCGCTGCGACATCGGACTTCAACCGCAGGTAACTGTTCTGCAGCGGTCCCTCCACGGCGTTGTCATAATTCACGCCGAAGGTATCCGCCAGGCCGAAATCGGATCGAATCTTTCCTTCCTCGTCGTAAAGCGATGTCTCATAGGTTGCGACCAGACTCCCTCCTCTCCGGACAAACTGACGCAGCTGATCGCATTGTTCATCCGACAGCGCCGCCACGTTCGGAAGGATGAGCAACTTAAATTCCTGAAGGCTTTGTTCATCCAGCAGACGGTCATTGACCATTTCAAATGGCATGCTGCCCTCCACAAGCAAATGATACATGCCGTTTTCATGATCGCCGATATTTTTTTGCCAGGACTGGCCACCGTAATTGCGTTCCGTGTTTTCGGAATAGACTACACCGACACGTGCCAGTGGCGCAA